>JANLTU010000199.1:0-9563 GCA_031363085.1 Gammaproteobacteria bacterium
CGCGCCATGACTGCCACAAATGACTCTACGCCGTGTCGGTTGCCTTGTGTTTTGTCTACACCCGCGCTCACGCGCGGACTCCGACAAAACCCCCGGCTCCTACGGCTACTCGGGGGTCGTCGCACTTCCTGTGCTCCTTCAACGATAAGGCAGCGATTGCATTGTCACTCAATGATCCGGCTGCGAAATCTGTGATGGCAATTGCCTTGACTGCTAAGGCAACTGGAAAAACTGTAACGGGTTGGGGCATTGACCTACCCCAAGGTGGCTGGTGCGGAATCGGGAACTTTGCAATTTATCCCTGAACTAACAATTTAGTGCGTAGGGGCGGTGCTCCAATCCACGCAGTGAGTTGCGGAGAACACACTTGAAAATACTAGTGGCCGTGTTGTCGATCTTGTTCATCGTTCTGCAAATCAAGCTGTGGGCCGGCTCCGGTAGCGTGCGTGACATCTGGCGCTTGAATGAAACCGTCGCAGCCCAGCAGCGGGAAAACAGCGCCTTGCAGGAACGCAACAACGCGCTGCAAGCCGAAGTGCAGGATTTGAAATCCGGCACGGCCGCGATTGAAGAACGCGCGCGCACCGAGCTGGGCATGATCAAGTCGGACGAGACGTTTTATCAGGTGGTTGCACGTTAAGCCTAGCTGCGGAAGGTTAAACGCACACCGAAAGACTCGCTGCGATCCGAGTACACATTGTCTGACTTTCCCGTGTCCTTGGTTCGCGGCAAGTATGCAAAGCGCTTAAAGGAGGCGTCGAACATGGTGGTTCTCAAGCCGGAAGTCGCCGTCGTTTTTCCAAATGAAGAAGCAGTAGATAATGCGCTGCTGTCGTTAATAAAGCTGGCTAAAACAATGGAGCGCACAACAAAGCGCCCAAGCGGACGAGCAAAGACGCGCGCCGCTTAGTGCCGATGCAACTACTGCGTCCGCAGGCACCGCATGTGAAATGTATTTTTCTGGCTCCGCCTTCTAAATATTCAAGGTCTGGCACGCATGGCTTATTGGGCAGTGGTTCCCGCCGCCGGCAGCGGTACGCGCATGGGCGTACAGGTTCCCAAACAATATCTGGCGCTGGCGGGCAAGGCCGTCATTGAACATACCGTCTCGCGTCTCGCGACGCATCCTCTGATCAACGGCATCGTGGTCGCGCTTGCGCCCAGCGACACGCGTTGGGCTGACTTGCGCTTGCGTCTCGAAAAGCCGGTGCTGTTGGCCAAGGGCGGTGATGAGCGTTGCACCTCGGTGTTGAGCGCATTGCGCGAATTGCAGCCACATGCGCCGCCCGACGCCTGGGTGCTGGTGCACGACGGCGCACGGCCGTGCCTGCGCTTGAGTGACATCGACAAGCTGATCGCCGCAGCGCATGACTATCCCCACGGCGGCCTGCTTGCGGTGCCGGTGCGTGACACGATGAAGCGTGCCGATGAAAACAGCGACGTGTTCGAAACCGTGGAGCGTGACCGGCTGTGGCACGCGCTCACGCCGCAAATGTTTCGGCTCGGCGAATTAAGCGATGCACTGACTCGCGTCATCGACCAAGGTGCGCGGGTCACCGACGAGGCGTCTGCGATGGAGCGCGCCGGTTACACGCCGCATCTGGTGGAAGGTGCGGCCGACAACATCAAAATCACCCGGCCTGAAGACTTGGCGCTCGCCGAGTTTTATTTGCGCCAGCAGCAAGGAGGCGGTTAATGCGCATCGGCCACGGTTACGACGCGCATCGTTTCATCACTGGTCGGCCGCTGCTGTTGGGCGGCGTCAACGTGCCGCATAGCCACGGGCTCGAAGCCCATTCGGATGGCGACGTGCTGATCCACGCACTGTGCGATGCACTCCTGGGCGCGGCGGCGCTGGGCGACATCGGCAAACATTTTCCCGACAGCAGCGCCGAGTTTAAAAACATCGACAGTCGCGTGTTGTTGCGCCGCGTGGTCGCAGCGCTTGCGCAAAAAAACTTTGCCATCGGCAACGTCGACGTCACCGTGGTGGCACAAAAGCCGAAACTTGCCCCCTATATTGCCGAGATGCGGGCGTGTCTCGCGGCTGATCTGGGTATCGCGCTTGAGCGCGTTAACATCAAGGCGACGACCACCGAAGGCATGGGCTACACCGGCCGCCTCGAAGGCATCGGCTGCCATGCCGTTGCATTAATTGAAGAGTGATAAGAAGTGTTGAACACTGCGATGCCGGGTTTACCCCCTCCCCGCACAAAGCCAGCGCGGTGGGAAGCGCCAATCCAGGCTACCAAACTGCCGAACCGCTCTTGGCGTTACCCCTGGTGATGAATTATTCCTACGTCCTGGGAGCGCCGCTTGCCACTGCTACGTTACGCGCGATTCCGGAAGACTTTGAAGTCCACGAAGTGCTGGGCTTTGAACCCGACGGCGTCGGCGATCACGCGCTGTTGTTGCTTCAAAAACGTAACACCAACACCGAATGGCTGGCGCGCCAGCTCGCGAAGTTTGCCGGTGTTAAACCGGTGGATGTCGGTTATGGCGGTTTGAAAGACCGTCACGCGGTGACTTCGCAGTGGTTCAGCGTGAACCTCAGCGGTAAAAGCGAACCGGATTGGGCGCAACTGGCGTCCGCCGAGATGCGTGTGTTGCAGGTGACGCGCAACCGGCGCAAATTAAAGCGCGGCGCGCACCACGGCAATCGCTTTGTGATTACGCTGCGCGACGTGAGCGGTGAGATCGGCGCGCTTGAGGCGCGGTTGCTCGCGATCCGTGCGCATGGCGTGCCGAATTACTTCGGCGAGCAACGCTTCGGCATCGATGCGAATAACCTGGCGCAAGCACGTGCGATGTTCGTGGGAGAGCTGCAAGTCAAAGACCGGCACCAGCGCGGTTTGTATTTATCCGCCGCGCGTTCGTTGCTGTTCAACGCCGTCTTGTCAAGACGCGTTGCCGAGCAGTCGTGGAATACGGCGCTGTCCGGTGACGTGCTGATGCTCGAAGGCACGCACAGTTTTTTCGCAGCCGCCGCCATCGACGCGACCTTGGTGCAACGGTTGCATTCCGGCGACCTGCATCCGACCGCCCCGTTGTGGGGGCGCGGCGAATCCGCTGCGCGGTTGGATGCGCGGCGCGTTGAGGATCAAGTATTGACAGAATATGCGACGTTGCGTGACGGACTCGAACACGCCGGGTTGGAGCAGGAGCGTCGCGCGTTGCGTTTGTTGGTTCAGAATCTGGTGTGGCAATGTTATCCAGACCGCACTGTGCGTCTGGAATTTATGTTGCCCTCCGGCACCTATGCAACAACCGTGCTGCGTGAGTTGGTGACAACGTCCCTGCCGACCGGGCAGCGCTAGCGCGCGCTAAGCGTATCTTAAGTAAACTCATCTAGTTTCCCAGCTCGCATTCAGATTGGTTTCATACTTCAGGGCTTACTCTTGCCCCCCGATCCTGATTTGCAATGGTGCCCCAAGATGAAAATGACGACACGGTTATTTGTGGTGCTGGCGTTCACCTTGGCGGCGGGCTTGTTGATCGGTAGCACCGGATTCGCTTCATTTGTGCAACACACCAGCAGCTTGGACTTTTGTACGTCGTGTCATGAGATGAAAGACTCAGTGTACGAGGAATACAAGAAAACCATTCATTACAGCAACACCGCCGGCGTGCGCGCAGTGTGTTCCGACTGCCATGTGCCGCACGACTGGCGCGACGTTGTGGTACGCAAAATCGCGGCGGTGAAAGACGTGTATCACCATTTGCTGGGCACGATCGACACCACCGAAAAATTTGATGCGCGCCGGCTGCAAATGGCGCAGCACGTGTGGGATCGCATGAAAGCGAATGGTTCGAAAGAATGCCGCAACTGCCACGCGTTCGACGCGATGGTGTTGGATAATCAAAAACCACGCGCACGCAAGCAACATGAACTTGCGATGGGTGATGGCAGGACTTGTGTTGAGTGCCACAAAGGGATTGCGCATAAGGCAGTGCACGACCAAGTGCAACGCGCCGAATCCAAAGACGATTTTAATCTTCAGTTCTGAGTATGGAGAGTTTCAATGAGACGGATCCAATACGCTACGGCGCTACTGGGCGGGGTTGCCTGTGTATTAATGTTGTCTGCGCCCAATGCATGGGCGGTGAATTGGGGTTCGGTTAAAGGCCGCGAAATCGTTTTGCTGTATCCGGGGCAGGCGTCCTGGGAGTGGGTGTTGTCGGATCACAGCGCAGCGAAGACGGTGCGCACCGGCGGAAAATGCCGCGAGTGCCACGACACCGAAGAAGCCGACATGGGCAAGAAAATGGCCACCGGTAAAAAAATGGAGCCGGCGCCGATTGCAGGCAAGCCGGGGTCGATTCCCATCAATGTCAAAGTCGCTCATGATGCCGCCCGACTCTACGTCCACCTTGCGTGGAAAGACACCGGATTTCACAGCGGCACCAAGAAAGACGCCGATCATCCCGTCAAGGTGGCCTTGATGATCGGTGACAAGCAGGTGAAGGAATCGAGCATCGCAGGTTGCTGGGGCGCGTGTCATGACGACGCCACCGGCATGGCCAGCGCTGCGGAGACCAAACGTTCGCTGTATCTGGGCGTGTCGCGCACGGCGATCACGCGTCAGGGCGGCGGCGATAATGTTAAGCCTGACGCTGACTTGGCGAATCTGGTGGCAAGCGGAAATTTTCTTGAGTTCTGGCAAGCCGAAGTGAAGGGCGACAAGAGCGTGAGCGTCAAGGACGGCTACATCCTGGAGAAACGCAACACCTCGAAAACCCCGTTGGTCGAAGCCAACGCCGAATTAAAAGACGGCATGTGGAGCGTGACCTTGAGCCGTAAGCTCAAAGTAGAAGAAAAAGGCCGTCACAGCCTGCAACCAGATCAGTCGTACAACATTGGATTTGCGCTGCATGACGATTACGCCGAAGGGCGTATTCATTATGTTTCGTTTGGCTACACGCTGGCGCTGGACAAAGGCGACGCAGACTTGATCGCCCTTAAGCAATAAAAAATTTTTCAACCCAGAGGATCAGTCAATGTTTAAAAGGATGGTTTTACCCGTGCGTCTGGCTTTGGCCAGTACAGTGTTTCTTGGTGCCGCGCTCACAACCGTGGGCAACGACGCGAATGCCACGCCGGCCTTCGCACGTTCAACCGGTGCCGCGTGCAACAAGTGCCATAGCGAGATGTTTCCGCGTTTGAACGAACGCGGCGAACGTTACATGCGCAATGGTTTCCAGGTGCGCGCCGAAGAAGGTGTGAGCCTGGATGAGCCCGGCCAAGCCAAAGAGGCGGCGCCGGACGAAGGCAAGAAAATTGCGCCCGACCTGTATCTGAATAATCTGTCGAATATATTCAGCATTTACGGCGTGGTCGACGCACTGTCGAAAGACACCAATTCGAAAAACATTCGCGTGGGTACCGCGCAGACACTGTCTTTGTTAACAACCGGTACCCTGACCAAGGACATTCCGGTGTTCATGGAGCTGGAGCTGGACGCAGTAGAGAGTGCGGTGGAAGCAGATCGTTTTTTCATCGGTGTGACCAATCTGGGTAGTACCACCGCTGCTAATTTACGTGCTGGATCGTTGGACCCCACCGAGTGGACCTCGTTCCCCAGTCTTGCAGCCGGCGCATTTAAAGCCAGGAATGACCACGTTGGTGCCTATGCTGGCAAGGACGGATTTTCTATGGTGGGTTCCGGACTAACGCCACGTCGTGCGCTTGAATATTACGGTTATGCCGACAATTTATTCTGGGCAGTTGCAGTAGCCAACCCGCCTTCACCGGAACAGCCACCTCCACCCGAAGCACCGGTGATTACGCCGAAAGACAAGCGTAATCTTGACTATTGGCTGGTGGGCCGGTTCGACATGACCAAGACCGGCTCGGTGTCGATTCTTTACTACAATTCGCACTATGTGGAAGGTGACACGGCGGCGACCGCGACTTGGGTCGATACGCGCGTGCTGGGTTTTGCCGGTAACCTGCGCTTGCCTGCGGCGGACATTTTGGCGCAATACACGCGTGATTCGGGTACCGATAAGGGTGAGAAGCGCGCCAAGATTTATGGTTTCACGTTGCAAGCTAACATTCCATTCACCAAGCAGTTCATGGGCGTGACGCGCTATGACATGACCGACAATGGTCAAAAACAAGATTCAAAAGAATCGGTGTTGAGCTTGGGCGCCATGTACAAGCCGGCGCAAAACTTGAAGGTCACGGCGGCGATTACCAGCGAATTGAAGAGCGTCGATCCGGCGAACAAGTCGAACGGCTTCAATATCAATCTGCATTACGCGTTGTAAACCCGAATCAGTAGTTTTGCAGCGGGGGTAAGAAGTGGCCCCGGAGCTTATAAGCTCCGGGGTTTTTTTGTTTTGCGGTCGTATGCAACGAAATATGCGACAATGCGCGCCGTCGTGCCGGCAGACTGCTTGATATTGCTAAGCGAATACCGCCGAAGTACCGGTTCCCGCCTCTTCAATACCTGGCAATCTTGAACTTTAGAATCAACGCTGCGGGTGCGCGCCGCGTTGCTATGAGTATGGAAAAAACGTCGTGATCTCTACAGCCAATATCACCATGCAGTTTGGGCCCAAGCCCCTGTTCGAAAATATTTCGGTCAAGTTCGGTAACGGCAACCGTTACGGGCTGATCGGCGCCAACGGCTGCGGCAAGTCGACTTTCATGAAAATTCTCGGTGGCGATCTGGCGCCCAGCAACGGCAACGTGTCGATTGATGCGCACGAGCGCCTCGGCAAATTGCGCCAGGATCAATTCGCGTTCGAGAAATTTTCAGTGGTCGACACCGTGATCATGGGGCACACCAAATTATGGGATGTGAAGCAGGAACGCGACCGCATTTACGCGCTGCCTGAGATGAGCGAAGCCGACGGCATGAAGGTCGCTGAACTCGAAGTGCAATTCGGCGAGCTCGACGGTTACACCGCCGAAGCGCGCGCCGGCGAATTGCTGTCGGGCCTCGACATTCCATTGGAATTGCACAACGGCCCGATGAGTCAAGTCGCGCCCGGCTGGAAGCTGCGCGTGCTGCTGGCGCAGGCGCTGTTTGCCGACCCAGAAATTCTGCTGCTCGACGAACCGACCAACAACCTTGACATTAATACTATCCGCTGGCTCGAAGGCATCATCAACGAGCGCAAGAGCACCATGGTGATCATTTCGCATGACCGGCATTTTCTGAACAGCGTGTGCACGCACATGGCCGACATGGATTTCCGCGAGCTGCGCGTTTATCCCGGTAATTACGATGAATACATGACGGCCTCGTCGCTGGTGCGCAATCAGTTGCTGGCGGACAACGAAAAGAAGAAAACCCAGATCGCCGATCTGCAACAGTTCGTCAGCCGCTTCTCTGCCAATGCCTCCAAAGCAAAGCAGGCGACCTCGCGTGCACGTCAGATTGAAAAAATCGAGCTGGCTGAAATCAAACCGTCGAGCCGCATGAATCCGTTCATCCGTTTTGACCAGGACAAAAAGCTCTATCGCCTCGCGGTGGAACTGAAGGGCGTGAGCAAGGGTTTTGACACCGGCCCGCTGTTTCGCGGGCTGGATTTAGCCGTCGAGGCCGGCGAGCGCGTCGCAGTGATCGGGCCCAACGGCATCGGCAAGACCACCTTGCTGCGCACGCTGGTGGGTGAACTCGCTGCGGACAGCGGCACGGTGAAATGGGCCGAGAACGCCGACGTCGGCTACATGGCGCAAGACCACGCCGCCGATTTTGCGCGCGACATGAATTTGTTCGACTGGATGAGCCAGTGGAAACAGCCGCGCGACGACGAGCAAGCGATTCGTGCCGTCTTAGGGCGCCTGTTGTTTTCAACCGACGACAGCAAAAAATCCGTCAAGATCATTTCCGGCGGCGAGCAGGGACGCATGCTGTTCGGCAAACAAATGCTGTTGAAAAAAAATGTCTTGATCCTCGACGAACCCACCAACCACCTTGATATGGAATCCATCGAGTCGCTCAACACCGCGCTGGAAAATTATCCCGGCACGCTGATCTTTGTCAGCCATGACCGTGAATTCGTATCGTCGCTGGCCACCCGCATCGTCGAGTTGACGCCGGAAGGCGTGATCAATTACAGCGGCAGCTACGAAGAATATCTGGTTAACCAGGCACTGCAACAGAACGCCAAAGCGACAAACGGGCGTGGACGTTAAACGAACTCCATCGAGCGGGTGCACCCACCAAAACGTTTTACCCGCTTCCCGCTTCCCGCTCCCTGCTACACCTAACCCACGCATCCACCCGGCCGGATTCAGTCGCGCTCGGCCAATATCAAAACTTTTTCCGGCGAACACTTCTGCCAGCAGCGCGCATGTCAATGCGACTTTAGTCGCATTGACGGGTTTGTAAAAACTACGCGAGAATCGGTCGTCGCCAAAATTACGGTGACGATGTAGCGAAACTTCCGAAGAAAGCGATGAATTTCAAAAAATCGCCACCGGGATAAAACATCAACATCAACATCAGGAACAGGGGGCAACCATCTATGCGTGTCAAATTCGGTCCGCGGCAGTTCACTCTGCGCGGTGCCAGACCGTGCCATTAAAAATGTAAAACCTATCCAGTCGTTTCTTCGTTGTGCGTCAGTTGTAGTTGCGGATGATCGCAGCGTGGCGGAAGAGGGATCGAAGCGGCGCGCCGTGAAGGCACGTCGCTTCAATAAACCAATCCATACATCATGTGGTTCACGGAGAATTATTTATGCACTTGTTGCATGCAGTTAATTTACCCACGAAGCAGTTCAAACCCTGGCGGGCGGTGCTGGCGCTGCCGCTGTCATCGCTATTGCTGTGCAGTTCAATGGCCTGGGCGCAACCCGATACACCGGCAGGTGTGCCGGACGATCTCAACGGTTTTCTGCAATTTATCAATAAAACTTCGCCGCTGTTTAAAGAAGACGACATCACGGCGACGGCGTACTACAACGCCATTGATCCAACGCTCACGCATCGCACCTTGGCGGATTTTAGAAAAGAAACCGGGCTTGCGGCCGGTGTGGATGCGCAAGCCATCTACATTAATAATGCCGATTTAGGCTTTGGCCGGCGCATGACCACGCGGGTGAATAAAGACGGCAGCGTGGCCTCGTGCGTCGAAAACTATGGCGGTAGCGGCGCGCAGTTCGGCAGCGTGGACGTGGCTGATCAGGTGAAGTTGGACAACGCCAAGTTGCAACGCGACTTGGTCGCCACCGTGTGCATGGACTACAGCGGCACACCGGGCGCCTACGCACCGGTCACCGGCACAAGCACAACGACCACCAGCACCCTGGCATTTAACGACGACCTCAGTCGGAGCAACACCAATTCAAGAATTACCTGGCTGTTGCAGCCGGGGAGCTACCGGATGGTTGCGGCGACTTACTACACGGGCCAGTCTGGCACGTTTACTTTGAACACGACCGGAGTGGTGAATAACTACGCGGGCAGTTGGACAAGTTCCGGAGGGCGCAGCAGCACCTCGGCGGCCAATCCAACATATCCATTGGTCATCACCACGGCAACGACGGTTACGATCACGCTCAGCAGCGCGGTGGATACTTTCCTCTACCTGCTTAAAGACACCACC
>JANLTU010000223.1:0-2526 GCA_031363085.1 Gammaproteobacteria bacterium
CATTTTTGCTCGCCGGGCGGCCGCAACACTGGCCGGAGCTAAGTCCCGGCACGATGTTCCAGCCACAAGCCAACGCGGTGTTGCGACAACGCTACCAACGCTGGCGCGGTGCGATGGACGAGGAGCTTGTAAAGGCTAGAAACCGGTCGGACGTAGTCTGACGAACTGGCGCTTAAAGACGCTCGACTGACGAAGACAAGCGCACTGAGTGCCAGCGGTACGATGCCCGCTGTCCGTTTAGGTGGCGCTGAAATAACCAGCGTCCGCAATTAGGGGGTACTTCATGATGGCCAACCATCACTATAGCCTGAAAACTCAAAATATTAGGATGGATCAAGCAAGAGCGCGCGTACTGATTTCGGTAAGTTGAACAGGTGGTCATGACATTCTCCGTCATAATGCCGCAGGACCGGGCTTAATTTGCGCGCGGTTAACCGAGTATCCACTTCGTGGGCGGTAAGAGCTTTGGCATTGACGGTGTCGCTGGCGACGATGTAGCCCCAGTTACACCAAAATGAGGGGACATAGGCCGAGTAGGAATTAACGTGGCGGAAAGCTAATTTGAGCATGCGGCTGACGATGACATGATTCTCATGCTCCAGTGCAAACAGTTCCATTGCCTGCACGACAACTACACCTCCTGGATTGAGAATGGCCTTTACCGAGTGATAAAACTCCTTGGTGTAGAGCGCGAGCGTAGGTCCTTCTTCAAGGGCGTCGCAGATGTCGATGATTACGCAATCGAAGTGCTCCTTGGTTTTTTCCACATAGTCTTTGCCATCGGCGAAGACCAACGTGGTGCGTGGGTCGGCGAAGGCGCCCAAGTGCCACTCGGGGAGATGCTCCATACAACTGCGGACGACTTGCTCGTCAATATCTACCATCACCACGTTCTGAATGGAGGGGTGACGCAAGATCTCCCTGATTGTTGCCCCCTCGCCGCCGCCAATGACCAACACTTTGCGGGGATTAGCATGAGCGATGAGTGCGGGATGCACCAGACACTCGTGATAGATATATTCGTCTTTCTCAGCAGATTGAATGCGACCATCAAGGATCAACATCTTGCCGTAGTTAGCGGTTTCGATGATGCTCATTTCTTGATATGGGGTGTGGGTTTCAAAATGTACGCGTTTCACGCGGTGGTAATGCATTTCCCCTTCGCCACTGACCTCGGAGAAGAGCACTTTATTTTTGATGCCGTCCATAGTAAACCCTCCTGATAATGCAGTTCAAAACGAATATCCCCAGAGACGTGGATATGTTGCAACACCTATAATTTCTTGTCTGAATATGTTGAAGAGCAAACGCTATTTTGCTAGCGCACCGTCCTTGCCAGGATGTCATCTTTGATATATTCAGCGACCGGGTGTGGGGTGCGGTGCAGCTTGGTCATGGGGCGGTGGCTGCAATAATAAGTGGTGTGCGGCCCAAGTACGGGAAAGCGGATCGTCCATTGCAGCACGTGGGGAAACAGGGTTTCCAATAGCACGCGCGCACGCGCGAAGACATTCTTGGCCTTCGTGAACGCGCGCTGTTGTTCGGGCGGCAGTTGCTCGCCGTAGGCCGCGAAAAAGCCTTGCAGGATTTTATTGTCGAAATCGTCGGGTACGGTGATCACGGCCACCCCGCCGGGCGCAAGCTTGGTGGACATCGCGTGGAATAATTCAAAGTAGCGTTGCAGCGTCATTTTCTTCGGCTGTTTGGTGAACATCATTTCGATGTCGTTGATGATGATGTCAAACGGACCAGAGGCATTCATGAACCATTCGATAGCATCACCCACAATCAGTTCCAATTTAGGGTGATTAAATACGTTTTGATTCATTTGCACGAAATCAGGTTGCTCGGAACACAGTTCGATCACGCCGGCATCCAGCTCCACCAAGGTGATTTTTTTTACACCGCGAAAGCGCAGCATATTGCGCGCGGCGAGGCCGTCGCCGCCGCCTAGGATCACACAGCGCCCGATTTTCTGCGCCAACATCAGCGGTAGCGTGGCGACATTTTCGTGGTAGCGCGCCTCTTCGTGCGAATACACCTGCGGCCAGCCGTTGAGCTTGAACAATAGGCCGCGACCTTCTTTAACGAGTTCGATCTGTTGATAACGGCTGCGTTTTTTCCAGAGTACGCCAGGCGGTAATGCCTTTTGGCGTTTGGGGCGTGGGGTGGTCATGGTGACGATCCTTGTAAACGAATGGTGCAGGTGGATTATAAAGATTAAGGCGGCGCTGTCGCCCAAGATTCGGGAAATAAATCGTGGAAGGCCGGAAAATCTTGCCAGACACGCTGCGGTTCGGCGTAGGCCAGCGGAAGTCCCGCGTCGAGCAGCAAGACCTTGTTCACGTCGGTGAGCACCACGAGGCGATGCGAGACGATGAAGGTAGTGCGACCCGCGCACAAGCGCTGCAACGCGGGCAGTAAAGCGCGTTCGTAGGTTACGTCCAGCGCGGAGGTGGGTTCGTCCAGCAATACGATGCGCGGTGAGCGTAAAAATAGCCGCGCAATGGCGATGCGTTGCCGTTC
>JANLTU010000249.1:0-21199 GCA_031363085.1 Gammaproteobacteria bacterium
TTTCAGCCTTCGACTGCGTGTGTTTTTCGGGTGGCACGAACTGAACTTCTCATACGGCTTCCAGTAGTCCGTCATGAGCGCCCCGATGTCCTGGTCGTCTATTTTTTCCCAGAGGGTTCTTCCGGTCGCCGTGTCGCGTGAGCCAAATGCGCACTGGATGAACTTTCGCCCAGCACGATCAACAGCAATCCATATCCAGCAATCGTTTTTTTTGAGCCAATGTAGGTGCGCATCTCGTCCATCTCGACCACTTCAATCTCGTGAGGGCTGCGCAGTTCCTCCAATTTCTCGCCGAAACTCCGGATCCAGTTGTATACGGCGACATGGCTGACTTTCAAAAACCGTCCAATCGACCGAAAGCCCAGACCTTCCAGATAAAGCTCAACCGCTTGCCTTTTAAGGTGTGCCTCCTTCCCACGTTGCTGCACCGTGTGACGATAACCGCATTCACGACACCGCCACCGCTGGCGGCCTCTGACGATCCCATCCTTAACGCAGTTTTCCTTCACGCAACGCGGACAGCTCGTCATATCCTTTCCCTCCTGCGATTAACTCTCCGCGAAGAATAACAAAACTATCTTAAATTAATAATTCCGTGTGTTGATTGCGACCGCAGCCATCTCATAGCATCTGCGCAAAGACGGCGGCGCCGTTATAGAAGGGGTTCTGCCAGAGCGCTAATTACTTCGTCGCCGTGTCCCGTATAATCGCGCGATGCCGTGCGAACAACCGATCTGTATTTCTTATCCACACCTCTCTGCAACACCCTTCCCGCCGTCGGTGCTGGGCGCGGTGAGTTTCGGCACATCTGAAATTCATGCCGGTGTTACGGCGCTGAGTGTGCCGCTGATGTCAGCAGACGATGACACGCGGATCGAATTGTGGAGCAGTGCGTTACCGGTCGAATCTGCGCGCTCGAATGCGCTGTATTACTCACACAATGGAGTAGCGCTGTGGGGCGCTTTAACACGCGCGGTACGTGACGAAGCCAGCTTCGAAAGCGGCATCGAAGCGCTGTACAACGACGTGCTTACCCAGGTGCGCATGGCGGGCTACCCGCATCTGTTACGCATGTGGAATTATTTTCCGGGCATTCACACCGAGCACGCGGGTCTTGACCGTTACCAGCGTTTTTGCGTGGGACGGCAGCGTGCGTTTGAGCAACATCACCTCCATAACGAACGCGAGTTTCCGGCAGCCACCGTTATCGGCACCCACGCCGGCGACGTCACGCTGTATTTTCTGGCCGCACGCACGCCGGGCGAGCCGTTCGAGAATCCGC
The DNA here is from genome assembly GCA_031363085.1 of Gammaproteobacteria bacterium. Classification (GTDB taxonomy): domain Bacteria; phylum Pseudomonadota; class Gammaproteobacteria; order SG8-11; family SG8-11; genus UBA6921. Next base: position 1,283 of record JANLTU010000249.1, read on the forward strand.
GTCAGGTTTCCGCTTACCGTTATCCGCAGCAATATGGTCCGGCGAGTCCGACGTTTTCGCGCAGCATGCTGAAACGCTGGGACACCATGGCGCATCTTTATATCTCCGGCACCGCCAGCATTGTCGGCCATGCATCGCGACACCAACAACTGCACGAGCAGCTTGCTGAGATTATGCGCAACCTGCATGCGCTGGTCGCGCAGGCACAATCCGCCAGCGGCATCGGCTTCAACCTGGAACACGATGCTCAGTTGAAGGTTTACGTGCGTGACATTAACGATGTACCGGCGCTGCGCACACAGTTGCAGCCGTTGCCCGCGCTGTTTCTGGTCGGCGATATTTGTCGGCGCGATCTGCACGTTGAGATTGAAGCATTGCTGTGGAGCGCGCCGGGTGCATAGCATGGCGCGTCTGTTATGTGTGGCGCTGTTGGCGCTGGCTTCGATGACGACACGCGCCGAACTTGCGCGTTGGGAACTGGGCTTGGGTTTGGGCGGCGTGAGCCTGCCGGAGTATCGCGGCTCGGATCAACAGAAAAATTATTTGGCGCCGATTCCGTACTTGGTATATCGCGGTGAACGTTTTGTGATGGATCGCAGCGGCATACGCGGCTTGCTGTTCGCGAGCGAATCCGTCTTACTGAACGTTGACGGCGGTTTCGGCGTACCTGTCAATAGCAAGCAAAACGGCGCGCGTACCGGCATGCCGAATCTGGATTTCATGCTGCACTTGGGGCCGTCGCTGGAATTCATTCTGCATGAAGAACACGACGACGGCGATATGCTGAAATTTAAAATTCCGGTGCAGGCGGTGATCAGCCTGGATTTGTCAGAACCTGGCACGCATGGCTGGTTTTTTTATCCACATCTGAATTACATCATTCAGCGCCGCTGGACGCTGAGCATCGCACTCGGCCCGAACTTCGCCACCCGTGACTACCACCAGTATTACTACGGCGTACCCCGCTCCAACGCCACGGCAACGCGCCCGGAATATTCTGCCCGCGCAGGTTACAGTGGCGTGGGCATGTCGTTGACCTTGAGTCGGCGCATCCGCCAAGTCTGGATCGGACTATTTGCGCGTTACGAAAATTTTTCCGGCAGCGTGTTTTCCGACAGCCCGCTAGTACGCAGCAATTACTCGCTGGTCGCCGGCCTTGGCGCCGCATGGATTTTTTTACGCTCCCAGCGCTCCGCAGCGGACACGCCGCTGTCGGAACCGGGGGCGATGTAGTGCCGGAGCTGCCCGAAGTCGAAACCACCGCACGCGGCATCCGTCCGCATGTGCTGGGTAAAAAAATCACCGCCGTACTAGTGCGCAATGCGCGCTTGCGCTGGCCGGTGCCCAAGGATTTGCCGCAACACCTGCTCGGCGACACCATCGAACAGGTTGAACGGCGCGCAAAATATTTGCTGCTGCGCACCCACGCCGGCACGCTGCTGATCCATCTGGGCATGTCCGGCAGTCTGCGCATTCTGCCGGCCAACACGCCGGCGCAACTCCATGATCATGTCGATATCGTGTTTGCCGATCACACCTGCCTGCGCCTGCGCGACCCGCGCCGCTTTGGCGCGATGCTGTGGTGCGACAGCGACCCGTACACGCACACCTTACTGCGCGCGCTCGGACCGGAACCGCTCGGTGAACAGTTCGATGCTGATTATTTATTTCGCGCCACGCGCAAACGTAAAGTCGACCTCAAGCAGTTGCTGATGAACCAAAGCATCGTGGTCGGCGTGGGCAACATCTACGCCAGCGAAGCACTGTTTCTTGCCGCCATCAACCCGCGCCGCGCGGCGGGCAAAGTGACCAAAGCACAGTGTGCCCGGCTGGTTTTGGAAATCAAAAATGTCTTGCACTACGCGATCACCCAGGGCGGCACGACCCTGCGTGATTTCGTCGGCAGCAATGGCGACAGCGGCTACTTTCAGCTCAAGCTGAATGTGTACGGCAAGGAAGGCACGGCGTGTCCGCGCTGCGGAACGTCGATACAACAGATTCGCCAGGGTCAACGCTCGACTTTTTACTGCGGGCGCTGCCAGAAATAACCGTCTGCCTAACTTAAATTTTAGCTTGGAACATACCGCAGCGCGGGCTGATGCGCCAAGCCAAGCACCGATCCTGCTGGGGCTACGCCGTCAAAAAGGATAAAATTGCTCACCATGAGCGCCAACTTCAAGTGCGTGGAGCTTTACAAGCTCTAAGCCCCATCAAATACGACCCCACCCGACATGACCCGCAAACTGCTGCAATCCACCTTGGTGGTGGGCTTCAACACGCTGTTATCGCGGCTGCTGGGGTTTGTGCGCGACATTATTATCGCGCGGGTATTCGGCGTGTCGCTGGGCACCGATGCTTTTTTTGTAGCGTTTCGCATTCCCAATTTCATGCGGCGTTTGTTTGCCGAAGGCGCCTTCGGGCAGGCGTTTATTCCGGTGCTGGCGCAGTATCAAACCCAGCGCAGTGAAGAGGATACACGGCACTTGGTGCAGCACGTGATCGGCACCCTGGGTGGTGTGCTCACCGTGATCACCGTCGTGGGCATGCTGGCGGCGCCGCTGATTGTGGCGTTGTTCGCGCCGGGCTTTGTGGGCGTGGGTGACAAGTTCGCGCTCACCACCGAGCTGTTGCGCATCACCTTCCCCTACCTGCTGTTTATTTCGCTAACCGCGTTGGCGGGAGCGGTGCTTAACAGTTTTGGCCGCTTCGCGGTTCCCGCCTTCACACCGGTGTTTCTGAATCTGTGCATGATCATCGCGGCGCTGTGGGTGGCGCCCAGGATGAACCAGCCGGTGGAAGCGTTGGCCTGGGGCGTGTTCGTCGCTGGAATCGTGCAGTTGCTTTTTCAGTTGCCGTTTTTGCATCGGCTGCGGCTGTTGCGCTGGCCGCGCTGGGAGCACCGCGATGCCGGCGTGCGCCGCATTGCACGCCTGATGCTGCCGGCGATTTTCGGTTCGTCGGTGGCGCAAATCAATTTGCTGTTCGACACGCTGGTGGCGTCGTTCCTGGTCACCGGCAGTGTCAGTTGGCTGTATTACTCAGACCGGCTGGTCGAGTTTCCGCTCGGTGTATTGGGCATGGCACTGGGCACGGCGATCCTGCCCAGCTTGGCGAAAAATCACGCGCAAAATTCGCAAGCCGAATTTACGCACACGCTGGATTGGGGTTTGCGACTCACACTGCTGATCGGCTTGCCCGCCACACTCGGCCTGATGTTGCTGTCCGAGCCCATTGTCACAACCCTGTTTCGCTACGGCGAATTCAGCGCGCACGATGCGCACATGACGGCGCTGAGCCTCATGACGTATTCTTTGGGCTTGCTCGGATTCATTGCCGTGAAGGTGCTGGCACCGGGATTTTTTGCGCGCCAAGACACCAAAACACCGGTCGTGGCCGGCGTAATTGCGATGCTGACCAACATGCTGCTGACCGCTGCGTTGGTGGTGCCGATGTTGTTGCTCGATATCCCCGGCGCACATGCGGCGCTGGCCCTGGCTACCGCGTTAGCGGCGTACCTCAACGCGGCATTATTGTTTGCGCAGTTGCGCCGTGCCGGTGTCTACCAGCCGCTGGCGGGATGGCGCACACTGGGCCTGCAGACGTTATTCGCCAACACGGCGATGACGGCGCTATTGTGGTTTGGCGTCCCATCGGCGGAAATGTGGATACCTTTGTCGAGCAGTGCACGCGCCGAACAATTACTGGCGTGGATCATGGCGGCAGGTATTGTCTATTTAATTTGTTTGATCATGAGCGGCGTGAAACTGAAACAATTAATTCGCTTGAGAACGAGCTGATATGGAACTGATTCGCGGACTGCACAACCTGCGCGCGCGCCATCGTGGCTGCGTCGCCACCATCGGCAATTTCGACGGCGTGCATCTGGGCCACCAAGCGGTGATCGGTCAGCTCGCAGAAAAATCCGCCGAATTCGGGCTGCCGTTACTGGTGATTATTTTCGAGCCGCAGCCCTTGGAATTTTTCGCACCCGGCAAAGCCGTGGCACGCCTGACGCGCTTGCGCGAGAAGTTGCAAGCCTTGCGGTACTTCGCCGTCGACCGCGTGCTGTGCGTTCACTTCAACCGCGCCTTTGCCGATCTGCCCGCACAGCAGTTCATCGACCAAGTGCTGGTGGAAAAACTCGGCGTTAAATATCTGGTGGTCGGCGACGACTTTCGCTTCGGCCACAACCGCACCGGCAACTACGCGCTGCTGCAAGCCGCCGGGGTGCAGCACGGCTTTCACGTGACCCACATGCACACCTTCGGCATCGACGGCGAGCGCGTCAGCAGCACGCGTGTGCGCAGCGCACTTGCCGCCGGCGACCTGATGCTGGCGGAAAAATTATTAGGCCGGCGCTTTCGCATCTCTGGCCGCGTCGCGCACGGCAACAAACTCGGGCGGGAGCTCGGCTTCCCCACCGCCAACCTGTTTGTGCACCGCAAGGTCACACCGGTGGCGGGAATTTACGTGGTGGAGTTATTCGGCGTGGACGACAACCCGCTGCCCGGTGTTGCCAGCGTCGGCACGCGCCCCACCATCGACGGCACCCACTGCTTGCTGGAAGTGCATCTGTTCGACTTCAACCGCGACATTTATGGTCGCCACGTGCATGTCGAGTTCTTGCAGAAACTGCGTGATGAAGAGCGCTACGACTCGCTTGCGGCGCTGCGTCACCAGATCGACATTGATGCCAGACAGGCCCGCTGCTACTTTCTCAATCTGTGATCTGGGCGGCGGTAGCGACCGGCACCTAGAAAACTCCTAAATGCTGACTTAATAATTCGGTATTACAGTTTTGCTACGCATGTATTACAGTGCAAATAACTCAGTGCAAATTTAAAGTTGGCCGTTTTGGTCAACGCTTTGAACTGTCAACGGGCAAAAGCTACTTAATAACATGAACAAAGGAATGCGCTGACAACACCATGAGTTCACACGCGCTGCTACAAACCTTTGCGGGATTGGGCCTGTTCTTCGTCGGCATCAACTTCCTCAGCGACCATCTGAAAGAATGCGGCCGGCCTTACGTCAAAAAAATCGTCAGTCGTTTCGCCGGTTCGGATCTGCGCGCAATTTTAAGCGGCATCATCGCCGGTGGGCTCACCAACAGCGGCAAGGCCGTCACCTTTTCGCTGGTCGGCATGGTGTCGTCGGGCGCGCTGACTGCGCGCCGCTGCATGCCGATCATCATTGGCGGCAGTTTCGGTTCTTCTTTGTTAGTGCTGTGGGTCAGCATCGATTTCGCGATGGTGCAGTTCGCACTGCTAGGTATCGCCGGACTGTACTACCAGTTTGGCAACATGAAGAAAGTCCCCACCAAGTTCTTCAGCGGTCTCGCCTTCGGCTTGGGTTTGGTGCTGCTTGGGCTGGAAATGCTGCGGCACGGGGCAAGCACGGTTAAAGACAATGCGGAATTTCTGCATTTAATTTCCACAACCCACGGCTACTGGTTTGCCGCCTTCGTGCTCGGCGCGGTCGGCGCCTTCGTCACGCAATCCGGCGCGACCATCTCGCTGATTGCGATTACCTTCCTGAGCGCCGGTCTGCTGGATTTCGATCAAACCGTCATGTTCGTCTACGGTACTAATGTCGGCTCAGGCGTCAGCACCGCCGTGCTGGGATATGGGATGACCGGCACCTCCCGCCAATTGGTCTATTTTCACGCCACGGTAAAAATAATGGGCGCACTGGTGCTCGTGCCCCTGCTGTACATGGAGAATTACTGGCATTTGCCCGGAATTAAAGCGTTTGTCGCCTTGTTTACGCAGGCGCCCGGCACGCAAGTCGGCGCGATTTACATCACCTATGAACTGATGTCGGCGTTGGCACTGCTGGTTTTCATCGGTTATGTCAGCAAAGTTTTCAACTTTTTTTGGCCGGCCTCGCAAGAAGAGGCGTTATCGCAACCGCTGTATATTACGGCCGTGCCCAACGCCAGCCCGACCGATGCTGTGACTTTAATCCTCAAGGAGCAAGTACGCATTTTGCACCGTTCGCCGCGTTACCTCGCGCCGTTTCGCGAGCACGTCGCCAAGCATGACAAACCGCTTACCCCCAGCGCGCTACGCGAGGCCAATAACACGTTGCAGTTAGAAATACAGCACCATATCGCCGAACTGATGAAGCGTGACCTGCCCCCTCAACTCAGTGGCGAGTTGTTGCATTTGCACGCGACCCAGAAATGGCTCGGCTCACTGGACAAATACCTGTTCGAACTGGCCGAATTAATGGTTAAGGCAAAAGCTTCGGAGCTGCCTGCCAAGATCACGAGCAACATCATTCACAGCATCGATGTGCTGTTGGGCTCGGCCCGCCTGACCGTCTCTGAAAATCACCGCTGGGCCAGCGCACAGGTGTTGATTGACATCACCAGCAAACGTGAAACCTTGGTGGGCTGGTTCCGCTCCAAGAAGCTCGAAGACGTCGTAGGCGCAAATTTGGCGACGAAAAAAATCTTGCTGGAAATTATTGTTGCGTTCGAGCGTCTGGTGTGGATTTTCAACCAACTCGCCCACACCATGTTACATGATGCACATGAACCGCAAGCGAAACTCGCCACCCCCCCGCCCGCAGAAAAAAAGAGGCTCGCTTTGGATATCCCCGCCAACGAACCCTGGCCACACACCCGCGTCGTCACGCCGTAGATTCTCGTAAAGTTCTCGCGATTTTAGCTGCCGTTGACACGGCAGCGTTTGAACACCCCCCGCCCTGCCGGTAAGATAGGCGTCCCTTTGCGCCGAGATATAACCTTCGTGGCCGACTACAAACACACGCTTAATCTTCCCAACACTGATTTTCCGATGAAAGCCAATCTGGCACAGCGCGAACCGCAAGCGGTGGCGCAATGGGAGGCGATGGATGTGTACGCACAGATGCGTGCCCGCGCGCACGGCCGACCTAAGTTCATCCTGCATGACGGACCGCCGTATGCGAACGGTGACATCCACATCGGCCATGCGGTGAACAAGATTCTGAAAGACATCATCGTCAAATCGCACGGCTTGGACGGGCTGGACGCACCCTATGTGCCGGGCTGGGACTGCCACGGCCTGCCGATTGAATTGCAGGTGGAAAAGAAAATCGGCAAGGCCGGCGTGAAGGTCGACAAGGCGACGTTTCGTCAGGCGTGTCGCGAATACGCGTTGAAGCAGGTCGACGGGCAACGCCAAGACTTTAAACGGCTGGGTGTGCTGGGTGACTGGAACAAGCCGTATTTAACGATGGATTTCAAGTTCGAGGCCGACACCATCCGCGCACTGGCGCGGGTGATCGCCAACGGCCATCTGCATCAAGGTGTCAAGCCCGTGCACTGGTGTGTGGATTGCGGTTCGGCACTGGCCGAAGCCGAAGTGGAATATGAAAATCGCAGCTCCCCGGCCATCGACGTACGCTTTGCGGTGCTCGATGAAACCACGCTGATGCAACGCTGCCATCATGTTGAAGGCAAATTCGGTGAGGGTCCGTTGTCGGTGGTCATCTGGACCACCACGCCATGGACCTTGCCCGCCAATCAGGCGGTCGCGCTGAATCCGCTGTTCGACTACTCCGTAGTGCAGGCAGGCCATGAGCGCGTGCTGATCGCGGAGCCGATGATCAAAGACGTGATGCTGCGCTGGGGCATCGAGCACTATCGCGTCGTCGCCTACGCGCGTGGCGCGGCGCTGGAAGGCTTGAAACTCGCGCATCCGTTTTACGCGCGCGAAGTGCCGGTCATCCTCGGTGACCACGTCACCACCGAGGCCGGCACCGGTGCGGTGCACACGGCGCCCGGTCATGGCCAGGACGACTACGTGGTCGGGCAACGCTATGGTTTAAAAGTGGACAATCCGGTCGGCGACAACGGCTGTTTTCTGCCGCACACCGAGCTGTTTGCCGGGCTGCACGTGTGGCAGGCCAACGACGCCATCGTCGAGCTGCTCAAGAGCAACGGCCGCTTGCTGCACGCGGAAAAAATCCAGCACAGCTATCCGCATTGCTGGCGCCACAAGACGCCGATCATTTTTCGCGCCACGCCGCAGTGGTTCATCAGCATGGAACAAAGCCGGTTGCGCCATCACGCGCTGCGCGAGATCGAACGCACCCAATGGATTCCCGATTGGGGCCAGGCGCGCATCGAAGGCATGGTGGCCAAACGCCCCGACTGGTGCGTGTCAAGACAGCGCACTTGGGGCGTGCCGATGACGCTGTTTGTGCATATGCACACCGGCGCGTTGCATCCGCAAACTGCGCAGTTGATCGAAGCTGTTGCGTTACGCGTCGAACAGCGCGGCATCGACGCGTGGTTCGAACTGGACGCGCAAGAATTGCTCGGCGCGGAGGCCGCACAGTACCGCAAACTTACCGACACGCTTGATGTGTGGTTCGATTCCGGCGTGACTCATGCCTGCGTGCTTGACTCGCGCAAAGAGCTGCACTTCCCGGCGGATTTATATCTGGAAGGTTCCGATCAACATCGCGGCTGGTTTCAGTCGGCGCTGCTGACTTCGGTCGCAATCAAGGGCGTGGCGCCGTACAAGGCGGTGTTGACGCACGGCTTCACCGTCGACGCCAAGGGCTTGAAAATTTCCAAGTCCAAGGGCAAAGATGTCTGGCTGCAAAAAGTCTTGAACGGCCTGGGCGCAGACGTACTGCGGCTGTGGGTTGCGGCGACCGACTACCGGGGCGAGATCACCGTTTCGGACGAAAATTTTACTCGCACCTCCGATGCCTATCGGCGCATGCGCAACACCGCGCGGTTTTTGCTGGCCAATCTCGCCGGCTTTGAGCCCGCGCAACACAGCCTGCGCATCGCAGACCTGCTGCCGCTCGACCGCTGGGCGGTGGAACGCGCCGCGCAAGTGCAGCGCGAAGTGATCGCCGCCTACCAAACATACGAATTCCATCTCATTTACCAGAAAGTACACAACTTCTGCGCGGTGGATTTGGGCGCGTTTTATCTCGACGTGATCAAAGACCGCCAGTACACCACGCGTGTCGACAGCCGTGCGCGCCGCTCCTGCCAGAGCGCGATGCACCACATCATCGAAGCGATGACGCGCTGGCTGGCACCGATCTTAAGTTTCACCGCCGAAGAACTCTGGCGCTATTTGCCTGGCCCGCACGGCGCGTCGGTATTTTTCGAGACCTGGTACCTGCTACCGGAGCGCCTGGTGGATGAATTCAACCTGGAGTATTGGGCCAACGTGATGGCGGTGCGTATCCTGGTGAACAAAGAGCTGGAACGTTTGCGCGTTGCCGGACAAATTGGCTCCGGTCTGGATGCGGAAGTCGACGTGTATTGCGACGACGTCTTACACACTGCGCTGACCCGCCTGGGCAACGAACTGCGTTTTGTGCTGATCACCTCGTACGCACGCGTGCACCGCGCCGGTGAACGCCCCGCCGATGCGGTGGCCACCGAACGCGATGGGTTATGGGTCAAGGCCACCGCCAGCACGCATGCCAAATGCGCGCGCTGCTGGCATCATCGTGACGACGTCGGTCAACACGCGCAACATCCCGAACTCTGCGGCCGCTGCGTGGAAAATGTGGACGGCGCGGGTGAAACGCGGCGCTATGCATGACGCGCGCTTAAACATGCCAAGCAAAGCCGCCGTCCCCACGTTCGGGAAAAAGGCAACCCACTTAATATTCGGCACTCACAGGTTGGTGAATATCGTGCACGCAAATACTTCAAGCTCTGGCGCCCTTAAGTGGCTATGGATCACCGTTGTGGTGGTCACATTGGATCAACTCACCAAAATCGCGGTGGTCGGCGCGTTCACCTTGCACGAGCAAATGCCGCTCATGCCTTTTTTCAATCTCACATTGGCGCACAATCCCGGCGCTGCCTTCAGCTTTCTTAGCGATGCCGCCGGGTGGCAACGCTGGTTTTTCACCGCGATTGCACTGGGTGTGAGCGTAGCCATTGTGGTGTGGCTGAAGCGGTTGCCTGCGAGCGAGCGCTGGATGGCGGTTGCATTGGCATTGATTCTGGGCGGCGCGCTCGGCAATGTTTGGGACCGCATCATGCTCGGTTACGTCATCGACTTTCTGGATTTTTATGTCAATCAGTGGCACTGGCCCGCGTTCAACGTCGCGGATTCCGCCATCACTGTCGGCGCGGTGATGCTGGGCATCGATGCGCTGTTTTTCGCCAAAGCAAAAGATGCCGTGCGGGAATAAATCGACATGAACGACGTCATCGTCCCCGGCAGCACCGTGCGCATGCACTACGCCTTGCGGTTGGAAGACAACACCTTGGTCGAGAGCAGCTACGAGGCCGAGCCGGTTGAATTCGAAATGGGCGACGGCACCTTGATCAGTGGCTTGGAACGAGCACTTTACGGACTGGCGGCGGGCGCGCACCAGAGCATCCGCATCAGCCCCAAAGAAGGCTACGGCGAGCGCGATGCAGAGCGCGTGCATCTGCTGCCGCGTGCGCAATTTGACGCTGACCTGCCGGTGGATGCCGGCACTATTATCAGTTTCGAATTGCCGTCCGGTGAAGAAGTTCCCGGCATAATCGTCGCGGCCGACAGCGCAGCGGTGCGGGTGGATTTCAATCATCCGCTGGCCGGGCACGAAGTCATTTTTGAAGTTGACGTGCTCGCCGTCCACACGCCGGTGGCGAACGACGACGCGTAGGGCGCCGTGGCGTCTTGCTGAAATCTGAAGTGCTGTAGGAGGTATGGATGCAAATTGTGTTAGCCAACCCGCGCGGCTTCTGCGCCGGCGTCAATCGCGCGATTGAAATTGTCGAGCGCGCACTGGAGCTATTCGGCGCGCCGATTTACGTGCGCCATGAAGTCGTGCACAACCGCTTCGTGGTTGACGGGTTGCGTGCCAAGGGCGCACTGTTCGTCGATGAACTGGACCAGGTGCCCGACGACGGCACGGTGATTTTCAGCGCGCACGGCGTGGCATTGGCGGTGCAGGAAGAAGCGCAGCGGCGCGGCTTGAAAGTTTTCGACGCCACCTGCCCGCTGGTCACCAAAGTCCACATGGAAGTCTCGCGTCACGCCCGCAGCGGCCGCGAATGCGTGCTGATCGGCCATGCCGGACATCCGGAAGTCGAAGGCACGCTCGGCCAATATCGACACGAAGGTACAGCCGGCGCGATCATTCTGGTTGAAAGTGTCGCCGATGTCGGCGCCTTGCAAGTGGCACAGCCCGACAATTTGGCGTTCGTGACGCAAACCACCTTGTCGATGGACGACACGCTGCAAATTATCGACGCACTGCGCGCACGCTTCCCCAACATCCAGGGGCCACGTAAAGACGACATCTGCTACGCCACACAAAACCGCCAGGACGCCGTAAAAGAATTAGCGCAACGTTGCGACGTGCTGCTGGTGGTCGGCTCGATCAACAGCTCCAACTCCAATCGCCTGAAAGAAGTCGGCGAACGTTTCGGCATCCCGGCGTATTTAATCGACGGTGCGACACAAATCGAACGCCCCTGGATCACCGGCAAACAGCGCGTGGGGGTCACCGCCGGTGCCTCGGCACCCGAAGTGTTAGTGCAACAAGTGATTGAACGCTTGCGCGAGTGGGGCGGAACAGAAGCGCGCGAAGTGACCGGGCGCGAAGAGAAGGTGCTGTTTCCGCTACCTAAGGCGTTGTTGTAAAAACCTGCGACTTACCCCAACTTAACGCCCCATCAGCACAAACAGCGCGCTCATCTGCATAATGGCCGCCGCCACTATGATGCGCGCCGTTCGCTTTTGCAGAAGCCCGGTTCGCCACCGTCGACCAGGATCACGTTGCCCGGCACAACCTTGCCGCGCGAATACCCCCGAGGATGAGAGCATGAGCACAAAAAATAACGCCACGCCCACGCGTGCAGAAATCGAATTATTTCGCGCGTCGTTTCAAACCATGACCTTGGACCGTCAGCGCCAGTGGTGAGCCCGAGGCGAGTTATGCGCCATATGTGAGCGATGCCTTCGGCAATCTCTACGCATTCGTCAGCACGCTGTCACGCCACACGCGCAACATGCAGCACACCGGACGCGCAAGCGTGATTTTTCTCGAAGACGAACACGCCTGTGCAAATTTATTTGCGCGCAAGCGCTTGGTGTATCGCTGCTTCACGCACGGCGTGAGCCACGATGCTGCTGATTGGCCGGCGCTCATGCAGAAATTCGACGCGCGTTTCGGATAATTCATGGAAACCTTGCGCAGTCTTGCTGATTTTGGCTTGATGCGCTTCATTCCGTTCGACGCCTCCTACGTGATCGGCTTCGGACAAGCCTATGCGTTGACGGGCCCAACCTTGTCAGAAATTAAACACGTCGACCCGAGTCGTGCGCGTGTCATTGAGGGCAACCCGCCTGCGACCCCGCACGCGATCCTCGAATTGTGGTTTTCTGAAGCTGCGCGATCAATGTGGTTTAACTCAACCGCCGAGTTTGATCACGACATACGCGAGCGCTTCGAAACGACCTACCACGCCGGCAAGCGCGGCGACTTGGCAGACTGGGAGCGCGATGCCGAGAGTGCGCTGGCCCTGGTTATTTTATTCGACCAATTTCCGCATCACATGTATCGCCAGCAGGCCGAGAGTTTTGCGATGGAAGCGCAAGCCCGTGCCATTGCGCGACGCATCCTCTGGCGCGAACTTGATCGCACGCTTGCGTCTGAGCGCCAAGCCTTTGCATATTTGCCGTTCATGCACAGCGAAAACAGCGACGACCAGGAACAGTCAGTGCAACTGTTTTCGCAACCCGGCTTGGAAGATCATCTGAAATGGGCTTTGCACCACCGCGACATCGTGCGCCGCTACGGCCGCTTTCCACATCGCAACGCGATTCTGGGGCGTGCCAGTCGCGAGGATGAATTGGAGTTTTTGAAACGCGGGGGTGGATAGGCGCGCTGATTAGTTTGGCCAGCGGGTCCTGCGTTACCAAGTCGCGGCCTGCGAAGGCAAAGGCACGGGAGAACACAGCCTCCTTGCGAACCTGTTGGATCATCTCACTGCGAAGGATGTCGTGCTGGCGGACGCGCTGCGGGCCACCGGGTGGGTCATTGAAGGCGCGCGTCGTCGCGGTGTCGATGTGGTAATGGCTCAGCAGGGCAGACGCATCACCGACTTTACGCGCGGCCAACGTCTCGGCAAACATGACCACGTCCTGCACTGGCCGCGACCGCCCAACCCCCAAACGATGAGTACCGAAGACTACGCGCGCTACCCGGCGTTCATCGTAATGCGCAAGATCAAAGTGAAGGCTAGTGCGCTGGACGATAGCGAAAGAAACGGCGACCCAAAAATCTTCCATTGCTCACCGTGCCGCGTCATGTTGCGCGTGAGCACATCCTAAGGCAGCGGGAGCTTAACCGAGTGGCATGAGGGTCGGACTCCATAGTGAGACCCAATCGCTAACCTTGCGTGACCCACACTTGAAAAAGGGTTGCCTGCGGTTGAAGGAAAAGATAACCGGATCGATTGTTCGGTGACAAACAAATGATGTGTAGTTAAGCGAAACATTTCTGGTTCCGATTAAACGCTAACTCCTACGGCAAGTCAGATTGACAAAAGATTAAAAGGAGCTGCGTGTTGAAATTTCAAGGGCCAACCTTGTGTTGTTGAAACCACTGTTCCAGCATCGCGAGCACCCAGATGAGGGTGCCGTAATAGGCGGCGTGTCCGTCGCGGTGGGCGATGATTAAATTGTCGATGTACTGTTCTTGCAGCAGGCCGCGCGTTTTGAAGCTGCGCAGGTTGGTATGCACCACGTCTTGCAATTCCGGTGAGGTTTTTAGCCATTCACCGAAGGGCAGGCCGAAGCCGTGTTTTTTCTTGTTGATGATTTCATTCGGCAGGAAATTTCCCAGCGATTTTTTGAAGAAATAGCGCAGTTTTTGCCCTTTCAGTTTGAGGTCGGGGGGAACCCGCGCGGAAAATTCCAGCAGTTCGTCGTCCAGCATCGGATAGCGCACTTCGATGCCCGACAACGCGCACATGCGGTTGACCTTGCGCAGGTCGTTGTCGGCGAGCGTGACTTTCCAGTCCAGAAATAACATGCGATTCAGCAGCGATGCGGTGGGCGCGCGCTGCCAAGTGTCGCGTAGTGACGCCAGCGGATGTTGCGTGTCGCAGTGCGCGAAAAAATCCGCATTGAACATGCTGCGCGGATCGGTGCGTTGCAATAAATTGTAGCTCTCCATACGCTCAGGCATCGGCATGCGTGCTTGCTCGATGTAACTGCGAATTTTACGCGTCGGCGGCAGCCATTGCGCGAACGGCAGGCCGACAAATAACGGTTCGAGTAGCGCGGAGCGCAACCACGGCGGCACCTGCTGGTAGGCGTGAAACAGTTTTTGTTTTGCGTAGCGCGCGTTGCCGCCGAACAATTCGTCGCCGCCGTCGCCGGCGAGCAGCACGCGCGTGCCGTCGCGGTGTGCCAGTTGCGCGCAAAAATAGGTGGGGATGGCCGACGAGTTGCCGAATGGTTCGTCGTAGGCGCGCGCGACTTTCGGAAACGCTGCGGCGACGTCTTTGGGCGTGACGTAATACTCGTGCTGCTCGGTATTAAAATGTCGCGACGCGATCCGTGCGTAAGAAATTTCATCATAACCTTCTTGTGAAAATCCGATCGAGTAGGTTTTTGCAGGTTTGGGTCGCAGGCCCGCCAGCATGCCCGACACGGTTGAGCTGTCGGTGCCGCCGCTGAGGAACGCGCCGGTGGCGTCGTCGGGATCGCAACGCCGTACCGAGTCGCGCAGTGTTTTCAGCAGCTCGTCTTGCAGTGCCGACGCGTTCACGCGGTGGTCGTCGATGAATTTCGGCTGCCAGTAAAAAGTCAGCGTGGCGCGGCCGTTTGCAAAGCGCAACAGTTGCGCCGGTTGGAGTTTTTTGATGTCGCGGTAGATGGTGTCTGGGCTGGGGACCATGTGGAAATAGAGGTAGTCGTACAGAGCTTGCGTGGATAAGGTTGCGCCGACCTGTGGGTGTGCCTTGACCACATCCGCATCCGAGCCAAAGACCAGGGTGCCGTCGCGGGTCACGCTGTAACACAGCGGGTAGGCACCGATGCGATCAACCGCGAGCAGGACGATATTTTTCTCGGTATCCAACAGCGCGAAACTGAAGTGGCCACCGATGTGCTGCACGCACTGGTCGCCGCTTTGGCGGTAAGCTTGCGCAAGCGCCGCGTGATGACCGCGCTGTCGGGCGAGATCTGCAAGTGCCTGGTCTTTCCAAATAGCACGACCGGCCAGTGCAGCGACCAAGCCGTGTTCGCAATACATGGCGGGTGCGGCAGATGCTTGCTTTGTCGCGCCGGGGTGCACCCCAAAATAAACCGCGCCCGAGCCAGAGTGTTCAGGCAGGGCTTGTAACAAGGCTTGGCGTAGCGCTTCGACGTCTGCCGCTGCGCCAGCGCTCCAGCCGAATAATCCATTCATGTGTTCATCTCGTTTGACGGTTATTTTTCAACGTCGGGCACCCAGTGCGGGTGCCGGTTTCGCTTCCTGGGTTTCGCGCTCGACGATCTGGCGCAGCGACGCGATGATGGCGAACAGAATGTACATGAATTCAAAGTAGGCCATGCTCAAGGCCGCGCCCGATACAAAATAGGCAATCAACGAGTATTGAGAATATTGCGCAAGTTGGCTGGCCCATTCGAGGTCGGATCGCCCCTTGGCTTTGCGCGCGACGATGACGGTGTTTCTCCAAGCGGTAAATCCGAGCATGCCGAAGAGTGCCAGCCCAACGAATCCCATGTCGCCCAGCACTTGAAAATAAATGCTGTGCGCGGCATGCGGTGCCAGTGGATCGGGCTCGTCCGTCCGGATAAAGTCAAGCTCGTGAAAGCGCGTCAGGCGATAGTGCGTCCACACGGTAAAGTCTTGCACCGCGTGAAAGCCTCCGCCCAGAATCGGGTTGTCGAATGCGATCAAGGTGCTTTGCTTCCACGCGATGACGCGCCCCATGAAAGATTCGTCCTGATTGGCGGTTGAAATTGTGTCCATACGATTGGTCCAGCGATCCGGAGCAAACGAGACGAGCATGATGGCCACCGGGATCGCAAACGCAAGATAGCGGCCTTTGCGCGTGCTATGAATGAATGCCCAAATTGCGATGGCCAAAAGTCCGATCAGACCGCCACGCGAGAAGGTCCCGACCACGGTGAAAAACAGAACGCCGGCGCTGCCCAGAATTGCGAGCCGCAGCACCGGATGCTGGGCTTGGCGGTAGAGAAAAAATACCAAGGGTAAGAGGCAAATGATGGCCAATGCAAAGTGATTGTTATCTGTAATGATCGAGCTCTCCGGCCCAAAGATATGATGCTCGCCGCCGGAGAGAATAAATTTGAGTCCTTCTTCGACGCCATGAAATCCGACCGAAAGGAGGAGTGCGTAGAGTAATGCCTCGATCCGGGTACGGTTGTTAAACAGCGCGCCAACGAGTAGCGCAAAAAATATGATTTTAGAAAAATTTCCCCAATGTCCCCATGCGACCCCTTCGGTACTGATGGCAAACGCGGTCGAGATGGTTCCGAAAATACCGAAAACGATGAGCAGAACATGGGTGCGATTCATCGGAATGCGCATCGGTTCTTTTGAAAGCACCCAGATCACCAGGGTGGCCAGCACGACAATTAAATTGAAGCGAATCGAGGTGGCGAATCCGTATACATAAGTGTTTGGCACCAGCATAGCCGTCCAGCAACTCAGCAGCGCGCCAATATGCGGTCGACCAAACGCGAACGGCAGCATGGCCAATATGCCCGCAACAAAGGCGATGTCGCGCATGATTCGCTCCGTTAGGGTCGCAAGTTTTTATGTAGGCCGAAGCGCTGCGGGATCATTTGCTTTTGCTTTGCGGTCGAGTCGGCGGGCGACGATTAAAGGCGTTTTGATTGCCGGCATGGGGTGAGCGTGGTTCTGATTTGGCACTCCAGCGCACCAACAAAAACATCGCGCTGATATCAATCACGAGCAATAGCACTTCCATTCTTGACCTCACCGGACCGATGTTGATTTTTTTAAGATGCAGGGCGTTTGAGTCAGTATATATCGAACCCGCGCAAGGTTTCTTTTGCAGCCTCCGCGTTCACTTGTAAGCGCGTAAAGAATTGCGCATTTTCCGACGATATTGATTTCATGCGTCGCAGACCGAAGGGTGCGGCACTGTATGCTATTCTTCGCGTTGAAGGAATAGCGCTTAGGGACGAAATTAATTCACAGTTTGAGGTTGAACAATGCGTAATTTTTGGCGGGCGAGCATGGGTGGTTTAGTGCTCTGTTGCTGTTTGCTCGCGTCACGCGAGGCCGCTGCTTTTTCGTTTGACATGTCGGAAACCGAATTCTCAAGTTGGCCGATGTACTGCCAAGCACGCTATGCCAGTATTGATGTCGGTAAAGCGCATGCGTTCTCGGCTAATTTTTCGCATGAGTTAATTGAACAGGCGCGAACGCAGTTGGGCGCTGAGACCTTCGAGCGCGTGCATCACTGGTGCGCGGGCATGACATGGCTGAACCGCGCACGCCTGGAGCGCAACCCGAAAACGCGTGAATTCCAATTGAGTGAAGCGAAGTCTGAAACCCAGTTTACCTATCGGGGTCTGGAGGCAGACAGCTTGATTATCCCGGCGATTTTTGTCACGTTTGGAACGATCTGCCAAGAGCAGAAAGACTTTACCTGCGCCACCGATAACTTTGAAAAAGCGATTACCGCCAGCCCGAAGGAACCTGCGCCGTATTCAGCGCTGGCACTGTTGCACCGTAAGAACCATCAATTGGGTTTGGCGCGTGATGTGTTAATGCGCGGCAACACCGCGTTGGAAGGTAAGTCGGCCGAAATTCACTATAATCTGGGACTCATTTTACTTGAAATGAACGATATCGACGGCGCCTTAAACTATGCGCAAAAAGCCTATTTGGAAGGCTACCCTTTGCCCGGTTTGAAAAAGAAGCTGACTCAGATCGGCCGCTGGGTTAATCCCTCCGCAGAGGGCGCGAAGCCGCCGCAAGCCGCTCCGCCGAGCTCGCCATAACGGTGGAGCATTGGTTCCGGTGCAGCCGGCAGTTATCTCCTCCACAGCAGCCGGCACTCAACCACAGCGATCAGTGAGAAGGGCACGCAGATGCTAGGCTTTCATGATCGGTTAGTTATCTTGATGTATCACCGGGTGCTTGCCCGTCCCGATCCTTTTTATTCATGGGATGTCGACGCTAAAACGTTCGACTGGCAGTTGGCGGTTTTGAAACGCTATTTCAATGTGCTCTCACTCACCGATGCTGCGGAACGCTTGCCGCGCCAGGCGTTACCGCCGCGCGCCGTCTGCATCACCTTCGACGACGGTTATGCCGATAACTTTGAAATCGCATTGCCGATTTTGCAACGCCACCATCTGCATGCGACCTTTTTTATCGCAACCGGCTACCTGGATGGTGGGCGCATGTGGAACGACACCGTGGTCGAGGCATTGCGTGTAGCGAGTGAAACGCTGGATTTAACCGCGCTGGGACTTGGTAGCTATCTGCTGCCGGACGCTGCCGCGCGAGTGCGAGCGGCCAAGGAATTGCTGAAACGTCTGAAGTACTTGCAGCCCGAAGAGCGCTTGCAGAAGACGGCCGGAATCGCGGCTGCCATAGGGCGAAACCTGTCCGACAATTTAATGATGACAACCGCGCAATTGCGCGCTTTAAGCACGGCCGGCATGGAGATTGGCGCGCACACCGTGAATCATCCGATTCTGTTGCGGGTTTCGGACGACGCGTCGCGCGTTGAAATTGAAGAGAGCGTTGGCCGGCTGCGCGAGTTGCTGGGTCGAGACATTTCGACGTTCGCCTACCCCAACGGGCAACCGGGTCGGGATTATGGCCGCCGCGATGTCGAAAATGTCCGGCGTGCAGGAATCAAAACCGCTGTATCGACGGCCTGGGGTTATACAAACGCACGCATGGATGTTCATCAGCTCGCGCGCATCGCACCCTGGGATGCAACGCCCTCACGTTTCGCATTGCGGGTTTTTCGCAGTTACTTCGGCGCGCCGCCATTGCTGTTATGAGGCACTTCCGGCGCGCGCACCGCGATGTGCGGACAAGACTGCGCGGTGAGCGACAGGTGTAGGTAAGGCGGGAGGGTAGCGAGCGTCAACTGCATGCGAAACACGACGAGGTACAGCGCGGTGCCGAGGGTTTTCAGGCCCATCCGCGCATGCGCCGTCAGTGACGCCGGATTAAATGCCGAGATGCGGCTCATGCTCCAACGCACGCCACGCGCGCGCAAGCGGGCGTCGGCCTCGTCCCACAGTCTTGGGAAGGTGTAGCCGAGCCGGTGTTTGGGCGCGACGAAGACATCAAAATCCCACGCAGTTGCGTGCGTCGGTGTGGGTTCAAAGCGACAGCGGACTTCGTCTTCCGGATAAGCTGAAAAATGCAGCCACAGGTATCCCGCCAGCTCCGCCCCTTTAAACGCGCCCAAACAGATCGAACCTTGGCTAAAGCGTTGTTCGAGTGTGGTGGGCGGGCGCTGCATCTGCGTTAACGCAGGATCGCCGCGTTCCAGCATCCGCACGACAATACTGTTCCCGCGCGCACCCGACAGCCGTGCCGCTTCAGCAACCGGCTGCGCGACCAGGTAATACTTCAGTAGATTGCAACGCGCGCTGCAGCAATTCAGCACGCGCGCCAGCAGATATAAAAAGCCGTTGAGCGCGCCTAATTGTCGAAAAGTGCTACTTATGCTGTTTAGCGCGGACATCGGGGCGGCTGGGTAACCTCGCAAGAGGGGGTATCGTAACCGAAGTGTAACAGTATGAATTTACAATTCTGAGTCGTCGACTGTTAGAAGCAAATAGATCTGTCCGGTTCTGTAGCACATGAATTGTCCGCTGAGTAAGCTCGGGAGCCCCGCGCGGAGGGCGTAGCCCGAAGCGTGGTGCTCCCGCCGGTGTCGCGCAGCGGACTTACGCGACGGCCTGG
>JANLTU010000025.1:0-6182 GCA_031363085.1 Gammaproteobacteria bacterium
ACCAGATGAACATAAACGCGCCGATGCGTTTGTTGCCGTCCGAAAACGGATGATTCTTGATTACAAAATAAAGCAGATGCGCGCCCTGCTCCTCAATGCTGGGGTAAAGAAACTGATCGCCAAACGACTGCACGATATTGCCGAGAACGCCCGCAAAGCTGTCGTCTTTCTGATTGCCGAACAGCTCCGAAGCTTCGCCCTTGGCCATTAAATCTGCCTTCAATGCGGCGATGCCCGCCAGTGCTTCGTCCTCCTGAATTTCATAACGGATCGTCGTCGCAAAATCACCCAGCGGCAGCCGCTCGCTGTCGAACTGATTAAGCAACACAAAGGTGCGCGCATAACCGCTAATCACACTCACCAGCCCGCGCGCCTCCGGCAAACTGGCTTGTTCGATCAGGTTTTGCTGGAATAGTGTCAGAGTACGTTCAAGCTGCTGGATGTTCTCCTGCTGCGCTTCAAGTCGTTGCTTGTTCAGCGCATAGCCTTGCACCAGATAATCTTTCAGCACGCGGTTAGCCCAGATGCGAAAGCGCGTGCCTTGTACAGAATTAACACGATAGCCAACTGAAATAATGGCATCCAGGTTGTAGTGTTTGAGCGTACGTTTTACTTGTCGTTTGCCTTCCTGCTGAACTACTAAGAAATCCTTAGTAGTTGGATTTTCGAGCAACTCACCTTCTTGGAAAATGTTACCCAAGTGCATCAATACATTTTCAGAAGTGGTCGCAAAAAGCTCACCCATTTGGCGTTGAGTCAGCCAAACGGTTTCGCCTTCCAGCTTGACTTCGGTGGCTATTGAACCATCGGCGGATTGGTATATGACGATGGGGGCAGCGGTATTTTCTTGGGTGGTCATGCTTTGTCCTTTGCTGTTTTGCGTGGCTTCACGGCAACATCCGCCCGCTCCGCCTGGATGCGCGCCAGCAACGCCGAAGCGGGTTCGTCGTGCGGGTCTTGCGGCACCAGTAGTCCTGCGAAAGCTTTTTTCAGGATGGACTGGCGCAGGGCTTCGGCTTGTTGCAGGGATGTGGTGAGGGTTTGGTTGAGTTGGTCGACCAACGAAAGTTTGGACGATAGTTTACTCAACAAAATTTCTTGCTCTTCTTTTGAGCAAAGTGGAACAAACAGGTTTTCAACTTTTGAAATGCTCAAAGTATGCAAGCCAGATGTTGAACTGGCTGCACGTACAATAAATTTTCTCCCTAACTCGGACATCAGGAAGTACAGGGTAAATTCTGGGCAAACCAAATTCAGTGGCCGCGCTTTAATCAAGTGGTTTTGATGTACACACCCATCAATTGCGCCATTCCATATTGCAACCCGCCCAATTTGATCAACGCTGCCATTACCTTCCACAATGAGAAGGTCACCTTTTACTAAAGTCACTCTTTCAATTTCTGCCTCAGAAATGCCGGTTTCGTGCATATCGTCCAGATCAAGTCTATTGGCATAAACATTACCGACACGAAGAAACGGTCGCTTTATCGGCAAGGTATTTCTTTTCGGATTCTTCGTTAATCCACCAGAAATATCTGAAAGGTCAGCCAACTTAGACCACCCCCACCGCTCCGGCAGTTTAGGCAATTCGGCCAGTTCTTCAACGGTGAGTGGCTGCAGGGGTTTCGGGGCCTTGGGTTTGCTGCCTTGTTTGCCGGCTTCCCAATCGGCGAGTTGTTGCTGGTAGCGTTGTGCGCGTTCTTGCTGGATGCGCTTCTGCAAGGCATCGGCGGTTTCCAGTTTGTCCTGATTCTCCGCGCGCCACTGTGCGGTGAGCTTGCCCTCAAAGGCGTGTTTTAGAAGGGCTTGGCGATACACCTTACACCTTGAGCTGCGCGCGGGCGGTCTTCAGATTTTCGACGCCCTTGTCCAGCTCGGAAAACAACTCCTCGATTTTGGCGACGATGCGGTGTTGTTCGGCAATGGGAGGAAGGGAAAGCTCAAGCTCCACTGCATTATTTATGGTCACTTGTGGCTGAGCAGTGCCCGTAACCAATCGCTCTTTGTTTGCCGTCTGCAAAAAATAGTAAAGAGTTTTTCTAAGCTGAACTGGCTCTGCACAGAAATCAACAATGAGCGAATTGTTCGTGACAAAACAGTTTCGTGGAGAAAAATTTATTGTTCCGCTATTAGCGCCACGACACGAAATTAGTAATTGTTCATCATCGTAAGAAAACTCGTCGTAATAGCCAATTACACCGTTGGCTCCAAAAACAGGGTAACCAGAATCCTTGAGTTGTTTTGTTGGCAGTCCCTTGCCATATTTTATTTCAGATATTTCGCCAAGCTTCACATGGACCCAGCCATCTGGTGGTTGTCGCATAACAATTTTCATCACGCCACCAACACTTCATTCAACTCATCCATCTTCGCGCCAAACCGTTGCTCTGATCGCTCACTCATTATTTTTCCTCTGATAAAACACCACGCCCACGCGCTCGATATGCGCCAACAAGTTGGGGTTGTCGATGCCGCTCTTCAGTGATAAATCCACCTGATACGGAATGGAGGAGTCGTCCAGCCGTCCGGCGATTTGCGTCAGCAGGCGATGATCGAGCCCGGCGCCCACAAGCGTCAGGTCGATGTCGGAGCCTTTGCGGTATGTTCCCTTGGCGCGGGAACCATAGAGGATGGCTTGCTCGATCTCGGGATAGTCGGCCAGAATGCTGCGAACCGTGGCGAGGGTTAGCTCTGACAATCCGAAGCTGGTCATGTTTACAGCCTGGACTGCATTTCTTGCTGCAGGGCGAGGAAGGCTGCGTGATAGCCGCCGACGATGGCGTTGACCAACTCTTCCGCGAGCGCCTTGTTGTAGGTGTGCGAGGAAAGATTGCGCTTCTCGATCATGTCCATCCACAGCTCGCCATCAACAAGCAATTCGCGCCTGAACGCTTCGCGCACCGTGCCCCGTGACCCCACAATGCCCGTGATGCCTTCGTAGGCGAGGAAATCCTTGAGTACATTCCAGGCCAGTTCGTGCGCGATTTCAAAACCCTGGATGACGCCCTGTTTTTCCAGGTCGGAAAGGGGGCGCTGCCGGGAAAGTTCGACGGCCTGCGTCAGTTGTTCGAGTGCCCGGTTGAAATTGTCGAAGCGTTGTTGCCAGCGGATGTCTTGTGTATTCATGCGACCAATACCTCGTTGAGTTCGTCCAGCAATGAATCCAGTTTCGCGCCGAATAGTTGGTGCATTCTACCTAATCCGCCTTGCCCGTCGAACGGCGACATTTCCAGATCATCACGCTCGATGTGGAACGAATTGGCGACGTGATCGCGCACCATGCGCAGCCAATCCATTTGTTCTTCGGTGAATTTTTCACTGCCGCCGGAATGGTGTTTCATCACCCAGTTCTGGAAGTTGCGGCGCACGGTGTCATCGAAGGTGGCGAGCTTGACATCCAGGCCGCACACGCGGCGGATGAGTGCGACCAACGCGGTGAGTTCGTTGATGGGCTGCGCGCCTTGGTAGCTGTCCAACTGGCGGTAGGCTTGCCATACACGTAACGGGGCGAGCTTGGGTTTGTCGGCTTTGAGTTTGTCCAGCACCTGGCGGATGAGGTCGAAGCTGAGTTCGCGCCTTCTGTAAGGCTGGCTGAAGAAGATGGTGAGGGCTTCGATGTTGTCCTGATTGCTTCTCAGATAATCGGCGAACTCGTCCGTGAAGGCTTGCTCGTTGTTGGCGGCGTCTTTGTCCCATCCGGCGCGCACTAAGCGGTCGATGTTGTCGTGGTCGATGGTTTGTTCCTTGTCGCGGCGGATGGATTCCATAAGCTCGACCAGCTCGCCATTTAAATGACGAGCTGCGGCACTGACCAAGTGCTGTTGCGCCAATGCGCGTTGGGCATCACCGGGGTCGGTGCCGATCGGTTGCCCGGCGAGTTCCAGCGCTTTGGCTTCGATGTTGTCGGCATCTATCGCAGCGAACAGTCTGCCGACAATGGCGGTGAGCTCCACGCCGCCGGCCGCTTGCCGGATTCGTTGCTGCTCATCGGTGCTGAGTTGTTTGTTGAGCCGCGCTAAACGCCCGGCAAGTGAACTCACGGTGTCTTCATCGCTTGCGCCCATCATCACGCTCATCGCCAAATCTTTAAGCGGCACCGTGGGCTTGGTGATGAGCGGCTGGCTCGCTGTTTTCAGAGAACGGGTTACGCCGATGGCATCGACGATGACATAGTGCGTTTTGGCGCTGACGGCGGAGGGCGTGACTTTTTTCAGGTCGTCCAGGTCCAGCGTGCGCGTGCCCCGGCCTTTCATCTGCTCGAAGTAGTTGCGGCTTTTTACGTCGCGCATGAATAACAGGCATTCCAGCGGCTTTACGTCGGTGCCGGTGGCGATCATGTCGACGGTGACGGCAATGCGCGGGTAGTAGGCGTTACGAAAATCCGCCAGCACTGACTTGGGATCTTCTTCGATTTTGTAGGTGAGTTTTTTGCAGAAGGCGTTGCCCTCGCCGAATTCCTCGCGCACGGCCTGAATGATGTCGTCGGCGTGGCTGTCGGTCTTGGCGAAGATGAGCGTTTTCGGGACCTCGGTGCGTCCGGGGAATATCTCCGGTAGCTTGTCGCGGAAGGTGCGGATGACAGTGCGAATCTGATCCGGGTTGACGATTTTTCGATCAAGCTGCGTGACGGAATAGGCTTCGTCTTCGTCCTGCTGTTCCCAGCGTTTTTTGCGCGTGAGTTTTTCGCGCCGTTCGACTTGCTGGTGCGCATTGAGTTGCGCGCCCTGCTGGGTGATTTCAGTTTCGATCACATAGATTTCATTGCCGACGTTCACGCCGTCGGCCACGGCTCGTTCGTGGCTGTAATCGCTGACCACGTTTTTTTTGAAAAAGCCGTAGGTACGGTTGTCCGGTGTGGCGGTGAGGCCGATCAGGCTGGCATCGAAATAGTCGAGCACCTGCTGCCACAGGTTGTAAATGGAGCGGTGGCATTCGTCGATAAAAATGAAGTCGAAAAATTCCGGCGGGACTTTTTCGTTGTACACCACCGGCATCGGCTGTTTGGGCTGCGCCAGTTCCGCTGGATTGATTTGTTCGGTTGCTTCGTCCAGCTCTTTATTTTTAAGGATGGAATACAACCGCTGAATGGTGCTGATGCACACCTGGCTGTCCTTGGCGACGAACGAAGACTTGAGCCGCTGCACGTTATACAGCTCAGTGAATTTGCGGTTATCGTCGAGCGGCACATAGGACATCATTTCCTGTTCGGCTTGCTCGCCGAGATTTTTGGTATCCACCAGAAACAGCACGCGCTTGCCGTGCGCGTGTTTGAGCAGGCGGTAAATGGCAGTGATCGCGGTGTAGGTTTTGCCTGCGCCAGTCGCCATTTGAATCAAGGCGCGCGGGCGGTCCGCTTTGAACGATGCTTCCAGATTCGTGATGGCAATTTCCTGGCAATCACGCAGGCGCAATTCCTTGGCCGGTAGATGATTCGGGTTGAGTATTGGAATGTGCTGCAAGCGTTCGCGCAGGCTGCTGCCTTGCGTCATCCATTCCCGGAGCGTTTCAGGACGATGGAAATTGAACACCTCGCGCGAACGAGGTTTGGGATCGCGCGCATCGGTGAAGCGAGTGACGATGCCGGTGCTTTCGTACAGGAAGGGCAAGGGCTGCTGGTTGTTGACCCATTTCAGTTTGGCCGCCGCGTAGGCTTCGGTCTGTTCCTCTACGGTGGTGATGTTATGACCCTGCTCCTCACGCTTGGCCTCAATCACGCCCACCGCTTTTTTATCGACGAACAGCACATAGTCCGCCGGGCCAACATCGGTTTGGTATTCACGCACCGCCTGCCCCAGCCCGGCGTTCAGGTCAATTTTCTTGCTGTGCTGAACGGTCCATCCCGCCTGCTTTAGCAGCGCGTCGATGTGGTCGCGGGCCTTTTGCTCGGGGTTTTGGTTTGAGGTCATAGCAAAATGCTCACGAACTGCTTTATAAATCTCGCCAAAATTATTAGCCCACCATGCTGGTGACGGCGAGCAGGGCAACATAGTTTCAAAATTTCGTCTACGACAATGACGTGCCTACGACCTGAACAAGCGTGAATACTGCGTTTCATGCAGGGCGCCGGCAATTGCCAAACCCGGTGCGGAAAAACCGATGTGGTCATCGTCCAACCCCAGGCCCGTGTCTACCGCGTGCGCAATGCGCGGGATGAGCTGGGTGAGCAACCGTTGCCCGGCGGT
>JANLTU010000049.1:0-12394 GCA_031363085.1 Gammaproteobacteria bacterium
GATTTTTGCATGGCGCCGGATGCGATTGTAAAACACCTCGATGTATTCAAACACCACCTGCCTTGCTTGCTCGCGCGTGGCGAAGCGGTAGTGGTGCAGGCTTTCGGTTTTCAGTGTGCCGAAGAAACTTTCCATTGGCGCATTGTCCCAACAGTTTCCTTTCCGGCTCATCGACGTTTGCATGCCATAGCTCGCTTGCAGTGCGCGGTAGGCGCTGCTGCAATACTGGCTGCCACGGTCGGAGTGATGCAGCAACCCCGGCGGCGGTTTCTTGCGCCAATACGCGGCACGTAATGCGTCGGCCACCAGGGTCTGCGTCATACGACTGTCCATGGCCCAGCCCACGATTTCGCAGGTGTGCAGATCTTTAAGCGCTGCCAGATACAGCCAACCCTCGTGGGTGGGAATATACGTAATGTCGGCGACCCACACCTGGTTCGGTGCAGAGGTGTGCGCAAACTGCCGATCCAGCACGTTGGGCGCGACCGGCAAAGCATGCTTCGAATCGGTGGTGACCCTGAACTTCTTCTTGTGCGTGCAACGAATGCCGTGCAGCTTGCGCAGCCGCTTGATGCGATTGAGTCCGGCAACAATACCGTAGTCGGCCAGTTCGTCTTGAACCTTCTTCGGTCCATACGTGCCGCGCCCGCGCTGATGCGCAGCCTTTATTGCGACCACTAAACGGCGCTCTTCAAGTTGGCGTGGCGGCACCACTTTCCCGGCACTCCAGGCGTGGTAACCGCTCTTTGCAACGTCCAGCAACGCGCACAGCCGGGTGACCGGATGTTGGTTTCGGAGTTGATCAATCAGGGCGTATCTCACTTCGACTCCTTGGCGAAGAGCGCCGTCGCTTTTTTTAAAATGTCACGCTCCATCTTGGCAATGGCCAACTCACGCTCCAAATCGCGAATGCGCAGTTGATCGGTAGTGAGCTTGGATACGCCTAAGCTGGCCTTGAGATCACCCCGTTCAGATTGGGCCAGCCACGTCCGTAATGACTTGCTGGCAACGTCCAGCTTCTTGCCAACTTCTCCCAACGTTAGACCTTGCTTTGTGATCAGGTGGACGGCTTCTCGTTTAAACTCTGCCGAAAAAATTCGACGTGGAATACGGTTCATGGACTCTCCTTGCAAGTTGATCAAAATACTTCAACTTGCCCGTCCTGAAAATCGGGCCTCGCTCACCTCGACGCCGACCGGCTCTCTACGTCACCACCGCTGGGCGCGCTTGCCACGATCTGCCCGCCGCCGCACAATGAAAACCCTTGAAATTCTTTTCCAGAGGAGTCCGACCATGCACGCTCTGTCACTCCCTTACCCCGACGATCTTTTGGTGACCTCCGGCAAGGCACCGCACGAGCTTGAGGAAGAGCTGGCCTTCCTGCTGGCTGCCAAACTATTTGAGATCCACCGCCTTTCCGTGGGCAAGGCGGCCGAGTTCTGCCGCATGAACAAGCTGCGTTTTATGTACGAGCTGGGCCGTCTGCGGATTCCGGTCATCAATCTCGACGACGATCAGATCGCCGACGAGTTGCGCGATGCCTGAGACCCGGCACCATCAGACCATCGTGGGCGACAGCGGCCCGTTGATTGCGTTGGCCATTATCGGCCAGTTGGAACTGCTGCCCCGCCTGTACCGGCGCGTGGTGGTTCCGCAAACCGTATGGGACGAAATCACCGTTCAAGGTGCAGGCCTGCCGGGTGCGCTGGAAGTCAGCCGGGTCACTTGGCTGGATATTCAGCGTGTCGAACCAGAACGCTTGCTGTCACTGGCAGTTCTGGTGGATCGCGGCGAAGCTGAAGCCATCGCCTTGGCCATGGACAACCCCGGCAGCACGGTATTGCTCGACGACGCGCAGGCGCGCCGGGTGGCGGAACGCTTTGGCGTGGATCGCATCGGCACACTGGGTATTTTGCGGCGGGCGAAGAAAGCCGGACTGCTCGCTGCCATCAAGCCCCATGTGGCGCAACTGCAAGCCAGCGGCATTTTCATGCGGCAATCCCTGGTGGATACGGTTCTGCGCGATGTTGGCGAGATCCCCTGATTAAAGATAAACCTAAAAACGGCAGTTAACCTGCGGTCTCGTTTGCCAACCGGACCGGCGGCCCCGCTGTTGCGAGCATAAATTTCTCGAACGCACGGGCGAGGATGGCACGCAGTCGTTGGGTATCCGTCAACTGCTCCGCAGTGGTTTTCAGTAAGTTCAAGAAGCCCGCTAAGTTGGTCAGAACAGCTTGTATGCTCGCCTGCTTGGCGTGCGTGCTGGTGATCGTCAGGCGTGTCTGTCCAGCGTGTTTGGTTTGCGTGGCCACGCCGTGTAGTAATTGTGGCCGGCTTACGATCGCTTCAAAGTGTTTCTGCGGGTGCGCCAGTCGCACAAACAAGGTCCACCCGTTATAGACGAGCGCGACCCTGCGTGCCATGAGTCGACACCGTGCGAGGTCCTGGGTGGTGAACCGCCCCAGCCCCACTGTTATTCGCGTCGGCGCTGGCTTTGCGCCAGGTCGTGGATTCTTCAATTCGTCGATGATTCCCACCGCGTTGGCTTTGCGCGGGGAGGGGGAGTTGTTTTCGGCATCGGCCCGGTCGCGATGGAGCTGGACGAGCGTGAGAATCTCATGCGCCGTTGAGGTGACCAGCACGGCGTATTCGTAGCGCGCGGTGGGGGAGGTTGCTTTCGATGAAGGCAAGCTGACCTTGATCCTCGTCCTTGCCGGTAATCAGCAGCCCGCCGCGAAGCTTTCTGCGCAACACCACCACGCGCCGGGCGCGGCTCCAGCCGGACAACGTCAACGTGTCTTCTAATCCTTCCCAGCCTTGCCCGGCATCTTCCCAGTGATTGGAGCGGAACAGCTTCTTGACCAGGGTTTTTACGTTCTTGGTCAAGCGCAGCTTGGTCAGATCAGGCTGATCGCGGGCCTCGGCCTCACGCAATACCGTTTCACTGCCGTAGGCGATGTCGCCGCGCAGCAAGGCGGGGCGCTCCGCTTTGGGTAAAGTGTCAAGCCACGCCGAGATCCCCGGCATACTGTGCAGCGGCGCACTCTCATTACCGGGCATGACCTCTACCGCCAAGGCCAGCCGGGTGTTCGCCATCAATGCGCTGTGGTCACTGTGTGACGGCCACCCCGGCTTCTTCGGGTTGTACCCCACGACCGCACCTTCCTGTTTGCCGTACAGGCACTTCATTGCACAGGGATGTGCAGGTGCCGCGAAGCGCAGGGATGCGCGAGAGCGGCCACCGTCGCATCTAAATCCAGGATCCACGGCGTGGACAGCACGGGCTGTGTGGTCTTCGCCAGGTGTCGGTCCAGCCACGCCGTGCCGGAGGATTCCTCGATCCGTGCCAGCGCACGGCGCGCCGCATCTTCTGAAACCAGTTTCTCCACACCCAGCAGTTCGGGGTGAATGCCGTACTCCCGCACCCCGCGCAAAGCCAGCGCGGCTGGAATCATGGCGAATCGCGCTGATGTGCGCGTAGCGCGGGTGCCCGGCTAAAACCGACAGCAGGAGGGTCGCAAGAACCGCGCGCTTATCCGATCCAGTGTTGCTTTGGTACGTCAGGGGACAGTCCGAAACCCACCCTTCGAACAGGCCGCTGACGTTGAGAAACTCAATGAAGAACGGCAACTCCCGCAGCGGCGTGACCGCCGCTGCGGGATCCCATTCCACATGGATGCGGCCACCGAAGGTGTCGAGCGCGATCACCTGTTTCTGGCTGACCAACGCTTTGCGTTGTGCTTCACCCCTCGGGTGAGTCCTCCCTAACCCAAATTGGCATTGTTAATATAAGATAGTTTCGCTATTCTTAGCTGCGTGTTAACCGGTGAGGTGGAAGAGATGACGAGCTGTCACGCGTTGCGTGAAGGAAGGCTGCGTTAAGGATGGGATCGTCAGAGGCCGACAGCGGTGGCGGTGTCGAGAATGCGGTTATCGTCACACGGTGCAACAGCGTGGAAAGGATGCGCATCTTAAAAGACAGGCCGTTGAGCTTTATCTGGAAGGTCTGGGCTTCCGGTCGATTGGACGATTTTTGAGAGTCAGCCATGTCGCCGTGTACAACTGGATCCGGAGTTTCGGCGAGAAGCTGGAGGAACTGCGCAGCGCTAACGAGATTGAAGTGGTCGAGATGGACGAGATGCACAGGTACATCGGCTCAAAAAAAACGATTGCTGGATCTGGATTGCTGTTGATCGTGCTGGGCGAAAGTTCATCCAGTGCGCGTTGGGTTCACGCGACACGGCGACCGGAAGAACCCTCTGGGAAAAAATAGGCAACAAGGAGATCGGGTCGGTTATGACGGACGACTGGAAGCCGTACGAACACTTCGTGCCGCCCGAAAAACACACGCAATCAAAGGCTGAAACGTTCACCGTCGAGGGTTACAACAGTCTCTTTCGCCACGTCCTTGCCCGACTGCGTCGCAAGTCAAAGTGCTACAGCAAGTCCCAGGAGATGCTCCGCTATTCCGTCGTGATGCTGATGGCCAAGTGGAATGGGGCGAAACTATCTTATATTAACAATGCCGTATTTCCCAGAGCTTACGGCTGAGACAAGGTTTTGACAACGGGAGTAAGTACGGACCCGTACTTGCCGGACGCTTGGTTGTGAGCGATGGTGCCGATTTTTAACAAGGAGCACCGTTATGGGGTCATCACAATTCCGTTCCGCAACAGCCTCCCCGCTTACTTGATCAAGTTCGTCTCGCTTGCCAGCGTCGGCACTACAGCCCACGCACTGCGGACAGTTATGTGTACTGGGCGCGGGATTACATTTTATTTCACCACAAGCGTCATCCCCGTGAGCTGGCCGAAAAAGAGCTGGAAGCGTATCTCAATCATTTGGCTGCACAGCGCAACGTGT
Organism: Gammaproteobacteria bacterium; assembly: GCA_031363085.1. Classification (GTDB taxonomy): domain Bacteria; phylum Pseudomonadota; class Gammaproteobacteria; order SG8-11; family SG8-11; genus UBA6921. Next base: position 4,864 of record JANLTU010000049.1, read on the forward strand.
CCGCAAGTACGCAATCGCAAGCGTTGAACGCTTTGGTCTTTCTGTATCGTCATGTCCTGGAACTCAAGCTCGGCTGGATGGATAAGCTGGAGCGGGCCAAGCGCAAACACACGCTGCCGGTGGTGATGACGGCAGAAGAAGTGAAACGCGTTCTTGAGCACATGCACGGAACACCGCGCTTGTTGGCGGCGTTGATCTATGGAACCGGCCTGCGCGTAATGGAATGTATGTCGCTGCGGGTACTGGATATCGATTTTGATGCGCGGCAAATTATTGTGCGTTCTGGAAAAGGCAGGAAGGATCGCGTGACGCTACTGCCGCAGAATGTGTGCGTTGCACTTCGCCAGCACCTGCTGGATCAGGCGGTGCAGCATAACGAAGCGTGTTTGCGCGGCGGAGGGTATACGCCACTACCGCATGCGCTTGCGCGCAAATATCCGAATGCGGCCCACCTTTGGAAGTGGCAGTACGTCTTTACATCCGCAGTAGAACGCCGTGATACGAAGTCTGGGAGGTTGATGCGCTGACACATGTCGCCGGCGACGTTGCAACGGGCGTTTCGAGCTGCAGTCAATCTCGCCAAGATTCACAAGCATGCAACGGTGCACACGCTGCGGCACTGCTTCGAAACTCATCTGTTACAAAGCGGCGTGGACATTCGCACGATTCAGACACTGATGGGGCACAGCAGCTTGGAGACGACGATGATCTACACGCATGTGCTGCCAACGCAGAATCAGATTCTCAGTCCGTTTGACGCGTTGTAATTTAGAACTTGCCGCACAAATTCCGTCGCGGGGTCGGGCCAGCTTTACCGATCACGCGACGGACGTTTCAACGTGAACTTGAACGACCGGTTTCTGGAACAATTGAATGCCGCTTTTTTTAAGCGCGAATGTCTGCTCAGGGTCGAAAGCGCCCTTCGGAAAGGCGCATGGTCTTGACGTTATTCTGCGCGAATGATTTGCGAATTGGATTGCCGCTTAGCCAAGCTAAAGTAGCCAGTCTACGACCATGGAAAAGCGGCCAGTCTAGGCGCGAAAAAATCTAAAAATAGTTACCTGAGCTAAGTTATTGCTTAGCCGATATATTTTATCAAGTAACAGTTACTAAGGGTCCGGAATCGATGTAATTCACAACTACGCCAAACCACCCGCCTGCTGATCCGCATGATACGACGAGCGCACCATGGGTCCGCTCGCGACATTTTTGAAACCTAATGCATAACCGACTTCCGCCAGCCGATCAAACTCAGCCGGTTCCACGTAGCGCGCGACGGCCAAGTGGTGTTTGCTAGGTTGCAGGTATTGACCTAAGGTCAGCATGTCGCAGTGGTGGGCGCGCAGATCGGCCATCACGGTTTCGATTTCTGCGGAAGTTTCCCCCAAGCCCAGCATCAGGCCGGATTTGGTCGGCACGTTCGGGTACAGCGCTTTAAAACGTTGGATCAGGGTTAGCGACCATTGGTAATCTGCGCCGGGACGCGCCTGCTTGTAAAGCCGTGGCACGGTTTCGAGGTTGTGGTTGAACACGTCGGGCGGGGCCTTGTTCAAAATATCCAGCGCCACATCCATGCGGCCGCGAAAATCCGGCACCAGGACTTCGATGCGCGTCTGCGGTGCCAAGCTGCGAATGCTGGTGATGCAATCAACGAAGTGTTGTGCGCCGCCGTCGCGCAAGTCGTCACGGTCGACCGAAGTCACGACGACATATTTCAAACCCATCGCTTGAATGGTCTTGCCGAGGTTGGCGGGTTCGTTGACGTCCAGCGGGTTGGGGCGGCCGTGGGCCACGTCGCAAAACGGGCAGCGGCGCGTGCAGATGTCGCCCATGATCATGAAGGTGGCGGTGCCGTGGCTAAAACATTCACCGAGATTCGGGCACGAGGCTTCTTCGCAGACGGTGTGCAAATTGTTTTCGCGCAGCACTTGTTTCAAGCGCGTAACTTCCGGGCCACTCGGCGACTTGGCGCGTATCCACGTGGGTTTACGTTGCGGGGTGACGGTCGGCACCACTTTGATCGGGATACGCGCCATTTTAAGTGCGCCGCGTTCGTGGGTGGGTTTGTTCTGTTCGGACATAGGTGTGTGCCTACAGCGTGATGTTTGCGTCGATGATGTGTGCGTTATTGTACCCGAGCCGTGTGCACAGATGCTTGAGCAAAACCTCCGCCACTGCCGTGAGGTTGCTCGGCCCGCCCAGCGCGTGCAGGTGCGTGACCGGTAAGCCAGCGTAGCCGCAGGGATTGATGCGGCTGAACGGTTCTAAATCCATAGCGACATTCAAACTCAAACCGTGATAGCTGCAACCGCGCTTCACGCGCAGCCCGAGCGCGGCGATTTTGGCGCCGTCAACGTAGACACCGGGCGCATCGCGGCGGGCGACGGCGCGGATGCTGTAGTCGTGCAGCAGGTCGATCACCGCCTGTTCCAAGCGGCTCACCAAGTCGCGCACGCCCCAGCCTTTGCGCGTTAAATCCACCAGCACATAGGCGAGCAGTTGGCCGGGCCCGTGGTAGGTCACTTGTCCGCCGCGGTCCGTCTGCACCACGGGAATAGCGCCGGGTGTTAGCAGGTGCTCGGCCTTGCCGTTGAGTCCTTGCGTATACACTGGCGGATGTTCGACCAGCCAGATTTCATCGGCACGGTCGGGGGTGCGCTGCGCCGTGAATTGCTGCATGGCGTGCCAGGTGTGTGTGTAGTCGCGCCGCGCCAGCGCGCGGCAGCGTAGATTATTTTGCGACGTCATCGGCATTTGCTCGCGGTATTTGTTTTTGCAATTTTCGGATTCATGCGCCACGCCCGCTTGGACACCCGCGCATGGCTAAACTTCCAGTCAATCTTGACGATATCTCACTTAGCCGGGCTATGCCCGGACGGGGTCTTTGCGCGTCATAGCGCAACGCTAAAAATGTAAGTCACTTGCAGGAAAGCATCCATGACGATGCACGAGCAGTTCTCACAGCAACTCGAAGCCTACAGCAAATGGAAGGCGCGCATGATTGCGCATATCCGGGCGTATCAGGAATGGCTGCTTAAAAACGACCTCAACGAACCGGAAGACGATTTGCGCATTTTCGAGTTGCTGGAAGCGCTCAAGTCGGATGCCTTGACGATTGCCTTCGTTGCGGAATTCTCGCGCGGCAAAACCGAATTGATCAACGGAATTTTCTTCGCCGACTACCAGCGCCGCCTGCTGCCGTCGTCGGCCGGCCGCACCACCATGTGCCCGACCGAATTGTTTTACGATAAGGCAGCCGACCGCGCCTACATTCGTTTGCTGCCGATCGAAACGCGCTCGGAAGACACCACCATCGCCCAGTACAAACACAACCCGATGTACTGGACCACCATCGACTTGGACACCAGCTCGCCCGACATCATGGCCGAGTCGTTTAAAGAAATCGTGCGCGTGAAAAACGTCAGCGTCGCGGAAGCCGAACGGATCGGTTTGTACCACCCCGATCCAGCGACGCCGGATGCGCCGCCGCCCAGCCAGGTTGAGGTGCCAGTATGGCGCCACGCGATGATCAGCTTTCCGCACGCCTTGCTCAAGCAAGGTTTGGTGGTGCTCGACACGCCCGGTCTGAATGCGCTGGGCAACGAACCCGAGCTCACCATGGAAATGATTCCGGCGGCGCAGGCGGTGATGTTTATTCTCGCCGCTGATACTGGCGTGACAAAAACTGATCTGGACATGTGGAAGTATTGCATCACGCCGCATATGAACATTGAAGATGGCGGCGTGCTCGCGATCCTGAACAAGATCGATACCTTGTGGGATGACTTGAAAGATGACGCCGGAGTCGCCGAGAGTATCGAGTCGCAGTGCGTAGCCACGGCAGAAAAACTAATGCTCACGCGGGCGCAGGTGTTTCCATTATCGGCGCAGAAGGGATTGCTGGCCAAAGTAAAGCAGGATGCGACGCTGCTGGAACGTAGCGGTTTGCCGCCGCTGGAACGTTATCTGTCCGAGCACGTGGTGCCGTCGCGGCAACGCATCGTGCGCGACAATGTGGTCGGCCGCATCGGTGCGCGCATCGAGAGCACGCAACAACTGTTGCAAGGGCGCCTCAACGCGGCACAGGGCCAGCTTAACGAGTTACGCTCGCTCAGCGGCAAGAACACCGACGTGATTTTACAGTTGATGAACAAGGCGCGCGAGGCGCAGGCAAACTACAAAAAGAACGTCGAGAATTTTCAGACCAGTCGCCATGTGTTGACACAGCAAGTGAAGATCGTGCTGGAGACGCTCAGCATCGATTCGTTCGACAAAATGATCGCCAAATCGCGCAACGAAATGGTCGACAGTTGGACCACCGGCGGCATGAAAAACAGCATGAAAGTGTTTTTCGACTCCGCGCAACACATCATGGAGCAGGTCAACTGGCAGGCAGATAAATCCAACGAGCTGGTGCAGGCTATTTACCAGCGCTTCCGCGACGAACACGATCTGGCCGATGTCAAAACCACGCTGTTCTCGACCAAAAAATACATCGCCCAATTACAGCGCCTACATAAAGAATCTGAAGCTTTCCGCGACAGCCCGGTGACCACCATGACCGAGCAAAGTTTTGTGGTGAAGAAGTTTTTCGTGTCGCTGGTCAGCCACGTGCGCAATGTTTACTTTCAGGCCAAGCAAGACGCCGAAGGCTGGGCCAAGTCGGTGATGAATCCGTTGGGCACGCGCATCAAGGAACGCAAGCGCCAACTGGACGAGCATCTGGAGAATTTGAAAAAAATAAAAATGTCGCGCGAAAAGCTCGAAGAAAAAATCGCCGAGCTCGAAGCGCTGTGCGCAAATCTGAACAAGCAGATCGAAACCATCAACGCGTTGCTCGACGCGATCAACACGCCGCTACCCACGCACAATACCGAGCAGCCGCCGTTGCAGGTAGCGGTGGGGTAAACCGCTATACTTGCGTCGCACCAATTGATTTATCAACCGCTTCTATTACCTCGCACAAACACCACTGCGTCGCGATCCTGATAGGCCATGCGCCATTCCGGTTGTGTATGTAAGTAATCGACCAAGGCATAGCGTTCGCCGCTAAACCGGTTGCCGGGCGGCAACATGATGACGTCGAACTGTTCGCGACGCAGCAGTTCGATTCCGTTTGGTGTGGCCCATAAAATGTGCCGGTAGGGTTCCAGGCGTGAACTGTCAAGCATGCGCCCGTCCACGTACAAATGCGCATTTTCACCCAGGCGCCATTGCAGATAACCGCCCCATTGCATGTGATTGAAAATCCGGCCCGCGATGTTTTTGTCGCCCAGCGCATCGAGCGCGGCGAGCGGAAACAGGCTGCGATTCACGGCATCGCGCAACGCCATGCCGTTTTGCACCCCAAAGGTTATGGCTGCGACCGCAAGCAGCAACAGCACGGCAACAGCGTAGCGTGGAATCAAGAAGCGGGGCTTGATATTTAGCGCGTGGCTAACACCAACTGCCAGATACGGCCCGCCGATAAAAATCAGAAAGGCGAGATAACGGTACGACCACGCACCGATCACACTCAGAAAAATGACCAAGGCGAGGCGCGGCCGGTCGCGACGCCACAGGCCGATGCAGGCAACCGTCGCCACAATGTAAAGCAGGGCCACCCACGCTTGCGGCAGATAGTTGCCGAGCTGGTAGAGCGCAAACGCACTGATGTATTCCGACGTGGCGGCTTGCAGCGCCGAGCCTTCCAGGCTGAACAGGTACGCGTAAGTGGTGAGGCCATTGGGGTTGAAAAAGGTTGCGGCGACAAAGGCAAGTGCCGCCAGCGCAAGCCCGCCGTGCAGCGCGCGAAAGTTTTGTTGTTGTCGTCGTGCCTGAAGCCATAGCGCCGCTACGTAGAGCGGCAGCAATACGACGGCGAGTAAAAACGCGGCGTGGGTATTGGCCCATAACACTGCGATCAGCGGCAACATCCACAGCCAACCCGGTGCGCGGCTGCGTTGATGGTTTTCGAGCACGAGAAATAACAGCGTGGCCAGCAAGTAAGAAAATAACTGCGGCCGGTCGTTGCTAAACCCCAGTGCAAGCAGGCTGCTGGGGATCAGCACCACCCAACTGGCCCAGGTCGCCGCACCCAGCCGGTGTGCACGCCAAAATAACAAGCCCAGGCACCCGGTCAGCAGCAGCGCGCGCATTGCGATCACGCCGCTGCTGCCCCAGTGCGCGAACAGCTCGAACAAGGCTACTTGGCCCAGCCACTGACCACGCAGCACGGTGTTGTTGCGCACCGCGTCGGCGGCGGAATACATGCCGAACGGATCGGTGGTGGGTAGGGTGCTGTGTGCGACGATCCATCTTCCGGCGGCGATGTGCCACCAGAAATCGGAATCAGAAATCGGCGTGTAAACAAAGGCGAAAAAGGTGACCAGTGCGATGGCCACGCACGCCGTGGCCCGCCAGGTCATTGTGGCGACGGGGCGCGCTTTTGTAACACCGCAAGCGCGCTGCATCCCCACGGAAAGCGTGCGTGGCGTAGCCAGAAGGTTTCTGAATTGAAAATCGCATACAGCAGGCGATCCACCAAGGGGCCATGTTGTTGTAAATCGCTATGGCTGCTTGTGGCTTGCTGCGGCGTGATGTAGCGCGCCAGTGCAATCAACGGCAGCAGCAGCGTGTTGAAGTGCGAAACGAAATGCGTGTGCACCGGCAGGGCTGCCCAGGTTGCGCGCAAGGTGGTCTGGGTATAGCGACGAAAGTGCCCCAGTGCCGCATCGTGCGGACTCCATAACCAGGGATGCGCAGGCACGGTGATGATCAAGGTTGCGCCGGGTTTAAGCTCGGCCACTAGGTCGCGTAAAAAGTCATGATCGTGCTCCACGTGTTCCAGCACGTCGGCCAGCAACACCACGTCGTAGTCGTGCCAGCGGCCCCGCAGCAACTGGCGAAAATCGCCGCAGAACACTTCGCCGGGCACCCGTTGCTTGGCAAAGGCTACCGCCGAGGGTGCGGCGTCCACGCCGGTGACCGCGCCAAAGCGCGGCGCAAAAAAGCGCAAGTTGCCGCCGGTGCCGCAGCCGATTTCCAGCAAATGCGCGCGCTGTTGCGGCGCATATTTTGCGAGCGCCGCGCCGATGATGTTGCGGCGCGCGCGAAACCACCAGTGCTGGTCTTCAATCGCGGCGTGAATGGTGAATTCGTTGGGGTCCATGAGCTGCCATCCTTTCCGTTGAGCGTGTTGGTTACAGGTTGTAGTCGTAGTCGATGATCAATGGCGCGTGATCCGAAAAACGCTGTGTCTTATAAATTTCTGCCGCGCGCGCCGCTGTGCCCAGCTTCGGCGTCACAATCTGGTAGTCGATGCGCCAGCCCACATTTTTTGCCCACGCCTCGCCCCGGTTCGACCACCAGGTGTATTGATCGGGTTCCTCGTTAACCACGCGAAACGCATCCACCCATCCGCCGTTGGTAAACAAGTCGTCGATCCATTCACGCTCCGGCGGCGTGCAGCCGGAATTTTTCTGATTGCCTTTGAAGTTACGGATGTCGATCTCGCGGTGCACCGTATTCCAGTCGCCGCAGATGATGTAGT
>JANLTU010000051.1:0-6015 GCA_031363085.1 Gammaproteobacteria bacterium
CCCGCAGCGTAAACGCGCAGCCGCGCGGCAGCAGATAACAATCGCCCGCACGCAGCGCCACCGGCGTCGGGTCGCCCGCGACGTTGATCCAGCCGCTGCCGTGCAGCACGATGCCGAACTTCACATGGTGATACGGAATAAAGTCGAGCCCCCACGGCGCGGCTGGATCAACGTCGCGGGCGATCCGACGCCAGTGGCGCTGCGTGCGGGCGATTGTTATCTGCTGCCGCGCGGCTGCGCGTTTACGCTGCGGGACCGGCTCGATTCGCCCACGCAAAATTTCGAAAACGTTTTGAGTCAAATCGAAGGGCGCACGTTGCGTTATGGCGGCGGCGGTGAACTCACCACCATCATCGGCGGGCGGTTTATTTTTGCCGGGCCGCGCTATCCGGCGCTGCTGGATGTGTTGCCCGAACTGGTGCATTTCAAGGTGACGGACGGAGAACTGGCTGCGCTGCAATCCACCCTGCAACTACTCGCCGCCGAAACCGCGACGCCGGTGTTGGGCTCGTCGCGGATGCTTGACCGACTCGCCGATATTTTCTTCGTGCAAACGCTGCGCGCTTATCTGGGCACAGGCGGCAGCCGCGACGTGCGCTGGTTCGGCGCGGCGGCGGATCACCAGATCGGCACTGCGCTGCGCGTGCTGCACGAACAATCCGCACACGCCTGGACCGTGGCAGCGCTCGCGGCCACCGTCAATATGTCACGCTCCGCGTTCGCGCTGCGCTTCAAAAAATTCGTCGGCGACGCACCAATGGAATATCTGGCGCGCTGCCGCATCCAACAAGCCACACGCCTGTTACGCGAAAGCGCACTGCCGATCAGCCAGATCGCCGGCGTGGTCGGTTACGACTCCGAAGCGTCCTTCAACAAGGCGTTCAAGCGACGCCTCGGTGTTCCGCCGGGACGCTTCCGCGAGCAACCACCGGAGCGCGATGGATAGCCCGATACGTCGATTTTGGTGGTCGAACAAAAATATCGTCTGGTGATCAAGGCGCGAACGTTCACAATCATCGCTGCGTATGTGGCGTTGCACTGGTGCACGCCGCGCACAATAATTTCAGCTTGAACTTAAAAGGAGGTTTGCGATGCGTTTGATTCTTCTGGGTGCGCCCGGTGCGGGCAAGGGTACGGTTGCCAAGCTGCTCACGCAGCTCGACGGCTCGGTGCAAATCTCAACCGGCGACATTCTGCGCGGTGCCGTGCAGGCCGGCACGGAGCTCGGCAAAAAAGCCAAAGAGTACATGGATCGCGGCGACTTGGTGCCGGACGATCTGATTCTTGGCATCATGGAAAAACGCTTCCTGGAGCCCGATTGCCAAAAAGGTTTTCTGCTCGACGGTTTCCCGCGCACCATTCCGCAAGCCGACGCGCTGAAGAAAATGCTCACCAAGCTCACCATTAAACTCGACATGGCGGTGAATCTTGAAGTGCCACGTGAAGTCATTTTAGATCGCTTGAGCACACGCCGCACCTGCGTCAACACCACATGCCAGGCTATCTATAACGTGAAGAGCATGCCGCCCAAGGTGGCCGGCAAGTGCGACAAATGCGGCAGCGAAATCGTGCAACGCGCCGACGAAACCGAGGCTGCCATCAGCAAACGTCTCGACACCTACAACGAAAAGACCGCGCCGCTGATCGGCTTCTACAAGAAAGAAGGCTTATTGTTCGACGTGAATGCAACGTCGAGCGACACAGTGGTGAATGCGATCAAACGGAAAATCGGCTAGTTAATTCCCCGGGTTACGCCGCGATGCGCCTAACCCGGGCTACCGGCAGGGTCTGGTATCTGACTCCAATAGTTGCTCTAGTGGCAGCGCTGTTTAACTCCCCGCCTGAATCATTTTCTTCAAACGCTCAAGATCAGCCGCTTTAGCGCGTACACGCACGCGACTGCCTTCCGCTTCGTAGCTTTCGTCTACGACATGCATCTTGGCGCGGATTTCACCCACGGCGCCTTTCGCGGTATAGGGTACGAAAATCTCTTCCTCAAGCATGTCGCGCTCGGCGAATTGCACGATCCGTTGGCGCAGCATTTGAAGGTCTTGCGGGTTACGCGTTGACATCAGGAGCGCGTCGGGAAACTCGTGTCGCAGCGATTCTTTTTGTTTTTCAGTCAAGCGATCTGCTTTATTCAGCAGCAGCAGATGCGGCGTGTTCTCCACGCCAACTTCGCGCAACACGGCGTAGACGACGTCAAGCTGCGCGCGAAAAGTGTCATCAGCAGCATCCGCGACGTACAGCAGCAGCGATGCATTGCGTGCCTCATCGAGCGTGGAGCGGAACGACGCCACCAGATCGTGCGGAAGTTTTTTGATAAAACCGACCGTGTCCGAAACCAGAATTCTGGGCTGGGTTTCGGGCTGCATCGCACGCACGGTGGTGTCGAGCGTGGCAAATAATTTGTCTTCCACCAGCACATCGCTGCCGGTCAGCGCACGCATGGTTGAGGATTTTCCGGCATTGGTGTAGCCCACCAGCACGACGCACATTTGCTCAGCACGCTGCGCGCGGCGATGGCTTTGTTCCTGCTGCACGCTTTCCAGTTCGCGCTTGAGTTCGGCCAGGCGATCTCGCACTTTGCGCCGATCAAGTTCCAGCGTGCTTTCACCCGCGCCGCGGCCCGATTGCCGTTCCTTGCCGCCGCCTGATTCGCGCAGTCGCGGCGACAAATAATTCAGGCGCGCGATTTCAACTTGCAGCCGCGCCGCACGCGTCTTGGCATGACGGCTGAAAATCTCGATGATCACACCGGTGCGGTCCAGCACCTCCACGCCCAATGCGTTTTCAACATTGCGCAATTGTGACGGCGTCAAGTCGCAGTCGAACACAACCACGCTGGCAAGTTCATGCGGCGCTGCCGCCGCGCTGGTATCCAGGCTTGCCTCTTCTTCGTTCTCGTCCTCGTCGGACGCTTTCGCGACGCGCTCCACCACGCCCTTACCGCCGGTAAAACGCGCCAGTTCTTTCAGTTTGCCCTCGCCCACCACAGTGACGCCTGTCGTGGTGGGTTGGCGCTGCGACTGCGTGCCCAGCACCTGATAACCGAGCGTGCCGACCAAGCGCTTGAGCTCGGCCAGCGACTCTTGGGCGTCAACCTCCGTTACCTTGGGAGTGCGGATCGATACCAGCAACGCCTTGCGGCGTTCCGCGTCGTGCGTGGATTGCATGGCGTGACCTCAAATTTTAGCAGGGTACGTCCTTGCCAAGTAACTTACGCAAGCGCTTGGCTTTGGAAATGTCGTCTTTGAAATACGCGGATTAAATCCCGGCGCGACGAAAATTCACTCAAACGGATGCCGCAACACGATGGTGTCGTCGCGATCGGGGCCGGTCGAGACAATATCAATCGGCGTCTCGGTGATCTCTTCGATACGCTTTAAGTAGGCGCGTGCGTTGGCCGGCAGCGCGCTGTACTTGCGTACGCCGACGGTGGTTTCTTTCCAGCCCGGCATGTCGACATAGACCGGCTCGCAGCCGGTGTAGCCATCGGCGCCGACCGGCGGCGTCATGCTCACCACGCCGTTGCGGCGGTAGCCGACGCACACGCTGATGGTGTCGATGCCGTCGAGCACGTCGAGCTTGGTGATGCACAAACCGGAGACGCCGTTTAATTGCTTGGAGCGGCGCAACATCACCGCATCGAACCAACCGCAGCGACGTGGCCGCCCGGTGGTGGAGCCGAATTCATGGCCTTTTTTAGCCAGATATTGGCCGGTGTCGTCGAATAATTCGGTGGGGAATGGACCGGAGCCGACGCGTGTGGTGTAAGCCTTGGTGATGCCCAGCACATAGTCAAAACAAGTCGGCCCCACGCCACTGCCGGCGGCCGCGCCGCCCGCCACCGTGTTGGACGAAGTGACGAACGGATAGGTGCCGTGGTCAATGTCAAGCAGCGCGCCCTGTGCGCCTTCGAACAACACGCTCTCACCGGCGCGCTGCTGCTGGTAAATCAGTTCCGGAATATCCGCAACCATCGGCTTGATGCGCTCGCCCATCGCCAGGGTTTCGTCCAGCACCTGCTGGAAGCTGACCGTCTCGGCCTTGTAATAGTGCTGCAACACGAAGTTGTGGTAGTCGAGCACTTCGCCCAATTTGGCCGCGAAACGCTCGCGATGAAAAATGTCACCCAGGCGCACCGCGCGCCGCGAAACCTTGTCTTCATAGGCCGGGCCGATGCCGCGCCCGGTGGTGCCGATGGCATTGTTGCCCTTGGCGCGTTCACGCGCCTGATCGAGCACCTGGTGGTAGGGCAGCACCAGCGGCGCCGCTTCGCTGATACGCAGCCGTTCGCGTACCGGCACACCGTTGCTTTCCAGCGTATCCATTTCGTCCAGCAGCGCCTTGGGCGACAACACCACCCCGTTGCCGATCAGGCACAGCGAGTTCGCGCGCAAGATGCCGGAAGGAATTAAATGCAGCACAGTCTTCTTGCCGCCGATGACCAGTGTGTGCCCGGCGTTATGCCCGCCCTGAAAGCGCACCACGACACGCGCGTGTTCGGTGAGCAGATCGACGATCTTGCCCTTGCCTTCATCACCCCATTGGGTGCCGATAATAATGACGTTTTTACCCACGGCTTATCTCCCTCGTTATCGGTCAACAGGCCCTACGAGCCATTCTTTACCTTGGCGTTTTAGCACTCGGTCGCAACTCATCTCAGCGGCATTTCCCGCCTGCCCGGGAAGACCGCAGACCACGCGTTCGCCAGACTGGCGCAAGCGCGCGACCGCCGCATGCAACGCGCTGTCGTCGAGCGCCGGCGCAAAAATACCACGTACCGGCACCGCCGCGCGCGCGCTCAGCGCGATCAATGTTTTCAGATCCGCGCTGAAGCCGGTGGCGGGACGCGCGCGTCCGAACACTTTGCCGATGTCGTCGTAGCGCCCACCGCGCGCAACTTCCTGCCCATGGCCCGGCACGTAGGCGGCAAACACCACACCCGTTTGGTATTGATAACCGCGCAATTCCGCCAGATCGAAATACAGCGTCGAGGTGGCATTGCGCTGCTGTAATTGTGCAGCGATGCTTTCCAGATTGCCCAGCGCGTCGCGTACTGCGGGCGGCGCCGCGCGCAGTGCAGCGCGCGCCTGTGGCAAAATTTCTGCTCCACCGTTCAGATCGATTAACTGTGCCAACATGTCTTTTGCTTGCGCATCTGCAACCGATGCCAGCAGGTCGTTAATTTCCACGCGCGCTTTACGTTGCAGCGCATCGAACAACTCGGCTTCTTGCGCTGCCGTCAACCCGGCATGCCGCGCCAAGCCGCGAAAAATACCAACGTGGCCCAGATCGATATGAATTTCCTGAGTGATGCCAACCACGCGCAGCATCTCCAGCATCAGGCAAATCACTTCCACGTCGCTGTCCACACCGCTGTGGCCGTACAGTTCCGCGCCCACTTGCATGGGGCTGCGCGAAGCATCCGCGCCATCCGGACGCGTGCGCAACACCGTGCCCAGATAACACAAACGCACTGGCGCGTCGCGGCGCAAGCGATGCGCGTCGATGCGCGCCACTTGCGGCGTCATGTCGGCGCGCACACCCATCAGGCGTCCACTTAATTGGTCAGTGAGCTTGAAAGTCTGCAAGTCAAGATCAGACCCGGTACCGGTCAGCAACGAATCCAGGTATTCAATAAACGGCGGGATAACCAGGTCGTAACCCCAGCAATGAAAAATGTCGAGAACGTCGCGCCGGACGCGTTCCAGGGTGTGCGTCTGCGGTGGCAATACTTCATCTATACCTTCCGGTAATAGCCAACGTTCGGTACCCACGATCCTAGCAACCTCAGTTAGACGGGCTGCGGAGTGCGACACGTTGGGCGCAGGGCAAGGCGCAACCAGCGAGGAATAGCACGCTATTCCGACGATTTGCAACGATGCCATGCGCCCAACGGGGCATGCTCCGCAGTCCGTAGCGGGCCTCGTCCAATGGATGAAGCCCGGTTAAATTGTAAATCTCAATGACACTATGCACTTGCCTAAGCCTTGTAGCGGTCAACTGAGG
>JANLTU010000060.1:0-7243 GCA_031363085.1 Gammaproteobacteria bacterium
GACTCACGTCTTAAAGGTCAGTAAAATCCTTCACACCGGCGCTAGGCAATAAAGTCTGATTTGCGGTATTCCCGAGGTATTACGGCGCGGTTTTTTTTGTTAGCCTCTGCGCGCGCCGGGTCAGATTCTGTTTCCAGTTCACTGAAAAGGTCGATTGGAAATGGATGGAAGGGGGATGGGAACGTTGAGCTTCGCTATTCGTAGTGGCATGGCCGTGCTGATGTTATGTTCGGTGTGCGGCTGTGCACGGTCGGTGCTCGCGGTACGTGCGCCACCGATGTCGTCGCCGCTGCGTTTGGAGGTCACAACCACCGATGGCGCCGTGCGTCCGGGTGCGCGCGTCGCGGTGCATGTGCGCCTGTGGAATCCCAACAGCGTGCCGATCCGCAACGTGGATATCGCGCTGATTCATACGCCGTCGCTGCTGCCGGTGGGCGGCAGCGGGTCAAGCGTCGCGCGCACCGACTACGGCGTGCTGAATATCGACCGCATCATGCGGCTGGACCCCGGCGGATTCGCGGAATGGTGGTTGGTGTTACGCGCGGTGCGGCCCGGTGACGCGAGTGCCAGCGCAATTGCAACACCGGTGGACGCGCATACCAGTGTGGAAACCGTGCAATGGCATGTGCTCGACGGCACGGGCGCACCCGATGCAATCGCACGTGACGACGATCCGGCCACGCTTGCGCGGGCCTACATCGCAAGCAGCCAGGAGTATCGCGCCAGCGGTCGGCATCGCGACGAATTGCATGCGTTGTACACCGCGCGCGCGTTCATCGAGCAGGCGGCGGCCAAGCAACTCGCAGTGACCCCTTGGGCTGATCTGGCGGATCGCGCGAGCGAATTATACTTGGCTGAATATGGCGCGCGCCCAGCACCGGTGCAGCAGGCGGCGTTGCCGCGCACCAGCGTACTGAACGGCGTGGTGCTCGACAAATCCAGCCAAGCACCCATCGCCGCCGCGACCGTCACGTTGCATTCAATCCTGACTGATACGATTTACGCCAAGGTCACCACCGCCACCGACGGCGAATTCCAAATCCCCGACTTGGGCACCGAACCGGTGATCATGGTCATTGCGATGCCAGGTTACCTGACGAGCATGCACTCCGGTTTCGAGATGAGCCCCGACGCGATTACGCGTTTGGTCACCGAGCTTGAGCCGGCGCCAGTAGTGTCGCTGCAACAAATAAGCGAAGGGCGGGATCTGGCCGAGTTGCACGGCACCTTGACCGGATACTACGGCGACGGCGCAGCCAACGTTGAAGTGCTCCTGGTCGGCGCCGACACGCGTGCGGTGCTGACCGATGCGCAGGGTGAATTCCGCTTCACCGAGGTGATGCCGGGCGACTACGCCTTTGTTGCGCAGAAGCCGGGCTATGCCGCAATCCAGCGCGATGTGCTTAATCTGTCACCGGGCGGCGTGTTCGAAGTGCAGTTCACGCTGGAGCCCGAATGAGTGGTCAACTTGACCTGATTTTGTAAAACCACGATCATAGCGCGCTTCCCCGCTCGGATCGTACCGCAGCGGGCGTGTTGACCATGAGCCATGTTTTTCTATTTCCAGGAGCACCATGAACGCCGCTGACAAGAAACGGCTGTTGCGCGAAATGTTGTTTGCGCGACGCTTCGAAGAGCGCTGTTACGAAGCCTATATGGAGCGCAAGGTAGGCGGATTTTTGCATTTATATCCCGGCCAGGAAGCGTGTTGTTTCGGCGTGATGGAAGCCGCGCGTCCCGGTCACGATTATGTGATCACCGGCTATCGCGACCATGTGCATGCGATCAAATGCGGTGCCGATCCCAAGGCGGTGATGGCCGAGCTGTATGCAAAAGAAACCGGCTGCAGCAAAGGGCGTGGCGGGTCCATGCACATCTTCGACGTGAAGCATCGCTTCATGGGCGGCTATGCGCTGGTCGGTGGGCCGTTTCCGTTGGCGGTGGGCATGGCCAAAGCCATCAAGATGAAAGGCGGCGATGAAATTTCAATTTGCTTCCTCGGCGATGCGGCCAACAATCAGGGCACTTTCCACGAGAGCCTGAACATGGCAGCGCTGTGGAAGCTGCCGGTATTGTTCGTCTGCGAAAATAATCTATACGGCATCGGCACGCGCATTGATCGTTCGACGGCGGTGACGCAGCAGTACAAGCGCGTGTGCGGCTACGACATCCCGGCCTCGCAGGTCGACGGTCAAGACATTGAAGTAGTGTACAAAGAAGCCAAAAAAGCCGTGGACCATGTGCGCTCGGGTAAGGGTCCGTACTTTCTGGAATTGCTGACCTATCGCTTTCGCGGGCACTCGATGTCCGACTCCAACAAATATCGCTCCAAGGAAGAAGAAGAAACCTGGGCCAAGCGTGATCCGCTGTATATTTTGAAAACGCGTCTGATCGCCGCGAAGGAGCTGACCGAAGCGCAGTACCAGAAACTGGACAAAGACATTATCGAGGAGATCGAGAAAGACATTATTCCGTTTGCTGAAAGCTCGCCGGAACCGAAGGTGGAAGAGCTGACGAAATACCTGTTCGGCGAGAACGATCCCTATGTGCGCGGAGGTGCGCGGTAATGGCTGAGATCTTTTTTTGGGAGGCCGTGCGGCGCGCGCATGACGAAGAAATGGCGCGCGATCCAATGGTGATCTGCATGGGTGAAGACGTCGGCGTGGTCGGCGGCACTTACAAGGCGACGCAAGGGTTGTACGACAAATACGGCCCGGAGCGCGTCATCGACACGCCGATTTCCGAGAACGGCTTTACCGGTTTGGGCATCGGTGCGGCGTTTCTGGGCGTGCGCCCGATCATCGAAATCATGTCGGTGAATTTCGCGTGGCTGGCGCTGGATCAGATCGCCAACTCGGCGGCGAAAGTGCGCTACATGTCGGGCGGGCAACTCACCGCGCCGGTGGTGATTCGCTCGCCGGGCGGCGTTGCGCATCAGTTGGGCGCGCAGCATTCCGGACGCATGGAAAAGGTGTTCATGAGCATCGCCGGGTTGCGCGTGGTCACGCCGTCGAACCCGAAGCAGGCGTATGGCTTGATCAAGTCGGCGGTGCGTTGCAACGATCCGGTGTTCATCAACGAACACGAATACATGTACAGCATGAAGGGTGAGGTGCCCGACGCGGAGTATTTCCATCCGCTGGAAGGTTCCGACGTCGCGCGCACGGGTCGCGACGTGACATTATTGGGGTACAACATTTCGGTGCAGTGGTGTTTGCAGGCGGCGGAAATTTTATCCAAACAACACGGCATTGAAGCGGAAGTGGTCGACCTGTTTGCGTTGAGCCCGCTGGATCGCGCAGGCATCAAAGAGTCGGTCAGCAAGACGCACCGCGCCGTGGTAGTCGAAGAAGCCGAAGCGCCGGTCGGTGTGGGCGCGGAAGTGATCGCCCTCATCAACGAAGAATGTTTCTTTGAGCTCGACGCCGCGCCGCTGCGTGTATCGGCCGCCAACGTGCCGATTCCGTTCAATCACACGCTGGAAAAAGCGGCGATTCCAAACGCGCAAGACGTGGTGAAGGCGGTGTTGAAGATGTTGGGTAAATGAAAGTAGCCGCGCGTTCGCAGATCCAGTCACTGCAAACTCACAGAGGTAGAAAGTATGGCAGGAATCCGGATTGCGGCATTGCTGGTGTTTCATCTTGTCAGCAGCTTCGTTTCACCTTCATATGCTGGATATGCTGGGGAGCAAACAGATCTGGAGAAAAAATTTCTCGACATGTACAGCTCTACGGATTTCAAAACACGAGTTACTGCCTATGTGCTGACAGGGGACGTATCCAGCGATTTATTGAAGGAACGCTTAAGAAAGATCGTTATTCAAAAGACCGGAGTGGAGCGAACCGCAATTTTGTATGCACTGAACTGGCGCTCAAGTAACGAGGACGAGCAAATGGCTTTTATCGAGTCCGTTCCCACTGACCACAAGGGAATCAAGCAACTCTTGGAAGTTGATTCAGGAGCTAAATCGTACTTAAAGGGGCCAGTTTATTTATTTATTATTGATTTGTTGGGTAGCTATGCGGGTAGGCATGATATCGCCTTGGAAAAATTGCTGCGTATTTACGATCAATCGGATGGGTGGATGGCGGAAAACGTGTCGTCGATGATTCAGGGAGCTGTAGATGTTCGCGTGGAAATTGAGTCGAATCGACTACGGCGAGAAAAAGGAAAGTAGCCATGTGGATTTTCTGCAATGAAATACTAACGTCACCTTTTGGGGATCAATGGAATGCAGTGAGTGGTACGCACAGCTACAAATACATGCCGCTGCCCAAGGGCGAGTATCTGATAGGGGAAACATTTTTAGTCAACCCACCCGAGTTCCAAAAGGGGGCATATAGAGATCAGAACGGCTTTGCCTGGTTTACTCGCTTACAGCCCACATTTTCTATGCCTCGCACCGGGTTAGCCATTCACCCCGATGGCAACCTGCCGGGTACTGAGGGGTGCATCGGTTTGAAGGATTTCGATACTTCTCGTGTCTATTCTTCGCTTAAGAACTCACGCGGACAGAAATTGCTTGTTTGTTAGTTGATCTCTCTTGGAATTTTAATATGTCTGAATCCTTTGTAATCAAAATGCCCCAGCTTTCCGACACCATGACCGAAGGCGTGTTGGTCAGTTGGGAGAAAAAAATCGGCGATAAGATTTCACGTGGCGACATCGTGGCCACAGTCGAAACCGACAAGGCCATCATGGATGTCGAAGTGTTCCGTGAAGGGTATTTGTCCGGGCCGATGGCGGCGATCAATGCGGTGGTGCCCGTAGGCAACGCGATGGCATTTTTGGTGGATCGCGCCGAACAGGTGCAGGGCGGTGAGGCGATGCCAGTGGCGGCCGCGCCGAACCTCGCGGCTGCGCAAGCTGAGCCCAGCACGAACGCGCCGCAAGGCGTGGTGACGATCATTAAAATGCCCCAGCTCTCCGACACCATGACCGAAGGTGTGGTGGTGGCATGGACCAAAAATCCCGGCGATAAAATTTCACGCGGTGACGTGGTGGCGCAAGTCGAAACCGACAAAGCCATCATGGATGTGGAAGTGTTCAAGGAAGGTTTTCTGTCCGGGCCGCTGGTGGCAGTGGACAGCGTGGTCGCGGTCGGCAGTGCGCTGGCCTATCTGGTCGAGAAGGCGGGCCAAGTCGTGACTTCAACCAGCAGCGTGGTGCAAGGTGCGTCCGACTTAAACGTCACCAGCCCCTCGCATCAGGAGCCGCGCCATCAGTTGGCGGCTGCGCATCCGGCGCCCGGCCATCGCGCCCCGGCCACGCAGGCGTTTGCTACCACGCCCGCGCTGCGCCCGGACAACAAACACGCCACGCCGTACGCGCGCAAGCTCGCCGGCCAGTTTCATGTCAATCTCAACACCCTCAAGGGCAGCGGTCCCGGCGGCGCCATCGTGGCGCTGGATGTGAAACGCGCGCAACCGGTCGAACGCCCCAGCAGCATGGAGCAGCAGATTCCTGCGCATGCGATGCCCGAAGTGCAGGTGCCCGGCAAGGGCCGCGCGATGACGGCGATGGAGCGCGCCGTCAGTCATTCGATGACGGCGGCGTTGACCATGCCGACCTTCCGCGTCATGGTTAATGTCAAGCCCGACGCCTTGATCAAAGCGTCGAAGAAAAAAGGCGTGTCGGTGACGGTGGCGATTGCCAAAGCCTGCGCGCTGGCGATCAAGAAACATCCCACCATCAACTGGGCTTACCAGCCGGTCGACAAGCTGGTGGAGCGCGACAACGTGGACGTCGGCATGGCGGTGTCGGCGGACGGCGGCGGCCTAGTGGTGCCGGTGTTGCGTCATTGCGAAGCACGCACGCTGGAAGACTTAAGCAAAAACTGGAGCGAGCTGGTCGAGCGCGCGCGCAAGCGCCGCTTGACGCCTGAGCAATATGCCAACCCGACCTTCATGGTGTCGAACATGGGCATGTTGGGCGTCGCCTATTTCGACGCGATACCCACACCCGGCACCGCCGCGATTCTGGCGATTTCATCCGCCGGCGCGGACGGCATGCCCTTGACCATCACCGCCGACCATCGCGTGGTGAACGGCGCCGAGGTTGCGCAGTATCTGGGCACGCTGAAAAAAGTCATCGAACAACCGGAGGACTGGATGGGACCGATGGGGCCGGCGATTCCGGAAGGTAAGTGGGATTACGACGTGGTGGTGATCGGCGGTGGGCCGGGCGGCGAAGACTGCGCACGCGAGCTGGCCGAACACGGCGTGAACGTCGCGATGATCAGCGACGCACCCTTCCCCGGCGGTGAATGTTTATGGCGCGGCTGCATTCCCTCCAAGGCGTGGCGCGCGGCGGCGGATCGGTTACGCGACCGCGCGCACGACAGTCATCTGGGGGTCACTGGCACCACCAAAGGCAAGCTCGATTGGAGCAAGCTCGACGCGACGCGCCGCAAGATTCTGGAGACGCGCGGCGACATGGCGCTGAAGACCGACAAGGGCGTGAAGATCAAAGTGATCCAGGGCTTTGCATTTTTCGAAAGCGAGCATCGGGTATTCGTCGACACTTCGAAGAACAGCACCGATCCGTACGCCCGCCCGTTGCCGGGCGATGGCAGCAAGGGCGAGAGCCTCACCTTCGGCTGCGCGGTGATCGCCACTGGTGCGCCGCCGTTCGTGCCGCCGATTCCCGGTGCCGATGTTGGACTTAAAAGCGGCGGGGTGTTGACTTCAGACACAGTGTGGAATCTGCAAGCTGTGCCCAAGACCTTGGGTGTGGTCGGTGGCGGCGCCATCGGCATGGAAATGGCGCAGATTTTTCAGGACTTCGGCACGCAGGTCACGCTGCTCGAAGCGCAAGAGCGCATCCTCGCCGAAGTCGAGCCGGAGATTGCGAAGAGTTTGACGGCGGTGTTGAACGCCGATCCGAATCTGAAAATATTGACCTCGATGAAGGTGAAGAAAATCAGCGGTAGCCCCGGCGCAATGGAAATGACTTACGAAGACGTCGACGGCAAAGCGCATACGCTGGCCTGCGACTACGTCGTGATGGCAACCGGCAAACGCCCGCTACTGGAACCGCTGAAGCTTGACAAGGCTGGTGTAATGAGCGAGAAGAGCATCGTCAAAGCGGACGCGCGTTGCCGTACTAATGTGCCGCATATTTTTGCCGTGGGTGATGTCATCGGCGGCTACATGCTGGCGCACACCGCCGGGCAGCAAGGGCGCGTCGCCGCAGCCAACATTCTTGGCGAAGATGCCCGCTACGACCAGAACAAAGATTGCGG
>JANLTU010000062.1:0-23688 GCA_031363085.1 Gammaproteobacteria bacterium
CAATATTTACCGCAAGTCAGTTGCAAACGCTGGTGTCGGTATTTTTTGATTTGCATAACTATGGAATTCAAATCATCGGAATATTTTTTGGCCTGTGGCTGTTACCCATGGGTTACTTGGTGTTCAAGTCGAACTACATCCCTAAAATTATTGGCGTGTTCTTAATGATTACATGTTTTGGCTATCTGATAGATTTTGTTAAATTCTTCCTCTTCCCCAACGTCACTATAGTCATTAGCGAGTTTACTTTCCTGGGCGAAGTTTTAATGGTTTTGTGGCTTTTGATCAAAGGTGTAAACGTTGAACAGTGGGAAAAACGTACTGTCGAATCTGCCAGGGTTTTATAAAACGCCGTTACCCCAAAAGTTACCCCTACCTATTGAACCAGTTACGGCATAACGCGCATGCAATCACCGCGTGTTGACAGTTAGGAAGCGGCCGGAAAAATGCTGGTTGCTGAAGCCCGACGACGAAATCGTAGGTCGGGTTAGCGCAGAGTAACCCGACAAACCATGGCCGAAGATGAGTATGACAACACCTGATCCTAGCATTGCCATCGTTGACGTTACTGAACAGCTTCGGCAAACGCTGGCGGAGCGTTTCGTAACGTCTTCGTCAAGAGTTACCCCCATAGTTTCCTCCAGACAAAAAGGCTGCAATTAGAACCGGGTCGGGCTTGTATAATTGCATTATTACGTTTTGAACTCAACGCCAGAGCAACTGCGTTTTATCCAACCAATAAAACGCGGTGTGAGGGGTGTGCATCACCACAGCGCCGCCAGCATGATTTCCAGAAAACCGGTGCCCGCGTCCTGCCGCGTTGCTCCTGCGCAATGCCATTGTCGAAAAGTGCTACTTATGTTGTTTAGCGCAGCCATCAGGGTGGCTGGATAACCTCAAAAGAGGGTGTATCGTAACCGAAGTTGGGCGCATGAATTTACATTGCGGCGCCACATTGAGTGTTTCTATAATACGCGCGCAGTCGCAGCGCCGTGTTCCACCGGTTATTCAGTACGTTAAATCCATCGGGGTAAATCATGTTAGAAGAGGTGCGCGAGATTTTAAGCGTTACGTTGAGACTTGGAAACCGTGCGGCTGCGCTGACGGCGGCGACTCCGTTGTTAGGCAATCTTCCCGAGTTGGATTCCATGGCGGTGGTGTCGGTTATCACTGCGCTGGAAGAACATTACGGGTTCGTGGTTTCCGATGACGAGATCGCTGCGGAAACCTTCGAAACGTTGGGAAGCTTGGCCAACTTTGTGAAAGGAAAGCTGGGCCGGTGAGCAATGCAGGCGCCACGCCTACACCCCAGCCGTTCTTTCTGGCCGGCGCGCGCGGTGCGTTATTTTCTCTGTATTTCCCACCCCAAATGCCGCGCAGCACGCGCTGCGGCATTTTGTTCTTTCCCCCGTTTGCCGAAGAGATGAACAAAGCGCGTCGTATGGTGGCGCTGCAGGCGCGGCGTTTTGCGCAAGCGGGATTCGCCGTGTTGCTGGTGGATGTTTACGGCACCGGCGACAGTGCAGGCGACTTCGGCGATGCACGTTGGAGCCTCTGGCGCGACGACATGCTGTACGCAGCGCGCTGGCTGCAAGCGCAAGGTTGTGCGCGGCTGGTGTTGTGGGGATTACGCAGTGGCGCGCTGTTGGCCGCCGAGGTGTTAAGCGAGCTGCGTCCGGTGGTGGAGCGCTTGCTGCTGTGGCAGCCGGTTACGCGCGGCGAGGCGCTGATGACGCAATTCCTGCGCTTGCGGCTGGCTGCCGACTTGATGATGCCGGGTGAAAAAATCACCACCCAAGAGTTGCGCGCCACCTTGTCCAAAGGCGCAAGCCTGGAAGTTGCCGGCTATACTCTGGCACCGGAACTGGTGCGGAGCATTGATGCGCTGGATTTAAAAGCCATGTTGGCGGCAGGCGCTCCGCCGCTGGATTGGTTGGAGCTTGCGGCGGCGGTGGATCGACCGTTGACACCCGCCAGTCGCGCCGTGGTGGATGAATTACAGCAACGCCAGATTCGCGTACGCGCGGCCACAGTGGCCGGCGAACCGTTCTGGAATACGCTGGAAATCACCGAGGCGCCGGAGCTGATCGAACGCTCGATGCACTGGCTGGGTGAGGCGTGCCGATGAGTTACGCTGCTGCTGAACGGGCACTCAGCTTCGGCTGCAACACCGACGCGTTAATTGGTGTACTGCATCCCGGTGATGCCCAGGCACTGGTCGGGGTGCTGCTGGTGGTGGGCGGGCCGCAGTACCGTGTCGGCAGTCATCGGCAATTTGTATTGCTGGCGCGGCGTTTGGCGCAGGCCGGAATTCCGGTGTTGCGCTTTGACTATCGTGGCATGGGCGACAGCGTCGGCTTGCCACGTTCGTTTGCAGCGGTCGACGACGACATCCGCTGCGCCGTCGATGTGCTGTGCGAACAAACGCCATCGGTGCAAAAAGTCATGCTCTGGGGGCTCTGCGATGCGGCCTCCGCCGCGTTGTTTTACGCACACACCGACCCGCGCGTCGCCGGATTGGTGTTGCTGAATCCGTGGGTGCGTACCGAAGCGGGCAGGGCGCGCGCGTATTTAAAGCATTATTATCTGCGGCGGATGTTCAGCGGCGAGTTTTGGAAAAAAATACTGAGCGGGCAGTGGCGCGTGCGCGCATCCTTAACGTCGCTGATCGAGCTTGCGAGCAAGCTGCGCAAAGCACCGCGCCCAAGCGAAATATCCGCTTCGCAAAACGCACCTGGCCCTCCCGCGCTGCCGAGCAATCCAGCGCCGCCGTTGCCCGACGCCATGCTGGCGGGATGGGAGCGCTTCAACGGGAAGGTGTTGCTGATCTTGTCCGGAAACAACGATTACGTGGCCGACGAATTTCGCGATCTGGTCAGCGCGTCGCGACGTTGGCGTAAAGTGCTGCAACGCGCGAGCACCACACGTCGTGATTTTGATCCGGCCAACCACACTTTCTCGCGCAGCGCGTGGCGTGACCAAGTTGCGGATTGGACGCTGGCCTGGATCAACAACTCAGCACAATGATAAATGCGGGTTTGGAGAGGAATTGACCAACGTGTACAGCGAAAACCCGATGCACGATGGTGTGCGCGTATTGAAAGCATTTCTTTCCAATCAGCTCGCACGTTTCGCGCCGTCGCTTTATGTCAAGATTACGCACCAGACGGGGCGCGGGGAGGAGAGTGGCAACGCCCAAGAGGTCGCTGCTTATTTTGCGCTGTGCGTTAAGGAGTACTTTGAAAAGCTGGGCGTGGCTCCGGCCGACGCCATGCAGTATTTAACCGGGAAGAAAATTCTGGAATATGGTCCGGGCGATGTGCTTGGCGTGGCGCTGCTGTTGTACGCGCATGGCGCCGAGCTGGTGCATTGTGTTGACCGTTTTCCGTTGAGCCGGATTTCGGAAAAAAGCCTGCGGATTTACTGGGCAATACTCAACGCGTTGGACGAAAATAAAAAGACCCGCGCGTTGGGCGCGTTCAAGCAATTCGGTAAACCGGAAAGCGGATTTAATCCCAACGCCATTGCCTACACGGTGACGCCCGATGGACTGTCCGGTAAACAACGCCACTACGATTTAATTATTTCTCGCGCTGTTTTGGAGCACGTCAACGATCTTGAAAAAACCATTCAGGATATCAGCGACGCGCTGAAAACGAGTGGAGTCTCCTTGCACCAAGTCGATTTAAAAAGTCATGGTCTGGACCGCTATACGCCTTACGATTTCTTGACGTGGCCGGAAACGCTGTTCAAGTTGATGTACAGCCATAAAGGTTTTCCGAATCGTTGGCGGGTCGACAAGTACCGGGAATGGCTCGGCAAGTCTGGATTACATATCCGCCAGCTCACCCCGACGGGCACCTTGGCGAGGCATGAAATAGCCATCATTCAGCCCACGCTGGCGCCGCAGTTTAGAAATATTCCCGGCGATGAATTAGCTTGGCTGGGTTTTTGGGTGCTGGTGGAACTGCCCGCTGCGCAGGTGGCGGGGCATTCCTAGCGCCATGAATTCAAGCCCGCTTGCCTCGGTCATTATCCCAGCCTACAACTGCGCGCAGTACATTGCGCTGGCAGTGCGCAGCGCGCTTGATCAGGACTATCCCAACAAAGAGATCATCGTCGTCAACGATGGCTCGACCGACAGCACCGCCGAGGTGCTGGCGCAATTCGGCGCGCGCATCGTAGTTATCAATCAAGCAAACTGCGGTGTGGCCGCCGCGCGCAATCGTGGCATGCAAAGCGCGCGGGGCGACTACATCGCGTTGCTGGACGCCGACGACGTGTGGTTGCCGGGCAAGTTGCGCAAACAAGTCGATTACCTAAGTGCGCATCCTGAACTGGGTGCCGTGTATTGTGCGTGGCGCGAGTGGCGGCCGGACGCGCTCGGGGTGTTCACGCTGCCGCACGTGAGTCGCGATGCGCTGGAGCAGGACGGCATCGAAGCGCAGGATTCCGGCTGGCTGTATAACAAACTGTTTCAGGATTCCATCATTCATACCACCACACTGCTGATGCGCCGCGAGATCATGCAGCAGGCGGGAAGCTTCGACCCGGCGTTGCGTCGCGGACAGGATTACGACTATTGGTTTCGGTTGTCACGGCTGGCGCCGATTCACAAACTGCGGGCGGTGTTGTCGCTGTACCGCATTCATCCGCAGAGCATTTCGCATCAACCGCATCGCGCTAACTATCCGGTGCTGGTGATTCAAAAAGCGCTGGCTCAATGGGGACGGGTCGGGCCGGAGGGCAGCGAAACCGCGCCGGCCATCATCAATGGGGTATTGTCACGACATTGGTTTGATTTCGGCTATCAGCATTTGCAGCAGGGCGATCCAAAACTTGCCTACCACGCTTTTCAGCACGCCATCCGGCTGCGCCCCACACGCGTCAAAGCGTGGGTCAACGCGGCGCGCAGTCTGGTAAAAATGGTGATTAAACCTAATTAAACCAAAACTTCCAGCGGTACCGGATGGCTGAGAAAGCGCAGCGGACTTGCGGTCAGTCCATAAGCGCCAGACTGTAAAATCGCGACGTAGTCGCCCACCTCGGCGGGTGCGAGTTCCATTTTGTCGGCCAGTAAATCCAGCGGCGTGCATAACGGACCGACGACGCTGGCGGATTCTGTTTGCGAGGCATTCATTTTATTGGCGATCACGACCGGGTAATTTTTGCGGATCACTTGCCCGAAGTTGCCGGAGGCGGCGAGGTGATGATGCAGGCCGCCGTCGGTGACTAAAAACACCTGCCCGCGTGAAATCTTGCGGTCGATCACGCGGCAGATGTAAAGACCCGCTTCCCCGATCAAGTAACGGCCCAGTTCGATGATGACTTCCGCCTGCGGCAACTGTTGTTTTACTTCCGGCATGCGTTGCGTCAGATGCGCGCCGACCGGGGTGATATCCAAAGGTTCGTCGCCAGGGAAATACGGGATGCCGAAGCCGCCGCCGATATTGAGCTTGCGTACCGGCGACGGTGCGTGCTCGGCGAGGCGATAGGCGAGGTCAAAGGTTTTTTCCTGGGCTTCGATGATCGCGTCGGGCCGCAGATTTTGCGAGCCGCTGTAAATATGAAAGCCGATGAAGTCAAGATCGAGAGCCGCGAGTCGCTTTAACATTGCTGGAACACGCTCGGCATCCACGCCGAATTGCTTTGGGCCGCCGCCCATTTTCATGCCCGACGATTTCAACTCAAAGTCCGGATTCACGCGGATCGCCACGCGCGGGCGGATGCGCAACGTCGCCGCAAGCGTGGCGATGGTTTCCATTTCAAATTCGGATTCCATGTTGATGGTCACACCGGCGGCGATGGCGCAGGACAATTCGTGTCGCGATTTGCCCGGACCGGCGATGCTGATCTTCGCAGCCGGCATGCTCGTGTCCAGGGCCACCTGCATTTCACCCATCGACGCAAGATCGAAACCGTCGACGAGGCTGGCGAGATGCTGCACCACGGCCGGCATCGGATTGGCTTTGATCGCGTAATGCAGGCGTATTTCACGCGGCAGATGCCAGCGCAAATGCGCGACCCGTTCATTGATCAGGCGCCGGTCGTAGACATAAAACGGCGTTTGACCGACGCGCGCGGCGAGCCGTGAGATCGGCGTACCACCGATTACGAGTTCGCCGTTGTCCACCGGAAACGGCATCGCGACATTATGAACCGGTTTTTTCATTTGCTCGCCTGGAACAGGTCGCGCAATTCCTGCGCAAGTTGTTTGCGGTCGATTTTGCCATTGGGGTTGCGCGGCAATACCGGCTGCACATGAATGTGCGCCGGGACCATGAAATTCGGCAGGTGCGTTTTGCACACGTTCAGCAAGGCGGCGGTATCGACGCTAGTATGATTTTCCGGCGGCGACGCGACCACGACGATGGCCTGACCGAGCACCGCATGCGCAATGCCCAGCGCAGCGGCGTGGCCGACCAGACCTGACCCGTAAATGACTTCTTCGACTTCGGTGGGGCTCACGCGGTAGCCGGAGGTTTTAATCATGTCGTCTTTGCGCGCGACGAAATATAAAAAGCCATCTTCATCGGTGCGCACGGTGTCGCCCGACCACACGGCGATTTCCTGCAACGGAATATTGTGATCCGCGCCGGGCACCGGGCGGTAACGTTCGGCGGTTTTCTCCGCGTCATTCCAGTAGCCCATCGCCACCAGTGAGCCGCGATGCACCAGTTCGCCGGGCTCGCCCGGCGCGCACGGCGTGCCGTCTTCGCGCACCACCATGATCTCCGCATTGGGAATGGCTTTGCCCATGGATTCGGGGCGGCGATCCAATTCTTCGGGCGGCAGATAGGTGGAGCGAAAGGCTTCGGTGAGTCCGTACATTAAAAACACACGCGTGTTCGGCAAGGCTTTACGCAAGCTAGCGAGAGTCGCCAGCGGCATCGCGCCACCCGAGTTGGTGATATAGCGCAGCGTGTTCACGGCGGCCTCGGGCCACGGCAGTTGCGCGAGTTGAATCCACAACGGCGGTACGGCGGCCAAGCCGGTAATGCGTTCTTTAGCGAGCAGTGTGATGACATCGCGCGGCAGCAAGTAGTCCATCATCACTGCGCAGGCGCCGACGCGAAACGCGGTGTTGAGCTGGCTCAAGCCGTAGTCGAAGCTGAACGGCAGCACCGCGAGAATGCGGTCGCTGGGAGTGTTCTCCAAATATTGCGCCACGCTCACCGCACCGGTGACGACATTGCGATGTGACAACACCACGCCCTTGGGGCGGCCGGTGCTGCCGGAGGTGTACAGAATCGCCAGCACATCCATATCGATGCGACGATGAAATTGCGTGCTGCCGCTGGCCGCGATCAACGTTTCCCAGGTGAGTGTTGCAAGCGATGGCAACGTGGGCAGCGCTTCGGCAGCGCTGTCGACCAGCACCAAGGTGCGCAGGTCATGACATGCGGGTAAGGTTTCGGCCAGCGCTAGCGCGCGATCTCTCGACGTAATCAAAATGCGCGCGTTGCAATCGCGCAAAATATGCCCGACTTGCTCGGGTTTCAGTTGCGGATTCACCGGCACAAACACGCCGCCGGCCATTGACGTGCCGTACAAACTGAACACGGTTTCAAAGCGCTTCGGCAAATAAACGGCGACGCGCTCGTGGCGTTGCAAGCCGCAGCGCATCAAGCCGCAAGCAGTGTGGGTGACCGCTTCTTCCAGCGCTGCGTAAGTCAAAGAGTGGTCGCGATGCCGCAAGGCTTCATTGCCAGGATGCAACGCGGCAGTGTGAGTGATCAGTTCGTGGTAAAGCTGGCTCATGGATTCCGCTGCTATCGGCAAATCAGCGCGGAAGTTTATGGCATCAGCGCGCGGTTTGCCATGGCTGCCCGAACGGGTGCATTGATGAATTGCGACTTGCTGCTCGCCGAATAAATTACATGCGAAGGTGTGAGAGGGTGCCCCTACCCCGTGTCATTCTCATGCCCTCCTTGATTCAGAAACGCCAACCCACAGTGAGTGCGCCGCTACTAATGCGACGGGAAAAGCCGCGATCTTTCCAATACATCAACGCGCTACCCGTGGTGATGGATGTAAATGCCCTGCGCTGCACACCGAAGCTGTATTCGCCCGCAACGCTGAAGCCCAGTGTCGTTAAGACGCGATTGTAGTCGGTGCGCTCCTTCCATGCGCTGTTGGCATCTTCCCGTACCAGCGTGATGTCGAAAAAATTCAAATTCAAAAACGGGCCGCCATACAGCAGAAATCCGTGTGATCCACGTACGCCGGCGACTACCGATCCGTCCAAGCTGTAGTGATTGTAGTCAGCATGCCAATGACAGCCGCACGCTTCTTGCGCATACCATAGTACTAATCCTGATTGCGTTTTCTCTCCTGCGCTGCTTTTGTCGTGCCCCACAGAGACGCTTACTGCGATCGGACGATTACCGGCGCTGCTACGTTCTAATGGCTCACCAGCGACTTGATATACAACACCCGCGAGTAAGAGGCGGTCGCGATTGGTACCGGCGAATATCTGCACATGCTCGGCGATGTTAAAATTTAGATCATATGCCGGAACCGGCTCAGATTTGGAATCGTCCAGATCGCGGCCGAGTTGGGGTTGAGCGCCGCTCAGGTTGTTGAGCAGCGTTACATTGCTGCCACGCAGACCGATGGCAACACCACTCGAATAGCGCGCCTCGCGCAGTTCGGGAGAATGAATATGGCCAATGTCAATCGGCGCACTCAAGCGACCACTAACGCCGCAGGCAGATAATGCGCTGTAAAGAAAAAACAAAAACGGGGTCAGGCTTGTATAATTGTATTGTTTTGATGGGCAACCTTTTAAATGCAATGACACAATCTCGTCTCCTGGACGACGAACACTGGAAAACCATCTAGGCACAGCGTGAATACTGCCAACAATTCAATGCAGCACTCGCGATGCAAAACATCCGTCACGTCACGGCCGCAGCCCCAAGCACTTGGCACACAATCGGTTGCGGCGTGAACTACTTTACGTAGTCGTAGAGCGGCTTGCCCTTGTCGACAATGTGTACGGTGAACAGCTTCAATGCGCTGTCGCCGACAACCTTGAACGCCCCGTGCTTGATATCGCGGAGGTTTAAGATCGTCGTACCGGTAGGTAGCATGATGGGTTCTTTGTCCGGTATCTGCACCATAGCTCCTTGGATAACGTACGCAGTTTCGACGCCGTGATGGATATGCAGATTGAGGCTCTCGCCCGGTTTGTATTCCGCAATCGAAGTAATCACTTCCATGCCCGGTGCACCAGAGAGGTCTGCGCGCTTTTGTTCAACGCGTTGCGGCGAATCGTCGGTGGTTTGCGCGGCCAGTGCTGTGGCACCGCGGAGGGTGAGCAGTGCAATGCTCGTTAACATCCGTATCAATCTCATTTCCATTATTGAGTCTCCTTAGGTGAGTTAAATGCCTGCCGAAGCAGTGTGCTCTTGGGTTATTTACACCGTCAAGCAAATCGTGACGTGGGTAGCGGAAGGGTGAACCGAAATGTTTTTAGAAACCTAACATCCAAATGAATGGGTAGGTTTTCGATGAAGACAGATAACACCCTGGAATGGTGTTAAAAATGGGGTCGGGTTTGCCTAATTGCATTTCACAGTTTAGTTTTTAATCAGTAGTAGAATCACGAAACTAAAATTATCGACTATTGGTTTTAGCCGATCAGGAACCTGAGTGGATGGTCATTCAGTTTAACGTCGCAACACTGTTTTGTATTTTTATGAGTTTGTTCAATTTTTATGTCTCGCCTAAACTACAATGCTAGGTATTGCGTAGATCAATACCAAGCTAGCGTCATGCCCGCGAAGGCACGCATCCTGAAACGGCCGAAAATACTGACTTTCCGCGTTCACCCAACATTCGGAACATCAATGCTCCCGCGCCCGCTACGACGATTACACGACAGCCTGTTGAACAGCAGCACTCGATTGCCCGACAAGCTGGCCGTAGTCGTCGAAGGCAAACCCTACAGTTACGCGCAATTGTTAGACAGCGCCATGCGGCTGGCCGAAGCATTGCGCGCGCGCGGTGTGCAGCGTGGCGACCGTGTCGCCATTTATATGGACAATACTTGGCCCTGCGTAGTGTCGATTTACGCGGTGTTGATGGCGGGCGGCGTGTTTCTGGTGATCAATCCGCAAACCAAGGGCGACAAGCTGGAGTTCATTCTCGACGACAGTGATACCAAATTATTGATTACCGACGGACACTTGGCGTCGGTGTTTGTGCCGCTGCTGTCGAAGCTCCCCAAGCTTGCGGGGGTGATTTGTTCGGGCCAAGCGCCCGTCGCAGCGACGGTTGATTCATTTGACGCTGTGTTACGCGATACTGCACCGCTCGCGCTTCCGATACCGGTCATTCCGCTCGATCTGGCAGCGTTGATTTACACCTCGGGCAGCACCGGCAATCCTAAAGGCGTGATGCAAACGCATCAGTCGATGTTGTTCGCCGCCGGCAGTTTGGTCGAATATTTACGCCTGGATGAAACACAGCGCATCTTTTGTGTTCTACCGGTGGCGTTCGATTACGGTTTGTACCAACTGTTGATGGCAGTGCAGCTTGGCGCCACGCTGGTGCTGGAGCGTTCGTTCACCTATCCAGCGCAAATTTTCGCGCGCATGCAAGAGTATCAGGTCACGGCATTTCCAGGGGTGCCGACGATTTTCGCGTTGTTGCTGTCTGCACATGGCCGCAGCCCGCTGTGTTTTCCGTCGGTGACGCGCGTTACCAATACCGCTGCGGCGTTGCCGGACGAATTTGTAGCGCGCCTGCGCGAAGTGTTTCCTAATGCACTGCTCTACAAGATGTACGGGCTCACCGAATGCAAACGCGTGAGCTATCTGGAGCCGGAGCTGGTTGATGTCAAGCCCGGTTCCGTCGGCACAGCGATTCCCGGCACCGAAATCTATTTGCTGTCGCCCGACGGCGCGCCGGTGCCGCCCGGAGAAACCGGCGTGCTGCACGTACGGGGCCCGCATGTCATGCTCGGCTACTGGAAGCGGCCCGACTTGAGCGCGCACATGTTGAAGCCCGGCAAACTGCCCGGCGAACGGATCCTGTGCACGCAAGATTTTTTCCGGATGGATGCCGACGGATTTTTGTATTTCGTCGGCCGCAACGACGACATCATCAAAACACGTGGCGAGAAGGTCAGCCCGGTGGAGGTCGAGAACGCGCTGCATAGCATCGCCGGGATTCGCGAGGCTGCCGTAGTCGGCGTGCCTGACGAGGTGCTAGGGCAGGCGATTCGCGCCTATGTCGTGGTGGAGCCAGGTATGGTCTTGAGCGATAAACAAATTCGCGCCGCCTGTCTGACCCGGCTGGAAAACTTTATGGTACCAAAAGAAGTGATCATTGTTCCGGACCTGCCGAAGACGGCCACCGGGAAAGTCAGCAAAAAATTGCTGCTGGAGCTGTCGTCTTAATGAGCGACTCGCGGCTGTACCAGGAGTGCTATACGCGGTTGTCCGCCGAGCTTCGGACCTTGCCGGACCATCCGGAGGAAACCTGCGCGAGCACCTTGCGCGCCTTGTGGCAAACGGCGGCGGGGGCACCGATGTCGGCAGAGTTGGCGCTCACTTGCGCCTCCCCTGATCTGAACTCGCAGCAAGAGGGGGCATTACGTGACTTAATCGCACGGCGCCTTGCCGGCACGCCCCTGGCGCATCTGACCAGCCGCCAACGGTTCATGGCCATGGAAATGTTGGCCGGCCCGGAAGCGCTGGTGCCGCGCAAAGAAACTGAGTTATTGGCGCGCGCGGCCATCACGCTGTGCACGCAATCGGGAGAATTAAACGTTCTCGATGTCTGCACCGGCTCCGGCAATGTCGCATTGGCGATTGCGCATCACGTGGCGGCGGCGCAGGTGTACGCGGCCGATTTAAGTGAGACCGCAGTGGACTTGGCCCGGCGCAATGCAGCGCACTTGGGTTTAAGCGCGCGTGCAGAATTTCGCGCCGGCGATTTGCTTGCACCTTTCGACAGCGCCGAATTTCACGGCCGCGTGGATGTCTTGACCTGCAACCCGCCGTACATCAATAGCGCCAAAGTGAGCCAAATGGCGCCTGAAATCGCCGTGCACGAACCGCACCTGGCGTTTGACGGCGGGCCGTTCGGGATTGCGATCTTGATGCGCTTGCTGGACGCCGCGCCGCGCTTTGTGCGGCCCGGCGGTTGGTTGGTATTTGAGGTGGGTTTGGGTCAAGGACCGGCACTGATGAAACGCTTGCAGAACACGCCGGCGTTCGGCGCACTGCGTAACGTGCAGGACACCGCCGGCGCGATCCGCGCGATTCTTGCGCAGCGTTCCTTGGCCTAATATTTACTGATCTATTTTGAGCAAGCCTTTGAGCGAGCCGCCATGACATTGAACGACGCTATTTTAAAACTCGACGACGCAGCGGAAGTCGCGCGCATCGCTGCGTCGATGCGCCAGATCCTCAGCCAGGACATCCATCGGCGCGGATTTGTGATTGCGATTTCCGGCGGCGTCGACAGCGCCGTGTGTGCAGCCTTGTGTGTGCACGCCGTCGGGGCAAAAAAAGTATTCGGCTTGTTGCTGCCGGAACGCGACTCGTCGTCACAAAGCGTCACGCGCGGCAAACTGGTCGCGCAGCAGTTGGGTATTGAATATGAAATTTTCGACATCGCGCCGGTGCTTGATGCTTACGGCTGCTACCGCTGGCGCGACGCTGCGATTCGCACGTTGTTCCCCAATTACGATTCCACCTGGAAAAATAAACTCGCCTTGAGCGGCGGCTTGGAAGGCAACTACAATTTTTTCAAAATCGTCGTGCAGGATCCGGCCGGGGCATTGCACGAAGCACGGCTGGGTTTAAAAGAATATTTGCAGATCGTGGCGGCGACCAATTTCAAACAGCGCACCCGCAAAACCATGGAGTATTTTCACGCCGACCGGTTGAATTACGCGGTGATCGGCACGCCCAACCGGCTGGAGTACGACCAAGGTTTTTTTGTCAAGAACGGCGACGGTTCGGCCGACGTGAAGCCCATCGCGCATCTGTACAAGACGCAGGTTTACGCCTTGGCCAAACACTTAAACTTGCCAGAGGAAGTTGCAACCGCCGCACCGACGACGGATACCTACAGTCTGGCGCAGGGGCAGGATGAATTTTATTTCGGCTTGCCGTATCAACAGATGGACGTGGCGCTGTGGGCCTATATACATCACGCTCCGGCAGGTGAGTTGGCGCAGTATCTAAAAATCACCGAGCCCGCTGCGCAGGCCGTGTACAAGGACATCGAAGCCAAACGCCGCGCCGCGCACTATCTGCACCACGCGCCGGTAGTATTAGCCGCCGGGTAAGTGCTTGAGATGTGCCTGCACACCACCTCTGGCAGCAGCGGCAACACCGCCATGCAGTGCATAAATGAATTCTGCGTCCGTCAGGTTGGCACCGACACCCATACGCGGCAGTTCAAACACATCACTGCGCGGTGTGATCGTCTGGGTCAGCGCCGTGAAGACCGCGCGGTAGCCCGCCTTTATCGCCATGTCGCGGTGGGCCGCAGTGTAATCGTCGGGATTGCCGTGTGGATAAGCAAAATAGCCGACCGGGCCGATCTGGGTTTCTAGCAGGGCCTTGGTATCGACAATTTCGGCACGTGCTTGCGACAAGTTTAAATTGCTCAAGCGCCAATGGTTTTGGGTGTGGGCGCCGAATCCGAACAGACCCGAATCCCGCAGTTGGCGAATCTCATCCCAGTTCAGCGCGCTGAATAATTTACGGACTTCGCCGCGTTCAATCTGCATGCGGGTTAATTGCGCTGCGGCGAGCAATTGGTCCACTCGCGCTGGAATATTTTCGGGTGCAGTGCTTTTAAATATAGAAGCAATCACACGATAACTTGCAACCCGTGCGTCGACGCTATTAATTGACAAGGTTTGGCCCGCGAAGGCGAGCGTAGTGCAAGTGCTTTGCGCCAGCGCACATGCGGCCCATTCGGGCCACAACATCTGCCCGTCGGAAATAAAACCGCTGGTGATGAACAGCGTGGCCGGTATGTTGTAGCGGCGCAGAATGGGTAACGCGTGGGTCAGATTGTTGCGGTAGCCGTCGTCGAACGTGAGCGCGACGGTGTGCGGCGGAATCTTTCCGCGCGCGATTTCGTCCAATAACACCGACAATGAAACGCAGCGAAAATGTTGCGACAAATAAGCGATCTGCCGCTCGAACACCAGCGCAGTCAGATGGTGCCAGACGGGGAACGGCAACGCTTCCGGCAGCACGCTATGGTAGGTGAGGATGAGAGCCTCGTGCCGATAAACAAAGGAACGCAGGCGCTGTTTAAGAGTGCTAATAAACATCGGTATCCCCCACCATAAAATGCCAGTGACGTGGATCGGTTATCTGCGCACGCAGACGCTCGTCGGCGCACAAAACACTCAGCCCAAACGGACTCTGACGCCGTGCGCAGCCAAGTGCGCGCAATACGCGATCTAAGGGTGCGCTGAGCGCGTGCGTAGTCCAGAGCTGCGCGCCTGCCCGGCGCGCATGGAGCATCGTCCGGCTGATGAGCCCTGCTAGGCGCCAGAAGTCATCATTTACCGCAAGACAGTCCAGCAACACCGCTTCGCGGCGGGTTGGGTCCAGATGCAAAACGGCGAGCGCGATGGGAGCATCGCCGCGCAATTGCCATATGTAGTGGCAGTTTAGTACCGGACTGGCGGCATAACGCCAGGTGAGATAAGCCGCATCTTTTACGATGCCGCAATTTGACAGTCGCCATGACTTGGTATTTTCAAGCCAGGTTAGGTCGAGCCGGTCGGTACTATGGTAATGAATTTTCGGCGCTCGCAAACGCGCGCCCGTCCGCACCCCTGCAAGCCACACGCGGCGCGACAGCACCAGTGCCGCGTTACGCAATTTACCCGTCGCCGTAGCTGCACGACGCAGCGAAAAATGGTAAGCGAAATAGTGGCGGCTTAAGTCGCTGAATCCCGAGCGTTTGACCAAGGGCATGGCGCTGTCCGAAACATAGGAGCCAAGCACCAGCGGGGCTTCACTCAGTGCAGTGCGAAACAGGCGTAGCGCGTGCAAGCCTTTATAGTTCGGGTTGACGAAATAATTAACCGGATGCACTGCAGCGATGGTTTGCGCGCCAGCATGCCAGTCGAAGCGCAGATAGCCGATGCCGCCTTCGATCCGCTCGCCCGAGTCGAGCACAAAGAACGGGAAATTTTCGGCGGCAGACGGTTGCGCGGCGAACTCCCACGTCCAGAGTGCGGTGTCGTTCAGGCGTGGGCGGTCGGCAAAGTGACGAGCATAAAATTCGACCAGTTGCATTGCGTCGGCGTGCGTGGCGCGCCGCAAGGTGATGGCGGGTGTCGATGCGCTATGAATGGTCATTACGCATGGCCCGAGGCTTTGCCAAGCGACGACGTTCAAGGAAACGGTGCAGATAATCCAGCACATGTTGCTCGGCTCCCTTGGGACGCCCGGAGATCTGCCACAACGCCAGCGATGCCAGCAGATAGGTGATGAATCCGATGACGATGGCGGCCAACAAATGCACGATCTGCATTTCCAGCGTTATCGCTGTCGCCACCTGCATGACATATCCCTGCACGCTTGCGGTCATGACCGCCGTCGCGATGATCGGTCGCCAAATTTCGCGGACGATATGACTAGTGCGCATGTCCAGAGCACGGAACAAGAACACGTAACTGATCGGAATCATGACCAGCGCGATGATGAGATTAGCCCAGGCCGCGCCCATCACACCATACCATAGAGTAAGTAAAATCAAGGTCGGCAGGAACAGCACGCCGGACAAGATTGCCAGTCCCGTCATCACCTGCGGTTTTCCCAGCGCGAGTAACGCCGGGCCATTATTGTTTTGGATCGCCACCAGTGCGCCGAATATTGCCAAGACCTGGATTAACGGAACGGCTTCCAGCCACTTGTCGCCGAGGAATACCGGCACCAGCAGCGGCGCGATGACAGCGATTCCAAAGGCGGCGGGTAATGACAATAAAGCGATGACGGCAGCAACGTTGAGATAACCTTCACGCAGCGCGGAGATGTCGTGCGACATTTTGGCGTAGCCGGGAAAGACGGCACGATTGATGGGTGCAACCAATTCTGTGGTGGGTAGATTGGAAATTTCAAACGCAACGCTGAACAAGCCCAAGCCGTGCGGGCCACCGAAGCGGCCGATGATAAAATCCGCTGAGCGATAGCGTAAAAATTGAGCGAAGTTATTGAACACCATCCATTTGGAAAAATGAAACAGCTCGGAGCGCGCCGCCAGCGAAAAACGTGGGCGATACTCATGCACAATAAAACTCAGCACGGTTCCCGCAAGGCGGCCGGTGAGCGTGCCGATCACCAACGCCCAATAGTTATGCAGTATGAAGGCCAGCGGTACCGTGACCGCGAAGCTGATGATTTTTTTGCCGAACAGAAATTTGAATTCCTTGTCGAAGCGCATGTCTTTGCGGAAGGCGACGACGCCGATGTTTTCGAAACCTTGTATCGCCATGCTTAGCGCGAGCCAGTACATGACAAATTCTAGACGCGACTCGGAATAAAAATCGGCCATCGGTAATGCCAACAGCGCGAGCAAGAATGCAGAAGCCAGCGCAAACAGCAGGTTGAAGGTCCAGGCGGTGTCGTATTGATCGCGTCCCGCATTGGCATTTTGGATCAGGGCAAGGTCGAAGCTGAACGCGCCCATTAATTCCAGCACTGCGATCACGGACATGGCCATGGCGACCACGCCGAAGTCCTGCGGCACCAGTAAACGCGCCAGAATGATGGTGCTGATGAGTCCCAGCCCACGCTCTGTGAACTTGAATAAAACCATCCATGCCGCGCCTCTGGCGATCTGCCGGCCGGTGATCATCATCGCTGTACCTGAACTTTAGTTAAGCTGGGTTGGGCCACATTGCCAAGTGACATTTGCGCGTGGCAATGCAAGTGCAATCTGCACATCGGGGCGCATATTATCATGGCGACAAAGAGCTTTGTTATGATGCACACTCGCGCCGATCCGAACATCATCAGGCCCCTTTGCGAGGGGCGTATCATTTTACGGACAAGGGGGCGCCTCCCGATGCGAATATGCCATGCAATAGTGTTGGTTGCCGGTTTCATGGGTGCGACTGTTTACGCCGCTGCGCCGAAAAACAATGTTAATAACAGCGACAGTGACAGTGACAAGGCGACGTTGCGCGGGGGTGTGGTCAGCGATCCGTTGTGGGATCTCGACGTTCCACGCCAGGAACTCGAAGCAGTATTGATGCGTTTCGTGCAAGCCTATGACGGTGGCAACATCGACCGCTTGATGGCGCTGATCGGTCCGCAGTTGCGCACCGAGAAGGGACTGCGGCGTGCGCAGGAGGTGCGCGACGAATACCTCGAAACGTTTTTAGGCAGCAGTCAGCGCCGCATCATTTTACGCAATGTGCTGTGGACGCGCGCCGGCGACGGTGTGGTGGCGGATGCGGATTTTGTATCACGTATTATCAGCAAGCGCGACGAACGCACACATGAACGCAGCGGCGCGCTGCGCGCGCATCTCAACCGCGAAAAAGCCGAGTGGGTCATCGGCGAATTGTATTTTTCTTACGACAATTAAGCGCCTGTTCAAGAGCGCCTTGGAGGGATGCAGTGCAAGGCAAAATGGAACTCAAAAACGCAGCCTACCCGCAGTAGGCGAGTATTTTGAGTTCGATGTTAGTTGCCGCAATGCGCTTTAATCAGTGAGATTTTGAACAGGCTCTAACCGGTGTTACGCATGCCCGCCGCGATCGCGTTGATGGTGCGCAGCAGCGGATTGAGCCAGCCCTGACGTTCGGTTTCGTCGCGTGATTCGTCGCGGTAGCGGCGCAGCAGCGAGAGCTGGATATTGTTGAGCGCATCCAGGTAGGGATTGCGTCGTGACAAGGACAGCAACAAGGTCGGATTTTCCTTCACCAGCACTTTGTTTCCCGTCACCAGCAACAGGTATTTCACCGCGCGGTTGTACTCCGCGTGGATCACCGCATAAATGTCTTGCGCGGTGTTCGGGTCATTGCACAGTTGTGCGTATTGGTGCGCGATGTCCATGTCGGCTTTGAACAGCGACATTTCAATGTTCGACAACAAGGCTTTGAAAAACGGCCATTCGCGGTACATGCGTTGCAGGGTGCGCAGGTCGTGGCCGCGCGCACTGCTCCAGTGTTCGAGCGCCGAGCCCACGCCAAACCAAGCGGGCAGGGTGTGGCGCGCTTGCGCCCAGCCGAATACCCACGGAATGGCGCGAATGGATTTTTTCGAGCGGTCAGATTTTTTACGATGCGAAGGGCGCGAGCCGATGTTGAGCATGCCAATCTCACGCACCGGCGTTGCGTCGTAAAAATAGTCAAAGAAGCTGGGCGTGTCATCGGTCAGCGCGCGATAGGCGCGTTCACCTTCGCGCGACAGCGAGTCCATGATGTCCAGATAATTTTGCGCATCGCCGGTCGGCGCATGCACCACGCCGACGCTGGCTTTCATCAGGCCGGTCACACCCATGGTCAGTTCATAGGTGGCGGTTTCAGCGTTGCTGTACTTAAATGACAATACCTCGCCCTGCTCGGTGAATTTGATCTGCCCGTGCACGGTGCCGGGGGGCTGCGCCAGAATCGCTTCGTGAGTGGGACCGCCGCCGCGCCCGACGGTGCCGCCGCGCCCGTGGAAGATGCGCATCTGAATGCCGCGCTGCGCGGCAACGGCGGTAATGCGTTTTTGCGCCTGATACAACATCCACGACGACGCCAGAATGCCGCCGTCTTTACAGGAGTCGGAATAGCCCAGCATGATTTCCTGCAGGTTGCCGGAGGCTTCCAGCAACGCTGCATAGGCGGGGTTGTTCAGCAGCGCGGTCATGACCGGCTCGACGTGCGCTAAGTCTTCGATGGTTTCAAACAGCGGGCTGACGCGAATATGACAATACCAGCCCTGCGCGCTGCGTCCGACCAGCCCGGCGAAGTGAGCGAGGAACATCACTTCCATCACGTGGCTGGCGGCATGCGTCATCGAGATCACATAGTGGCCGAACACTTTAGGGCTGATTTCGCGCTGCATTTGCGCCATGACACGAAATACCTCGACGGTTTCACGCGTGGCGTCGGACAGCGCGCCTTCGTCGATGATGACCGGCGCACCGCGCATGATGGCGTCGGTGAGAGTCTGCATGCGCTGCTGTTCGCCCAGTTGCGCGTAGTCTTCGCCGTGCAGATGATAGCGCAGCAAATCCGCCACCGCGTCGGTGTGGCGAGTGGATTCCTGGCGCAAGTCGAGATGCAGCAACTGCAAGCCGAAGGTCTCGACCAGGCGGATCAGGTCTTTTAATTCACCGTTGGCGATGTTGGCATCGCCGTGGCTGATGAGCGAATCGCGCATCACGTATAAGTCGTTGAGGATTTCCAGTTCCGAGCTGTAAGCATGCGTGGAACTGGTGACTTCCTCGCCGTGCAGGCGGCGCTTGAGCGCCACCAAGTTGCGCTCCAGGCGGTAACGCATCACATGCAGTTTGCGCCGATACGGTTCCTGCAAAAATTGTTCGGGTTTTTCGGCGAAGGCTTTTTCGGCGTAAGTTTCATCCGCCGCCAAACTCACCAGCAAATCGCCGGTCGGTGTGCACAGCAAGCTGGAGTGGGTCAGCAGGTGATTCAAAGCGCGCAGGCGATGAATGTACTCCAGTAAAATTTCTTGAGCCTGCACGCGCACGGCGGCCACCGTGGTTTGCGGCGTCACGTTCGGGTTGCCGTCACGGTCGCCGCCGATCCAGGAACCAAAACGCAAAAAGCTCGGCACCACAATGCCGTGTTTGCCTTCGGGCGCGACAAAGCCGTACACGCGGTCCATGGCTTCTTCGAGTTTGCGATACATCGCCGGCACCGCTTCGAACAGGCTTTCGCGGAAATAATACAGGCCGTTGGAAATTTCATCGCGCACGCGCGGACGGGTGGCGCGCACTTCGTCGGTCTTCCACAAGATTTGAATTTCGCTGCCCAGGCGCTGGGTTACCGCACTGAGTTCGCGTTGACTCAGGCGCGGATCGTCCAGTTCTTCGGCCGTCAAAAAAATCCGCCGCAGCGATTCCATGATGGTGCGGCGTTTGGATTCGGTGGGATGCGCGGTGATCACCGGCATGAACACCAATTGATTCAGTAATGCCTGTAATTGCTGCCCCGAGACGCCCTGGCGCAGCAACTCTTGCAGCGTGAGATCAAACGAGCCGCTCCACGACGGACCGTCGAGCCGCTCCTGACTGTAGCGCTGGTGATGTTGATACGACTCTTCGGCGATGTTGGCCAGACTGAAGTAGGTATAAAACGCGCGCACCACGTGCGTGAGTGTCTCCGCGTCGAGTGACCCGAGCAGACGGGTCAGTTCACGACGTTTGCGCAGGTTGTCGCGCTTGCGCAAACGAATATGCCCGGTGCGCAGTGCCTCCACCGCATCGAAGACTTCTTCGCCGGCGTGCTGACGCAGCACGTCGCCAAGTAAATTGCCGAGCAGCTTGACGCGCGCGCGGAGCTCTTTGTCGGTTTTAGGTCGGTACACGAATGGCCTGCTCGCTTGCGCAAATCTGAATTGGGTGGTAGTCACGAGACTGAACTGAAGCGCCTCGACACAAAGGGCGGCATTATAACCTTGATAGCCGCGCAATCTCCATGGCAACGCATGCGTGCTTCGAGTGTCTTTTAAAGTGGGTTGGGTCGCGCTGATGAGGCCGGCCCACGACGCGGTTTTGTATCCCGTCGTGGGCCGGAAGTGACTGCGGTAAGTGGCTTGAATCAGCCACGTGGTGAAAGCACCTTAGGGCGCCAGGACTTCGATTTGAATGACGTTGGAGCTGTTATTGCTGCTGCTGATTTCCTCTGCCAGACTCCAAAAATTGACAATGCCGCCGATGAAATAAATTCCAGGCACCACGTAACTGGGTATTTCAAACGCAACGCTGATGTTTCTGACGCTTGCGGGTGCAAAATCGCGAATGAAGTCAATCCCCAACCAGGTGTTCCAGTCGTTCCAGTTAAAGACCGGATCTTTCGACAGCGCGAAGAGTGTCAACGCATAGGGCGTTGCAGCGCCACCCAGATTAGCCAGTTGTGCAGTGAGATTGACGAAGCCGCCGGCTGTTACGCTGAGCGGCCCGGTGAGGTTGCTCAGTGCCAAGTCGGGCAATTGGGGCGACGGGGTCATTCCGCGCACCGCGTGCTCGGCATTCAGGCGGCCGCCGCTGACCGTGAGCCCCGTCAGTGACGGGTGCAGATCGACCGAGTCCATCAGCCGCTGCTTCAACTCGGCCGGCGACAGATTGTTTTGACTGAGCAACAAGGCCGCCACGCCGGCCACATGCGGTGTCGCCATCGAGGTACCGCTCAGATGTGAATAGCCGGTGCTATCGCACAAGGGGCAGGGGCCGCGCGGCACCGTCGATAAAATATCTACTCCTGGCGCTGCCAAGTCCACCGTAGTGGCGCCATAGTTCGACCACGCGGGTTTATTGTCGTTGTGATCCGTGCTGGTAACCACAACGACATTGGGAACGTCGTAACCGGCAGGATAAAACGTGTAGAGATCTGTATTCGTGTAACCGTTCCCCGCTGCGGCAACAAACAAGGCCCCGGCGGTGTTGGCTTCGGCAATCGCGTCATACAAGGCTTGGGAATAACCGCCGCCGCCCCAGCTATTGTTCATGACTTTTGCGCCCATGATGGTGGCGTAATGAATTGCGTATACCGCATCCGAGATGGAGCCATAACCGTAGGCATCAAGGAATTTCAGCGCCATAATTTTTGCTGACCAATTCACTCCGGCAATACCCACACCGTCGTTTCCGGCCGCCGCGATGATGCCCGCCACGTGCGTGCCGTGGCCAAAGTCATCAAACGGGTCGCCGTCATTGTTAACGAAGTCATACCCGTAAACGTCGTCGACATAACCGTTGCCATCGTCGTCGATGCCGTTGCCGGGAATCTCGCCGCTGTTGATCCACATATTGGCGCGTAGATCTTCATGTGTGTAATCCACGCCGGTGTCGATCACCGCGACGACCACATTGCCGCTCCCGGTGGTGACGTCCCAGGCTTCCGGGGCATTGGTGTCGGCGTTGAAGGTGCCCCCGGTTTGCCCGATGTTATGCAGGCTCCATTGTTCCGAGAAGCGCGGGTCGTTGGGGATTTGCGCTGCCATGACGCGATAGTTCAACTCCACACTTTCCACATCCGGGTGACGGGCGAGGTGCTCTTTCGAAAGCAAAGTGTCGCTGCCTGGTTTGAGCCGGGCAATGCGCCACGGTTCCTGCGCAAGTGTGCCTGCCTTCCCGTCTTTTTCGTGCATCGACTCGAAACGCTCGACCTCGCGCACCGCATGCGTTCTGCGCGCCAGCGAAGGAATCCGCCGCGCGCTGTTTTTAAACTTAACCAATAACTCGCCTTCTTTATATTCCGGCGTGACCACCAACCGCGTGGCGCTGCCCGCGTCGGGTGTAAACGCATGCGCGCTCACCGACCAACCGGCCGCAAGACAAGCCAGCGTCAAAGCGCCCGGCGCCAGGTACGTAACAATTTTTTGGACGTTCATAAAAACCTCCGCGTGATGTGTAATGACCAGGCGCTACTGGATGCAGCACCATCGATACACGGAGGAAACTCGACGTCCTGAAAAAACGGATTTGACAAATTAAGCAAAAATTAAGATTTTTAAAAAAATGCGGAGCGTGGCGTCAATAACTGCGTCTTCGAGATCGGCGGTGGGAGAAAGAATTTGCGGCGAGGTAGAAAATAAATTCAAAAAACATACGGTGGGGAGTCAGTGATTAGTCACGACACACAACGCTGTTAGTGCGCATGAACACACCGCGACTAAAAAAACCACAAGTGCCTATGAAAGCGTGTTAACCGACTGCACAGGGATACAAATTTGCGTACGCAACTGCTCCGGCACCACTTGGTAGGGATCATTGAGATACACCGCATAGCTGGGTGCGTTGGCGAGCACGGCGCCCGAGTCCGGGAGCCAGCGGGAGTAAATTGCATCGTAGATCGACCACAATGTTTCGTAAGGGCCGACATGTTCAAACACCGCGAATTCTCCGCCCCGCAATGTCTGTACCGAGACGTCTTCGTGCGTTGGCAGTTTCGCAGCGCAGCTCAAACACGCGTCATAGCGGGTGTGCTCTTCCTCTGTGATTTCAGGAAAATCATAGGTGACTCCGAGACGCAGCGTTGTGGCATGCAGCAAGCCATGTTCACCGGCAAAGCGCATCAAGATTTGCCACGCCTGCGCCGCAGCCGTGTCGTATTTTCCACTGCTTCGTGCGTACAACACGCGAAGAGGAGTGCGTTGCTCGTAACGGCATACAGGCATGGGAGTGTCGGTGATTTCACCGCTCTCGCTGGTTTTATCGCTGCGCTCCGGCAAAGTCGCATGCTGCGTTTTATAAGCGCTGGGTGTAATTCCAAAGTGCTGGGTAAATGCCGATTGCGCCGCCGTGCTCGGTATACATTTTTGGGACATCCCAGTCCCAAAACGCCTGCGCTCGGCGGCGGGTATGCCTGCGGCAGCCCGAGCCGTCCTGCGTCCGTCACGACACGCCACACTGCGGCGCGTCATGACTTCCACAAATGACTCTACGCCGTGTCGGTTGCCTTGTGTTTTGTCTACACCCGCGCTCACGCGCGGACTCCGACAAAACCCCCGGCTC
>JANLTU010000048.1:0-2444 GCA_031363085.1 Gammaproteobacteria bacterium
ATCTACCGTCCGGGGCCTCGTTTTCTTCTTGGCATTTTCCAGCAGAGTCCTGACCAGCTCAAATTACTCTCGACTAACATCACTTGGATAGCGCTTTCTCTTCACCATCTCCCACTCCTCCCTAGAAAATCTTAAACTACAGGATAAAATAGATATTGAACAGGTTCTAAGGTGAAACAACTTAGGCGAGGATGGCTTTCAGAGTTGCAGGGAATATAGTGGGAGCGGCTAAAAGCCGCTCCCACTCCAGATAGCCCAGCGCGCCGGGCAGGCATTCCAGCTCAGGGTGATTTGTTGTTTGGCGATCTGCGGGGCGAGTGCAAGCGGCGTGGGCGGCAACGGCCCCAACGGCGTGGTGGAAATCTGCGCCGAGTTGGCGCTTTCCACACCCTCGCGCAAAGCGGTCGCCGCGTAGTTCACCGGCACCCCGCCGCGCGGTGTGCACCAGCGGCGATTGCAC
This sequence comes from Gammaproteobacteria bacterium, assembly GCA_031363085.1. Taxonomy (GTDB): domain Bacteria; phylum Pseudomonadota; class Gammaproteobacteria; order SG8-11; family SG8-11; genus UBA6921. The sequence goes on from JANLTU010000048.1 coordinate 461, forward strand.
ATTGGCGATTACCGTCACCACCGCACCGGTGTCCCAATACACGTTGTAGTGCGTGGCGCCGGCCACCGCGTCCCAGGTGAGGGTGGTTTGTTCGTTGCCGGCCACGGCGGTGACCTTGCCCGGCGCACCGGGTGCTGGCGCATGCGGCTTGGCGCTGACTTCGGCCGACAACAGGCTGAGGCCCTGGCTGTTGAGCGCGGCGATGCGGTAGAAATAACGCGTGCCGTTGTTCAAGCCGGTGTGGGTGTAATTGGGATCGCGGACCTCAATGCGGGTATCGGCCAACGACACTTGGCCGGTGCTGTTCCAGTAAAGCGCATACGCAGTCGCGTCACTGACTGCCGGCCAGCTTAAATTCGCTTGGCGGTCCGCAGCACTCACCGACAACGGCGGATGGGGCACGGCACTATGCGGCGCGGTGGAGACTTCCGTCGAGGCCACTTCGCCGAAGTCAGAGGTGTCGGCGGTGATGATGTAGTAATACTGCTGGCCGTTGCTCAAGCCCAGGTGCACCGCCGGGTAGCTGAGGTTTTCGACTTTGGTGTCGCGCAGACTCACATCGCCCGTGGTGTTCCAGTACACGTTGTAGGTTTTGGCCTTGGGCACGGAGTCCCACAGCAGCGTGATGCGGCCGTCGCCGGCCAGCGCGGAAACCTTGGCGGGTGCGCCTTGCAGCGGCAACTTGGGCGTGACCTTCACCGCATGGGAAGGCGTGCTTTCGCCCACCGCCGTCACGGCGGTGAACAGGTAGCGGTAGGCGGTGCCGTTGTTCAAGCCGGTGTGGGTGTAGGGCGAGGTGACGTTCGCCACTTTGCTGGCGGTGGCAACACTCACGTCCGCGCCGCTGGACCAATACACGTTGTAGGCGGTGGTGCCGGGGATGCTCGGCCAGCTCAGGGTGGCCGCGCTATCGGCGGTGCTGGCGGACAGGCCGTAGGCTTTGGAGCGTTCAGGGGCCGGCGTGGACGGCGGCGCGTCGCTGTTGCTGCTACACCCGGCAACGATCAAGCTCAACAACAGTGCAGCAGGAATCCAGGCGCGTGATGTCAACATAAAGCACTTCCCTGTGAGGGCATGGAGGCGGCGACGGCGGAACGTCATCGCCACGGGTTGGTATTTTGTATGACTCTTAACTGCGCGCCACTGCATGTTCTGTGGTTCGTGGCAGCAGGTGTCTCAATATAAGTGAATAAAATACCCAGGCCGGGCAATGACGAGTATCACGACTCATCAATTTCACCGGAAAGTGTCTTGTCAGGGATTCTTTTCCCATATACAACTAATGCGGTGGGGATCGTCATCAAGTCGTACCTCACTCTCTGCAGGTTACTTGTCGCGCCAGCAGCGTGATCGGATGCATGACTTCAATCGACAAATTCTTTGCGCGTAATCCCGTCGCCAAATGCAGCGCGCAGCCGATGTTGGACGTCACTAAAATTTGCGCGCCGAGCTGTTCAATGCCGGCGAGTTTTTCGTCGCGTAGCGCATCGGCCTTTGCCGGATGGGTCAGCATGTAGTTGCCGGCGGCGCCGCAGCAGCGGGCGCGATCCGGTAGCGATACCAATTCGATATCGGGAATCTTGCGCAGCATCGCGTAAGGCTGTTCGTGCTGCCGTAGCACATGGGTGAGGCTGCACGGGTCGTGTACCGCGACGCGCGCTTTGAGCGGCTTGAGCGTGACATTTTCCGGCCACCGGCTTGGGGCGATAAACGTGCTGATGTCAACGACCTCGCGTGTGAAAGCGGTCGCGCGTGGATCGTTGGCGTATTCGCTCAGCGTTGCGCCGCAGCCGCTGGCGGTGCTGATGATCGCCTGCACGTCGAGCGCGCCGAAGGCGGCGAGATTTTCTTGCGTCAGCGCTGCGGTCTGTTCGGGTTGCTGGTTGTGCAGGTGTAACGCGCCGCAGCAGCGTTGTGCGGGTGGCACATGCACGCCGTAACCTAATTTTGTCAATACTTGGATCGCAGCATTTGAAGTAGCTTG
>JANLTU010000134.1:0-25991 GCA_031363085.1 Gammaproteobacteria bacterium
CCGATCAATCTGGCGGCCATCGACGAGTTCAAGGAACATTCCGAGCGCAAAACCTACCTCGACGCGCAGCACGCCGATCTGACCGAAGCGTTGGCCACGCTGGAAAACGCCATCCGCAAAATCGACCGCGAGACGCGCGAGCGCTTCAAGGAAACCTTCGACAAGATCGACGTTGGCTTCCGCGAAAAATTTCCGCGCCTGTTCGGTGGCGGCACCGCCTATCTGGAGCTGACCGGCGAGGACTTGCTCGACACCGGCGTGACCGTGATGGCGCGTCCGCCCGGCAAACGCAACAGCACCATTCACTTGTTGTCGGGCGGCGAGAAGGCGCTCACCGCCGTGGCGCTGGTGTTCGCGATTTTCGAATTGAATCCGGCGCCGTTTTGCATGCTCGACGAAGTCGACGCGCCGCTCGATGAAGCCAACGTCGGGCGCTTTTGTAATCTGGTGCGTGAAATGTCCGAGCGCGTGCAGTTTATTTTCATCACGCACAACAAGAACACCATGGAACTTGCCAACCATCTCAACGGTGTCACCATGCACGAGCCGGGCGTGTCGCGACTGGTTACCGTGGATGTGGACGAAGCCGTGCGCATGGTGGCAGTGTAGGAGTGCCCACCGCACATTTAGCCAGACAGGACCGTATAATGGATGGACTGCGACTCAGTTTACTCATCATCGGTAGCGTGATTGTCGGCGCTGTTTACCTGTTGGAAAAAATGCTCGAACGCAGTCACACGGTGCGCGCTGCTACGCGTCGCGTCGCATCTGAAGTGGAATTTGAAAAAACATCAACTCCGGCGCCTGCAACCCGGGCGCCGGAGGCTTTGACTGTGCCAATAGAGCCCGATACCAAGATGCCCTCGCAACCGCGTGCCGTAACGTCCACAGTTCGCGTGACAAAAAGAATTCAACCCGCAGCTACCACTCGCGCACCTGTAACAACCCGGCCCGCCGTGCAGGTAGCAGTACGCGCGCCCGAGCTGATCGTTGCATTGACGCTGATGGCGCGTGATCGGCAGCAATTCAAGGGCACCGAAATAGATGCCGCGTTACGGGCGGCCGGATTGGAACTGGCGGAGTTTGACATTTATCACTTCCGCGATGCAGACGCTGACGAACGCGCCGTGTTCAGTGTCGCGAATATCGTCAAGCCCGGCAGCTTCGATATTCAGACACTGCATGAATTGAGCACGCCCGGACTTGCGATGTTCATGCAAATCCCCGGACCGCTGACCGCCAGCGCGGCCTTCGACGCCATGCTGGAGAAAGCCCACTTCATCGTGCAATGCTTGCACGGCATTATCGGCGATGAGCAGCGCACGCCCTTGAGTCCGCAGCGCATGCGCGCGCTGCGCGAACACACCTTGAATTACGATTTTGCACACGCAGTGCAGGACGGCGACAGTGCTGCGCAGTCGTCGCAGCGGGAAGGATAGTTCAGCTATGGCCGCACCTAAATACCTGGCACAACGCGCCGCGCGCTTGCGCGAGCAGATCAATTACCACAATCACCGTTATTACGTCCTGGATCGCCCGGAAATCCCTGATGCCGAATTCGACCGGCTGGTGCGCGCGCTTGAAGAGCTTGAAAGCCAGCATCCGGAACTGGTCACACCCGATTCGCCGACGCAGCGCGTCGGCGGTGCGCCGTTGGCGGAGTTCACGCAAGTGCGCCACGCGGTGCCGATGTTGTCATTATCCAATGCGTTTACCGACACGGAAGTCGGCGACTTTGTGCGCCGCATTCACGAGCGCCTGGAAGTGGATAAAATTGAATTCTGTGCCGAGCCGAAAATGGACGGCTTGGCGGTCAGTCTGATTTACGAACGCGGGCTGTTAGTGCAGGGCTCGACGCGCGGCGACGGCAGCACCGGCGAAGATGTCACGCAGAATATCCGCACCATCCACAGCATTCCCCTGCGTTTGCTCGGCGCGGATTTTCCGCCGGTGCTGGACGTGCGCGGCGAAGTGGTGATGACCAAGCGCGGCTTTGCCGAGCTGAACCGACGCCAGCAAGATAAAGGCGACAAGCTGTTTGTCAATCCGCGCAACGCTGCGGCCGGCAGTCTGCGCCAACTGGACCCGCGCCTGACCGCGTTGCGCCCGCTGGAGTTCATCTGCTATGGCGTCGCTAATGTCGAGAACGGCGCCTTACCCGACAAGCACAGCGATATTCTGCAACGCGTGCAACAGTGGGGCGTGCGGGTGTCGGCGCAGATGGAAGTCGTCGACGGCGTCGACGGCTGTCTTGATTATTACCGGCGCATGCAGACTAAGCGCGCCTCCTTGCCGTTTGATATCGACGGCGTGGTCTACAAAGTCAATCGGCTCGATCAGCAGCAACAGATGGGCTTTGTGGCCAAGGCACCGCGCTGGGCGGTGGCACACAAGTTCCCCGCGCAAGAAGGAATGACCCGCTTGCTGGCCATTGACGTGCAAGTCGGGCGCACCGGCGCACTCACACCGGTGGCGCGTCTTGCGCCGGTGTTTGTCGGCGGCGTCACCGTCACCAACGCCACCTTGCACAACCAGGACGAAATCGAACGTAAAGACGTGCGTGTCGGCGACAGCGTGATCGTGCGCCGCGCCGGCGATGTGATTCCAGAAGTGGTGGGCGTGGTGGTGTCCAAACGTCCGGCGCACACGCAGCCGTTCCAGATGCCCACCCAATGCCCGGTGTGCGGCTCCGACGTGCAACGCGTGGAAGGCGAATCTGCGGTGCGTTGCACTGGCGGGCTGTATTGCTCGGCGCAGCGCAAAGAAGCGTTTCGGCATTTTGCTTCCCGCCGTGCGCTGGACATCGAAGGCTTGGGCGAAAAACTGGTCGATCAACTGGTCGAGAAAAAACAGGTCAGCGACGTTGCCGATATTTTCGCGCTCACGCAGGAACAGTTAGTCGAATTGGAGCGCATGGGTTCGAAGTCGGCGGCGAATCTGGTTGCGGCCATCGAAAAAAGTAAAGCCACGACCCTGCCGCGTTTTTTATACGCACTGGGCATCGCCAATGTCGGTGAAGCCACGGCGCACTCGTTGGCGCAACACTTCGGCAAGCTCGACGACTTGATGGCGGCCGATGAAGAGCAGTTGCAGCAGGTCGAAGACATCGGTCCGGTGGTTGCGCGCAGCCTGCATACTTTCTTCCAGCAGCAACACAACCGCGACGTGCTGCAAAAACTGGTGCAGGCCGGCGTGTCGTGGCCGGCGCTTGAAAAGCGTAAAGTCGAAACCCTGCCGCTGGTCGGCAAAACCTTTGTCATCACCGGCACGCTGGCTTCCATGTCGCGCGATGACGCCAAGGCGCGCTTGCAAACCTTGGGTGCCAAAGTCAGCGGCAGCGTGTCGCAGAAAACCGATTACCTGGTGGCCGGCGCCGATCCGGGCTCAAAGTACGACAAAGCCGTGGAGCTGGGCATTACGGTACTGGATGATGCAGCATTGCAAAAACTCATCGGAGGTTGACCTGAAGTCAAGAACTCGTTTTTGGGATGGTGGATGTTGCAGTCAAGCTGCGCGTCGATTGCAAGTTGTCGGCAACGGTGGCAGCGTATACGCACTTTTTCTTGAGCTAAATATAAGCATGCTAAAACGCGGGTTGCGACAGGCGCTGGGTATCATCGTGCTCGCATCACTTGCGGCTTGTAGCGGCGACACGTTGAATAATCCCTATCCGGCCCGCGACAGCCACGCCAATATTCTGTACAAACCATTTTCCGAACGCCCCAAACATCTCGATCCGGCACAGTCGGGTAGCGCTAATGAATCTGAATTTATCGCGCAGATTTACGAGCCGCCGTTGCAGTATCACTATTTGAAACGGCCGTATACCTTGATCCCGCTGGCGGCGACCGCCGTGCCCACACCGGTATATCTCGACAAAGACGAGCGGCCCTTGCCGCAGAACGCGGATGCGGCGCAAATCGCCTTCAGCGTTTACGACATCAAGATTCAGCCCGGCATTAAATACCAGCCGCACCCGGCGTTCGCGCAAGATGAGCAGGGGCGGTATCGCTACCGCGCACTCACGCTGGATGACTTGCAGGAGGTGAACGAGCTGCGTGATTTCAAATTCACCGGCACGCGCGAATTGATCGCGGATGACTTCGTGTACGAGATCAAGCGCCTTGCCCATCCCAAATTACATTCGCCGATTTTCGGTGTGATGGCGGAATACATCGTCGGCCTGCCGGAGTATGCCGAGCTGTTGAAAAAAGAATACGCCAAGATTGCGCAAGGCAAAGAAGAGGGCGTGTATCTCGACCTGCGGCAATTTCCGCTCGCCGGCGTGCAGGTGCTTGACACTTATACTTATCGCATCCGCATCAAAGGCAGGTACCCGCAATTGCTGTACTGGCTGGCGATGCCGTTCTTCGCACCGATCCCGCACGAAGCCGACCGCTTCTACACGCAAGCCGGCATGCGGGAACGCAACCTCACGCTGGACTGGTATCCGGTGGGCACCGGGCCGTACATGCTGACGGTGAACAATCCCAATCGCGAAATGATTCTGGAGCGCAATCCCAATTTCCACGGTGAAACTTACCCGACCGAAGGCGAGCCTGACGACGCGAAAAATGGCTTGCTTGTCGATGCCGGCAAGCCCTTGCCGTTTGTGGAGCGCGTGGTGTTCAAGCTGGAAAAAGAAACGATTCCGTACTGGAACAAATTTCTGCAAGGTTATTTTGATACCTCGGGCATCAGCTCCAGTAGCTTTGATCAAGCGATTCAGTTCGATAGCGGCGGCGAAGCTACAGTGACCAGCGCGATGCAAGAGAAAAACATCCGACTCGTCACCGCCGTGTCGGCCACGATCTACTATATGGGTTTCAATATGCTCGACCCGGTGGTGGGGGGCGACAGCGAGCGTGCACGCAAGCTGCGGCAGGCATTGTCAATCGCACTGGATTACGAGGAATACATCAGCATTTTTCGCAATGGTCGCGGCACGGCGGCGCAAGGACCGATTCCGCCCGGCATCTTCGGCTATGTCGACGGCGCCCACGGCATGAATCCCGTCGTCTACGATTGGGTGAATAACGAGGCCCGCCGCAAACCGCTTGCGGCGGCGCAAAAATTACTGGCTGAAGCGGGATACAAAGACGGCATCGATCCAGAAACCGGTAACGCATTGGTGTTGAATTTTGACACAAACTCCAGCTCCGCAGCCGATACCAAGGCGCGTTTGGACTGGATGTATAAACAGTTTAAGAAGCTCAATATCCAGTTGGTGGTGCGCACCACTGACTGGAATCGCCTTCAAGATAAAATACTCAAGGGCAGTGCGCAGCTTTTTGAGTTCGGGTGGAGTGCGGATTATCCCGATCCGGAAAATTTTCTGTTCCTGCTCTATGGCCCCAACAGCCGAGTGAAATTTCAGGGCGACAATGCAACCAACTACACCAACGCCCAGTTTGACCTGCTGTTCAAAAAAATGAAGAACATGGACAACAGTCCGCAGCGCCAAGCCGTGATCGATGAAATGTTGACCATTGCGCGCACCGATGCGCCGTGGATCTGGGGATTTCATTCGAAAGATTTCGGTCTTTACCACGAATGGTATAAAAACGCGAAGCCCAACGACATGGCTAACAATACAACTAAATACAAACGTGTTGATCCGGAGCTGCGCGCGCAAAAACGCGTGCAGTGGAATGCGCCGGTGACGTGGCCGGTGTGGTTACTGCTGGCCGTGTTGTTACTGGGCACGGCGCCGGCGTGGCTGATTTATCGGCGGCATGAAAAGAGCGCCGCGCGATGATCGCCTACATCCTGCGCCGCCTGTTGTACGCGTTGCCGATTCTGATCGGCGTCAACCTGATTACCTTCACGCTGTTCTTCGTGGTCAACACGCCTGACGACATGGCGCGCATGCATCTGGGCATCAAGCACGTCACGCCCGAAGCCATAGAAAAATGGAAACACGAGCACGGTTACGACAAACCCCTGGTCTTCAATCCGGCGGCGCCCGCTGCGCAGGTATTGACAGATACCATCTTTTTCGAAAAGTCACTCAAGTTGTTCGTGTTTGAATTCGGTAGCTCCGACGAAGGCCGCAACATCGGCAGCGACATCGCGCAGCGCATGTGGCCGAGCCTCGCCATCGCGGTGCCGGTGTTGCTGGTGGGCTTGTTGGTGGACATCACGTTTGCATTGCTGGTGGCATTTTTTCGCGCCACCTACATTGATCTATGGGGCGTGGTGCTGTGTGTCGTGATGATGTCAATCTCCGGCATGTTTTACATCATCGGCGGCCAGTATCTGATCAGCAAGCTGCTGCACCTGGTGCCGATTTCGGGTTACGACAGCGGCCTTGATGCCCTCAAGTTTATTGTCTTGCCCGTGATCGTCGGCGTGATCGGCGGCATCGGCGGTGGTGTGCGCTGGTATCGCACCATTTTTCTGGAAGAGATCGGCAAGGACTACGTGCGCACCGCACGCGCCAAAGGCTTGTCCGAAAGCGCGGTGCTGTTTCGGCACGTACTCAAAAACGGCATGATCCCGATTCTCACCGGCGTGGTGGTGGTGTTGCCGGTGCTGTTCATGGGCAGCCTGGTGACCGAATCATTCTTCGGCATTCCGGGCCTGGGCAGCTACACCATCGACGCGATCAACAGTCAGGACTTCGCGGTGGTGCGCGCCATGGTGTTTCTGGGTTCGGTGCTGTACATCGTTGGGCTGATATTGACAGATATTTCCTACACCCTGGTCGATCCACGGATACGCTTGGGATGATGTGAGATGAATCTGCCCGCTAATTCCTTGGCCAAATATTTCATCGCGTCGTTTGCGGTTGCCGCCGGCGTATTGATTTTGGCTTGGCTTGCGATGCGCAGTGCAGCCGCACAGCCGATGCTGGTGTGGACCGACCTGCTGATTTACCTGCTGGTGTTTTCCATACTGCTGTTTGCGTGGTACGCGCGGACGCGCGAACACTTGCGTGCGCCATGGCGCCAGGTCAAATGCCGCCGTCTGGGCATGATGTCGCTGGTCATACTGCTGGCCTACACGAGCGTTGGTCTGCTCGACTCGGTGCATTTCAAACTGCAAGCCACGAACGCCAACGGCCAGCAAAGTGCAGCGGGCGAGGTGTTGAGCCTGTTGGACGTGCTCGCGACCTCGCTGCGTGAACACGATGAAAAAACTTACTCCGCCCCATTTGCGACCCACGCGTATGTGAAAGAAATGGTGCAGCACGCCGATGGCACGCAGTCGCGCGAATTTCCGCGGCTGAAATTTGGCGGTGCGCATTTGCAGGATCCGGAGCGTGAACGCCGCGCCGACATCACGCATCTGGCATTGCTTGGGTTACTGATCGGCGTGGTAATCGCTGCGATACTGGTAGGTGTGCTGACGGCCGCGTTAAGCCGTCACCAACACATTGTGTTCGGTGCAATGTTGCGCCGCATCGTGCGCGGTGAAACTGACACGCCCTGGCACGTAATCCTGGTGACGCTCACGCTCATCATGGTGCTGGCAGCGCTGAGCATGGTACTTGCCGGCAAATATCATATTTTCGGCACGGATAAGGTTGGGCAAGATGTGTTTTACGCGTCGCTCAAAAGCATTCGCACCGGCTTGGTAATCGGCACGCTGACCACGCTCATCATGCTGCCGTTCGCGGTGTTGCTCGGCATTATGGCCGGCTATTTTCGCGGCTGGATCGACGATGTGATTCAGTATATTTACACCACCTTGAATTCCATCCCAAGCGTGTTGCTGATTGCGGCAGCAGTATTGTTGGTGCAAGTGTACTTGCAAGTCTATGGTGCAGATTTCGATACGGTGAAACGCGCCGACCTGCGCCTGCTGTTCCTGTGCATCATTCTGGGTATCACCAGTTGGACCGGCCTGTGCCGCATGCTGCGCGGCGAAAGCCTGAAACTGCGCGAGCTTGACTATATTCAATCGGCCACCGCGCTGGGTGTCGGCCACTTCACCATCATCGCCCGCCACATCCTGCCCAACCTGATGCACATCGTGCTGATCGCGGTGGTGCTGGATTTCTCCGGCTTGGTGTTGGCCGAAGCGGTGCTGTCCTACGTTGGCGTCGGTGTCGACCCGAGCATGCACAGTTGGGGCAACATGATCAACCAGGCGCGCCTGGAAATGGCGCGCGAGCCGATGGTGTGGTGGTCGTTGAGCGCCGCGTTCGTGTTCATGTTTACACTGGTGTTGGCGGCGAATCTGTTTTCGGACGCGGTGCGCGACGCGTTTGATCCACGCTTACGCGAGCGCAGTTAGGGCCATGGCGGGGGATGAAAGCAAGCATGTCCTTCAAGACGCGCATCATTCTGTTGGCGCTGTTACCGCTGCTGTTATTGACGGCGGCGATTGCCTGGATCGGTACCCAGAAAGCGCGTGATCTGTCCGCAGCACAAAGCCGCCTGTTCGAGGCCGGCTTGCTCGCCGCCAAAGAGGGCGAGCTGGAGCGCTTCGTGCGGCTCGCGCAATCCGCCATCGCGCCAGTGCTCAACGACGCCGAGCGTGATCCGCAGGCGGCGCAGGCAGAGGTCAAGCGCATCCTCGCCCACCTGCATTATGGCGAAGACGGTTACTTCTTTGTCTACGACAGCCAAGGTGTCAACCTGGTGCACCCGATCCAAAAAGACTTGGTCGGACGCAACCTCTACGACGTGCGCGACAGTCGCGGACGTTACGTGATCCGTGATTTGTTGAGTACGGCGCAACAAGGCGGCGGTTTCGTGCGCTACCTGTGGAATAAACCCTCCGCTCAAGCGGAACGTGAAAAGCTCGGCTATGTGCTGATGTTGCCGAAATGGGGCTGGATGCTCGGCAGCGGTTTGTACGACGACGACATTAGCACCGAAGTTGAAAAAGTGCGGGTGCAGGTCAAAGCCAACATTGAGGCGACCTTCGCGCTGATCCTGACGATACTCGGGCTGACCACCTTGCTGATCGTCGCGCTGGTCTTCGTCACTAACCTGCGCGAAGGCCGGCTCGCCAACCGACGCTTGCAGGAGCTCGCCCACAACTTCGTGCGCCGCCAGGTGGAAGAGCGCCGTCGTTTCTCGCGCGACCTGCATGACGGCATCAACCAGCTCATGGTGGCGGCGAAATTCCGTATCGAGCTGGCGCAAAGTCAGGCGGAGAAAGGCAACGCGGAATATCACGTGAGCTTGGCAAGCGCGCTTTCGACCTTGCACGGTGCGATCAAAGAAGTGCGGCGCATCTCTCATGACCTGCGCCCGGGCCTGCTCGACGACATGGGCCTGGAGCTCGCATTGAAGAACATGTTCGAGCAATTCCACGAGCGCAGCGGCGTGCAAATCGAACTGCACGGCAAGCTGCGCCAGCCGGCGGTTGCGCCCGATGTTGAAATCACCCTGTATCGTGTTGCCCAGGAAGCGCTGACCAATATTGAACGTCATGCGCAGGCACGCCGGGTGGTGCTGCACCTGCAACAAAGCGAACACCAGATACAGCTCGAACTGCACGACGACGGCTGCGGTTTTGACCCAACGCAGGTGGCGGCGATGCCGGGAATCGGCCTGAATAACATGCGCGAGCGGGTCGAATTGTTAGGCGGCCAGTTCGAGCTGCACAGCGCACCCGGCCAGGGCACCCGCATCCACGCCAGCCTGCCACTGGTGTTGGTGTTATAGCGTCCGTGAATACAGGTACGCGGTGGCAACAAGGAGACTGCATGACATCACGAAGTCTGCTGGGTAAAGTGCACATGGGAAATCGCTTTTTTTAAAAACTGATGCTGAATTCACCACGCCGATTTCGAAATCCCGAAAACGCAAGGGGTCAGCCGAATAACAAAATATCATCTTCGATGAAGGCAAGGCGCTAACTTCTTTGAAGAAATGTCCTGCTTGCAATGTGGTACGACCTGAGAGAAACAAAAAAGTGAGGCCGATGAGATGTTAAAGAAATTACGAATACAAAATTTTAAGGGATGGGCAGATACCGGCATCATTGAGCTCGCCCCCATTTCTTTGTTCTTTGGCGCGAACAGTTCTGGCAAGTCCAGCATCGGCCAGTTTTTGATGATGCTCAAGCAAACGGTCGAATCACCTGACCGGAAAGCAGTTTTCTATCCTGGAGGGAAAAATTCTGCGGTTCAACTCGGTTCATATCAGGAGATGGTGTTCCACCGTGATTCAAAGAATAGAATTTCTTTCAATTACGAATGGGATTTCAAAAATGCTTTAGAGCTGAACGATCCAGTGCATGAACAATCATTTTCTGGTGACACACTATTATTTGAAGCAGAAGTCGGACTAGGCAACAAGAATCAACATTCCTTGGTTCTGGATCATCTAACCTATCAACTCCACGATGCAGGCAAAACCAAACTCTCCATTGGCATGAGTCGGTCTGAAGCGAAATCAGAATATAAAGTTGTGTCGAAAGGCTATTCACTTGTGCGACAGCAAGGACGAGTCTGGTCACCCAAAGCGCCAGTCCGATTTTATGGATTTCCCGATGAGGTCGTTGCGTACTACCAGAATGCGGATTTTGTTAAAGAACTGAACTTGACGCACGAAAAACTTTTCCGCTCTCTTTGTTATCTTGGGCCGTTGCGTACCAAAGCAGAGCGCTTGTACTCTTGGACAGGTATTGAGCCAGAAAGTGTTGGATATGCTGGTGAGAATACAGTAGCCGCTATATTGGCCGCACGTAGCCGGAAGATTAGTTTGGGAAAAAAGCTTGGTGCAAATAAAGCGTCGCCAGCCAAGCCATTCGAGGAAATCATTGCTTTAAAGCTAAAAGAAATGGGGCTGATTGATGAATTCAAGGTCAACGCGATTTCCGATAAACGGCAGGAATATGAAGTTAAGGTTCGTGCAAAGGGCTCGCAGGATTGGGTCGACCTGCCGGACGTCGGATTTGGGATATCCCAAGTACTTCCTGTGTTGGTCCAGTGTTTTTATGCCCCACAGGGATCGATCATCATCATGGAACAGCCGGAAATTCATCTACACCCCAGCGCGCAGGCCGCCCTGGCTGATGTGCTGATCGACGTCGTTAACTCGCGAGAAGATGGCGAAGACAGAAATATCCAGCTTGTCATTGAAACTCATTCCGAGCACTTTCTTAGAAGACTTCAAAGGCGGATTGCCGAAGACTTCGTATCGAAAGATAAGGTATCCGCGTATTTTGCGAACACAACTAAGACCCCTGCAACCTTGGATCCGCTTGAAATCGATATCTTTGGAAATATCCGGAACTGGCCGAAAGATTTCTTCGGCGATGAGATGGGGGACATCACTGAACGAGCCAAAGCGGCGATACAAAAGCGAAAGAAACAAAGTACCAGTGGGTCGGGGGCGTCTAAATGAAGGGCCTTCCCGATAAGTGCCTAGTCGATACCAATGTGCCAAAAAATGCAAATTTAGCCACAAAATCAGATCTGTTGTCGGATGTTCCTGATGCATGCATAGAGCAGTGTGTCTTTGCGGTGGAGCATATAACTACTAATGGCGGCTTGGTCCTTGATGATGGTGGTGAAATATTTGCAGAGTACATAGCGAATCTTTCACTTGGAGGTGAGCCTGGTATGGGTAATGCCTTTGCAAAGTGGGTTCAAAATAATCAATGGAACGTTCAGAAAGTTGATCGAATCCGGATTACGAAAACTAGAGATAGTTACGCTGAATTTCCTGACCATGGGGATTTGATCCAATTCGATATCTCTGATCGAAAGTTTATAGCGGTAGCAAATGCCCATCCTGACAAACCATCTGTCTTGCAGGCCACTGACAGTAAATGGTGGAGATGGAAAGACGCACTGGCCGAGGTTGGAATTACTGTGCATTTTCTATGTCCTGACTATGCAAAGGCAAAATATGCGAAAAAGATGCGCGCGTGAAAAACGATTTTTTTAAGTTCCCACCAACTCCTCACTTGGCACTTCTTGGCGACGTGGTGGTCAGGGGCGACAAGGTTATGTCGGAGTCTGAAAGGGATGAATTTCTTCGGCACGAGATCATTGTTGAAGAAAAAGTGGACGGCGCCAATCTTGGGATATCTTTTGACTCTTCAGGAAATATCCGCGCCCAGAACAGAGGAGCCTACTTGCATTTCCCAAGTTCAGGGCAATGGCAAAAGCTTTCAGAATGGTTGAAGCCAAGAACAGATGCTCTTTTTGAGCAACTGACTGACCAATTCATACTTTTCGGGGAATGGTGCTATGCACAACACTCCGTTAAATATGACCGATTGCCGGACTGGTTTCTGGGTTTCGACATTTACGATAAAAGCAACGCGAAGTTTTGTTCATCTCGCCGACGGAATGAACTGTTTCGGACAATTGGAATTTTCCAAGTGCCTGCGATAAAGCATGGGTATTTTTCACTATCAGAACTCAATAGCTTTCTTTCACAATCTCAGCTCAGCGATAAACCTGCGGAGGGTCTTTACCTTCGGTTTGACTCAGGAGATTGGCTGGAACAAAGAGCTAAACTGGTTCGCCCTACTTTTATCCAATCCGTTGAACAGCATTGGTCACGATCCGGTATCAAAGCCAACCGGTTGAGTACGGGCGTCGTGAATGATTTCATGCGTGACTAAATTGCGACGACCCACAAATATGCCTGGGAAGTTATTCTGGAGGTGATGAGGTCACATCGTGACTAAACCAGGACGGTAGACATCGAAGTAACCAATTATTCGGATCGATTAGAAGTTATCAGACTAGGCAAACTGCAAAATTCCATGATTATCAGAAAATGCTCGCAGAGTAACACCACCACATGGAGTGGGTCAGGCTTGCGTAATGGAATTACTTGCATCCTTCCAAGGAAAACTAAATGCGATAGCGCAAGCTTATTGATCCGGCCCACAAACAGTTTCATTCACGATACGGCGAAGCTTGTGGTGACACACCGTTACGCGAGAAGTTTCGTCAAATAAATTGCGGGCCGAATCAATAGGCTCATTATATTGCCCTTGCCTTTGGAGAGTCGTTACTGCCGCTGGTGTTATAGCCGTTGAGCGGCAGGCGCTCGACTACTTCGCGGGTGTTGCCACCGGTGTTGCCGTCGGTGTTTCGGTTGCCGGCGGCTTTAATGTAAACATCCGCTGCCGTATTTCGGCGGTGAACTGGTACATCACGCCGGCGTCTTTGCAGCCGAGAATCAGGTCGCCGTCTTTGCTCATCAGGTCGAATGACAGCGGTGCGGTGTTGCCGGAAAAACTTAAGGTGACGTGTTCGCCGGTGGGTGTGCCGTTGTAGGCGCTGACTTGCAGGGCTTGTGCGTGGCGCCACTCGTCGACAAATTTGACGATGTCGTCAGTGGCGAGGTTGGCGACCGCCGGGGTCACGTTCCATTTGCCGCTGTCTTTGTCTTTTTGCACCGTCATTTGCGGCAGTTTGATTTCGCTGAGTTCTTGCGCGTGTTCGGGCACCAGGGCGGTGCTGACGAAGCCGGCGGCGTCGCCGTTGGCGCGTGGGAATAAATCATCGGAGATCAGATGAATAGTGTCGCCGACGCGCAGGTAGCGGCGGTTGTCGAGCGGGTTTACGCCGCCGAATTCCAGTAACTGGCCATCCAGCGTCAGTTTGATTTTCGGAGCGTCGAGCGCATATTGTTTGAGGTCACGACCGGCTTGCGGGAAGCGCGCATAGCTGGATGCTTGCGCGGCGTTGGCCACAGCGGCAACGCGAAATTCGTTGGCGCGCAGTTGCAGCGGCTGGGTGATGCGCCACAGGTCGCCTTGTTTTTCGAACACCAAGGTGTCGCGACCGACACGCTCAATCGTCACGTGCTGGATTTTATCCGCCAGCAGCGAGGTGAGCTTGGGCAGCTCAGGCGCCTTGTCTTTGCCAGGTTCGAAAATCACCAGCAACGCCAGCACGATGATGACGACCGCCAACGTGAGATTGAGAGTGAGGCGCTGATTCATCGTTTACGTCGCTTCATCCAGATCACGACACCGCTGCTGACCAGCAGCGCAGGCAGCAACAACAGGAAGCCGAAACCGATAAGGATTTGCATGGGTTTGGACAATTCCAGATTACGGTCGAGCGCGGTTTTTGCCGGCACCGAGATCAGTGTGTCGTCGTGGCTTAGCCAGTTGACCATGTTCATGCCCAAGTCCAGATTGCCGCCGTTGCCCAGAAAACTATTTGAAATAAAATCGCCGTCGCCGACCACGACCACGCGTTGTTCGCGCTTGTTGTCGGTGCCGCTCGCCGCGTCGGCATTTTTTATTTCCCGGTTCATCGCGATGCCCACGGTGAGCGGGCCGGGCACGTCCTTGCCTTTGTCATAGGCGATGTCGCCGCTGAGCTTGCCGGTTTCAGACCAAGTGCGCGCCACGGTTTGCAGAATTGCTTCGCCTTGCCAGCCTTCCGGTTTTTTGAAGTCAATACCGCCTGCCTGCGGGAACAGCGTCATGCGATTAAAGCCGCGCGTGATCGGGTGAAACGGATATTCCGCGACGATGGCGAAGCGCGGGTCGTTGATGCCAAACAGTTGCGTGGTCGGGTCGACGATCACGCCGGGATAGAACTCGATGCCTAGTTGTTCAGCCAGCGGCTGCAAGCCATGCAATGAGCCCGGATCGGCCAGCCACAACAGGTCGCCGCCGTGCTCCAGGTAGTCGCGCAGAATTTTCACTTCACCCGGTAAATAGTCAACCTGCGGCCCCGCGATCACCAGCACGCTGGTGTTCTTGGGGATTTGCGGCGTGCTGGCCAGATTGACCGACTGTACTTTCATGCCCTTGCCGGTGAGCTGGCGCACCCAACCGCTCAGGTCGTGATTGGCTGCACCTTGCGCCGCCCGTTCGCCGTGGCCTTCGATAAACACCAGCCAGCGATCCCCGGAACGTACCAAGCGTTGCAGCGTGTTGGTCAGGCTTTGTTCGGAAAATTCCTTCACATGTTCGGAGCGGCCGGCATAGTTGAAAATCAATTCGCCGTCCAGGGTAATGTTGAGCTGGCGTACCTGTTCGGGTTCGGTTTCAGGATTGACGAAGTTCAGTTGCAGGTCGGGTTTGACGCGCTGGTAACGTTTGATCAGGTCGGTGATGTTGCGGCGGATGTTCTCATTCTCGGTTGCGTAGGCGGTGACGGTGACGGGGCCTTCGATGACTTTCAGCGCCGCGAGGCTGGCTTCCGACAACGAGTTGCGTTGATTGGCGGTCCAGTCGGCTTCGAATGAATAACGCGTCGACAACCATGCGAGCAAGCCGATGGCGCCCAGAAACAGAAACACGAACGAGGTCGTCTGCCAACGGATTTGAAGCTGAGATTTTTTGGTGACTAACATGGAAACAAACTCCTTCTAGTGCTGCAAACGATAGGAGTCGAGGCGCCGGATGCTCAAGACGATGAAGGTGCCGATGAACAGCAGGTAGTACACGATGTCGACACTTTTGAATGTGCCACTCAGTAGGGGTTGGTAGTGCCGCAGGATCGACAAATACGCCAGCACGCCGCCGCTGGTGTCGCCGCCGGTGGTGGTGAACGTATCCAGAATCCACAGCAGCAGTAATACACCGAAGGTGCTGATGGCGGCGACCGTGGGTTGCGCGGTCAGCGACGACATGAACAGGCCGATGGCGGCGATGCTCGCCAGCAACAAACCTAAACCGATGAATCCGGACAGCAGCATGCCGGTGTCGAGCGAGGTGCCGGCGTACAGCGACAAGGGCATCAGTGCGATGAGCAGCAGAATCAGCATGAAAAAGCCGAGTATGCCCAGATATTTGCCCAGGATGATTTCCGTCATCGATACCGGCGCCGAGAACAGCAGTGGCAAGGTTTGATTGCGCAGCTCTTCGCTGAGCAGGCGCATGGTCAGCATCGGCGCGATCAGCAGCAGCACGATACCGGCGGTGTCGAGCAATTGCGCGACAACGATTTCGGTGACGCCGGGGGGATTTTCCATTTGCGCCAGTTGCGGCAGCGCCATCACGAATCGATCCAGCAACCCTAGAAAGAACCACGCCATGACCAGTTGCACCACGGCGAGAATGCTCCACGCCAGCGGTGACAGAAACAGGCTGCGCAATTCGCGCGCGGCGATGGTGAGGATACTGTTCATGCGGCGGCCTCCGTGGGTGTTGCAGCAGGCGCTTCGTTGCGCGTGATGTTGACGAAAACTTCTTCCAGCGACATGCGCTCGGGTGTCAGCTCGTACAGGCCCCAACTCTGCTGCACGGATTTTTCCACCAGCGCCTCGGCCGGGTTTTGATTTTCCGCGCAATGCAGGCGGTAACGATTTTCGCCCAGCGCTGCGACGCTCAGCACCCCGGGCACGGACTGCAAATCACTCAGTTCCACCGTCTTGCGCAACGCGACCAACAGGCCGGAGCCCAGCATGCGTTGCGTCAAGCCTGCGATGGTATCGCTCATCACCAAGCTGCCTTTATTGATAATCTGCACGCGGTCGCAGGTGGCCTGCACTTCGGGAAGAATGTGCGTGGACAAAATTACGCTGTGGGTGCCGCCGAGCTCGCGGATCAACGCACGGATTTCGCGAATCTGAATCGGATCGAGTCCGACGGTGGGTTCGTCGAGAATCACCACGGCGGGCGAATGAATGATTGCCTGCGCGATGCCGACGCGTTGCTGATAGCCCTTGGACAAATTGCCGATCAAGCGGTGGCTCACTTGCGTGAGGCCGCAGCGTTGTTTGGCGTTGTCCAATGCACTGGCAAGTTTGGCGGCCGGTACGCGGTTCAGGCGTGCGCAATAGCTTAAGTATTCGTCGACGGTGAGCTCGCGATACAGCGGCGGTTGTTCGGGCAGAAAACCGATTTCCGCCTTGGCGCGTTTGGGTTCGTCGAGAATGTCGATGCCGTGAA
This sequence comes from Gammaproteobacteria bacterium, assembly GCA_031363085.1. GTDB lineage: Bacteria > Pseudomonadota > Gammaproteobacteria > SG8-11 > SG8-11 > UBA6921. The sequence goes on from JANLTU010000134.1 coordinate 16,786, forward strand.
TTTTAATCTGCCCGGCGCTGGGTGCGAGATTGCCGGTGATCATTTGCATGGTGGTGGTTTTGCCGGCACCGTTAGGGCCGAGAAAACCCAGCACTTCGCCGCGGCGCACTTCGAAGCTGACCGAATCGACCGCGCGCAGCGGGCCGTAAAATCGTGAGACTTGGTCAACGCTGACCAGCACGTCATTGTTCATAGTATTTTCCGTCGCGTGCTAAGGATGAACTGGCGACATATGATAGTGGCGTCAGTAAAAAGTTCAACGCAGTATGCGCCGGGTCATCTGCGAAGAGTTATCGAATTCATGACGAAATACTGCGACCAATATGGATTCACCGCCGACGCCATCAAACGGCGTCTGGCCTTGCTGGGTCTCAACGCACATGACCACGCGCTGGGCGAGCAATTGCAACGCGCGGTGATTGTGCCGGAGCTTGCGCGGATCATCGCGACGTTCTACGCCGAGCTGTTGCAGCATCCGCAAATGCAGCAATTTCTCGACAACGATGCGCTGATCGAAAGCCTCAAGCGCACGCAAAAAAATTATCTGCTGAATCTCGGCGTGCGATTTGACACGCCGGAGTATTTCGATGAACGGCTGCGCGTGGGGCTGGCGCATGCGCGCGTCGGCATTCCGCTGAGCTTGTATGTGTGTGCGTTTCGCATGCTGGCGCAAATTGTTCACGACGCCTTTCCGCCGCACATCATGCAAGACCACGCAGCGCGCGAAAAACTGGCGGCGTTCGTGCGCAAGATCACTACGCTGGATATGTCGCTGGCAATTGAAACCTATCATTTGTCGCACATAAACCACCTGGAAAAATCGCTCGAAAACCTCAAGGCCGAGGAAGATCAATTGCGGCACCTCGCCAACACCGACGAGCTCACGGGGCTTGCCAATCGCGCTTACGTGCTGTCGGTGCTAACCGCCGCGCTTGCGCAAGCGCGCCGCGACGCCACGCCGCTGTGCGTGGTGATGGCCGATCTTGACCATTTCAAAAACATCAACGACACACACGGACACCTAGTCGGTGACGGCGTGTTGCGCGAAGTGGCAGCGCGTTTGCGCGCAGCAGTGCGCGACGTCGACTTGGTCGGGCGCTATGGCGGCGAGGAATTCATGGTGGTGTTCCACAAAACGCCGTTGACCACCGCACGGGAAGTTTCTGAACGGGTGCGCGCGCGTGTGGCGGGCACGCCGATCAAATTGCAGAACGTCGCCGTCCACATCACCATCAGCCTGGGTCTGGGGCAGGCATCGGTTGCAGACAGCGTGGACAGCCTCATAGAGCGCGCCGACCACGTGTTGTATCTGGCAAAAGAACAGGGACGCAACTGCGTGGTTGTCGCCGATCCCGTGAATCCATGAGTTTGTTGCGTTCGCTAGCGAGTTGGCGGGGGAGCATGCTCCGGATACCACGTCCGCCTGGACGGATCGTTAGGCACTGCTGAGGCGTGCCGCCTGTTTCACCAGCTCAGTGATGTACTTCGGGTCTACGTCGGCTTCGGTTACGAACTTGATGTGGCGCATGTCTTTGCCCGTCCCGGTGAGTAGCCCGCGTGGGTCGTGCAGATGTGTGCCGCCCCAGACTTGCAGATTGACGTGATGCTGGTGCGAGACCAGGGAGCACACGTTCTTCTTTTCATGGTACGTCAGATTTCCCCACTTCAGACTTGCGGCGAGGGTCGGCACTGCTTTTGTGATCACGGTATCCAGCGTCTGTACGAGTGCATGCTGCTCTGCTGGGATTTTTTCCAAGAACTCATCGAGTTTTGACATTGGATTCCTCCTCCATGTAAGCGCACGGCTTAAGCGCGATATTTGCCGGGAAGTAGTTCGTCAACAGACACTGCTTGCTCGCCCGCAGTTCCTGGAATGATGACTTTTGCGCTCGGCGAGTAATCTGAAATAAGCTTTCGACTCTTTTAAGAGTCATGCCGCTTTTGCGCTTCCCGGCTAAGCAACATGTTAGCCGCTGCGAACGGCCAACGCTGGTAGAAGTAAGCAAGCACGAGCCATACGGGAATGATAACTACAGTGCCTGTAACTACAATATCGGAAACCGTATGGTAGCCCTGGTAGAGCATTAAAAGCGCATAGGCAAGCAGCGAGACCAGCCAGAGCGTCGTCAACTTCGGTGCATTCGTCGCCAGAAAAACTACCAACACCAGGGCGACGGCCGTATGCGTGCTGTAATCGAGGCCGAAGCTCGACCAGAGCTTGAAGTGCTTGTCAAAAAACATAAGACCGTAGGCAACGGACAAGGCCGCAGTAAGCGTCAGCAGTCGTTGGCCGGCGAGCCGCCACTGCGATTTAAACAGTGCGATCACGATGAAGGCGAGCGCGGCAAGCGCCAGCAGCGGTGTATAGAAATCCGCAATAGTGTCCAGCGTTGCGTAGCTTGGCATCGTAGTTAACGGGTTTGTATTGCAGCCGAGGTCGTGAGTCAGGCTGAGCGTTGTGTAACGTTAGCCGCCAATGGGAGAGCAAAGTTCAATCAGCGAGCCTTCTTTGGCCCGAACATAAGCGACAACCTGTCCCCAAGGTTTTTCAAGCGGGGGCTTGATCGCGATGGCGCCCGCCGCAATCGCCTTGGCGTAAGCGGATGCCACGTCGTCGGCGACAAACGCCAATTCGACCCCAAGTGGCTGGGCACGGGGATCGGTTTTCTGATACTTCCCATCGAGATTCAGGTCACCCATGGCATGCGTGGCGAAAGCAAGCACCGTTGCGCCGGTTTCCAATTCTCCGTACTGATTTGACTCGTGCAGAAAGCGCGTTTCAAAACCAAACGCCGCCTTGTAAAAGGCGAGCGCCTCAGTAACCGAGGAGACATAAACGATGGTGTAGCCGAATTTCATTTCTTTGCACCTTTGTTGGTGGTTTTTTTAGGCTTTGGTTCTGGAAGTTCGCTGCCGGTTACTCTGAAGAGCCGACTCATTAAATCTTGATCTTCAATATGCGCGCCGATCAAGAAGTGATTTTTGGCGCCGGGATAGGGCGGTGATTCAAGCACCGTGTGGAGCAGTGCGCGCCCGGCTTGCGTCGGCTTTACAAACAACTGATTGTCGCAGACAAGTGCAACGACTTTGGTTTCGAGGTAAAGCGCATATTCGCCGAACATTTTTTTGAACGATAGGCGCCCGGCGTCGCGTGCTTGTTCACAAACGTATCCCACAAACGCCAAATCGGATGCCATAGTTTTTTCTCCCCGGACTTCAGGCCGCCTCGGTTTGAGTGCCGGGTTGGGCGCTAAACCAGAATTCGATTTCCGAGGTTTCTTTTTCAAAGCGTGCCGCATGCATCACGCCTGCCGTAACGTGATACCACATTCCTGGGCCGTAGCGCGCTTCTTCGCCGTTAAGCATCAAGATCAGCTCCCCTTGTGTAATAACGCCCACGTTTTCGGTGGCGTGGCGATGCGCTGGGATGGTGGTGCCGGCGGGGTAGGACGCAAACAAAACATCACAGTTTTTCGCCGCTAATTTGAACGCCTCAAAAGGCCCTTCGAATTTTGGAAGGTCGCGGAGCATGCTTGGAAAATGCGACATGGGTGTTCCTATTTTTTATGCACAGCGCCGGTGCGGTTGGAGTCAGCTTTTAACAATTTCGGCGCCGGCCAACTCTTGCTGCGTGGGTACTTCAAACATTTTTTCCACAAAATCAAACATGCTGTCATTGACATCAAAGGCATACGTTGCCCCCTTCTGCTGGTTTCTATTTCTAACGCGGGTTCTGCGCACCTCAATGTCTGCGTCCAGGTAATGCAAGGTGTAAGGAAACTGGGCTGTTTCAGCTAGTTTTCTTTGTTTTTCTCGCAGCTCTTTGGTGCTCATGCTGATTTCAAGAACCACTTCTTTTCCTTGCGCGAGGAGCTGGCGGGCGGTGCTCCATATTTGTGCTTCGCAGCGGTGGACGCGTGCCATCGCCCACTCAAACGTCAGTTCACCCGGAATATCCGGGAAGAACAAAGCGCTCATCCATTCATCGACGGAGAATCGAATTGCATTTCGATTGGCCGCCAATTGACGTGCGTAGCTTGTTTTACCGGCTCCGGTTGGACCAAAAACAAAATGAATCATGCATGGAACCTGTGTTTTGTTAGCGCTTCGTAAAGCTTAAGCGGGCACTGCTTATGATACATCCCGCTTGACCGTAAGGTTAGAGCGTTTTTCCAAAAGTTCAATTTTATTGATTCTGTTCCCAGACAGCAGATGTGCTTCATGAGTCCAGCCAGACGCGCCTAATTCCGGGCGATACGCCTTGTTGACGAGTGCGGCGATGGCTTCGGCCTCCGGGTTGCTGGCGATGTGAAAAGTGTCGATGTTCATATAGCGGGTTGCGGCCTGATATTTGAGTTAAGCGGCATGCACTGAAGAAGATAGCAGGAAATATGCTACGCCCGTTATGTCCGCTTGGGCGAATAGTTAGGCCGGATGAAATTGGGGCCGCGTGAGCGGCCCCAGGTAGCCGCCATGCACGGCTCACTCACTAAAACCCCGGCTTTGCCGGGAGCGACTTACTCTGCATCGGTATGGCCGGTGGCGATGTAATCAAACTTTGCTGGTTGTGTGATAAACACGATGCATTCGTTAGCCGACAAACATTTGGTCACATGCTTGGCTTGCCCCTTTTGAAACCAATATGAGCCGGGTGCGAGCGGCACATTCGGCTCTTCCACCGTCTCGGCGTTGGCAATAACTCCGGAAATCACTACCGCATAGTAATCGGCACTGTGAGTGTGCAGTGAGCTGACGAATCCCGCCGGCAATTTCACAAACGTGCTGTGCGCGCCCTTACTTGGATCACCGAAGGCGGGGGAGATTTTCAACGCACCCACGCCGGAATCGAAGTATTTCAAGCTGGTCACCGGCAGGTTGATCGAGGTGTCTGCGGCATAGCCTCCCTGGGTAAAGGCACTGGCCAGCAAGGACGCAGCAACGAGTAGTGGTTTCATCTGTTTCGGGTACATGGTTGACTCCATTGGGTTGTGGATAAGGCGTTGTGGATAAGGCAATGTTCATGGCTTGTTTTTACGTAACTATTAAATTTACATATTAATAGTTACGCATGCCCGGGGCACTTGTCAACGGTGATTTTACTGGTTACTGTTAAATAACAACCCTGCTGCTGCCAACACGATGTGAACGTGACAAACACTCGCAGCGCCAACACTCGGAAATCGCTGTATGAAATTGCAAGCATTCTTTCTCGGCGATGATCCCGCCATGGATTTCCTCAATACCATCGCCACGCCACAAGATTCGCCGGTCGAATTTATTGGCGATGGACGCGCCTACGTGGGCTGGCTGGTGGCGGCGAAACTGTTACGAGATGCGGAGGCAGCTCAGATATACACGACGTTCAGCGTCCAGCAACTGGACGACGTGGCACGCGAGGCGAGGTTGTTGCGCGAATGGTTTCGTGAGCAATTGGGTATGGCGACGTTACACGCGGTGGCACCGTCCACGCGTTCGCCGCAGGAATGGTTGCAGCGTCTCAATAGCCTCTTGGTGGCGCAAAGCGCGTACAAATGCCTGGTGCCCGGCAGCGAGGGATGGACGCTGGTGGAGTGTCAACGCTATGAGCAGCGCGATCAGTTACTGACCCCGGTGGCTGAGGTCATTTCTCGGATTTTTATCGAGCCAGACCTCGCCTTGATCAAGCGCTGCGCCAACCCCGAGTGTACGCTTTGGTTTCGTGATCGCAGCAAGGCCCACAGCCGCATGTATTGTAGTCCGGCGCTGTGTGGTAATCGCGCCAAGGTCGCCGCGTATCGAACTCGCCAGAAGAAATCTCGTCAATAGCCGGAGGCGGTAGCGTCATGGATGATGCCACCTGCCGGGCTATGCACCAGCAGCCAGGATGGTCGCGCTCCGACACGGGCGCCAGCGCTCGACAATACCGCATTGCGAACCTCAAACAGCAAACCTGAATCCACCAGCTATACTGAAATTCTCGCAGTCGCTGGAATAAATGCGAGGCTTGCGCAGAGGACAAAAACAGCAGTGGGGCGGTTTTATAGTTGCGATGATCGCGGCTATTCGCCGATCTGGTGATCGCCGACCTGACCCTCGACAATCCCAACGTCTGGTACCAACTGGGTGTGCGCCATGCGCTGCGGGCACGCGGCGTCGTGCTCATCAGCGCTGGGCAGGTTACCACCGCCTTAACCTCTGGCTGCTCTACACCGCGCTGGCCTGCGGCGTCGACAAAGTGCGCTTCATCTGCCTGTGGAACGGCGAGGACGGCGATGGCCAAGGCGGAACCGCGCATGTGTACAACGAAGTGAAACGCAGAACGGGGGCGGGTGACGTGGTTAGACACGCGAGAGCTTTATTGATGCGGCACGCAGAAGCCACAACACCGTTCGGGCTGAGCCTGTCGAAGCCCGCCCGCCCTGCGACACGCTCAGGGCGAACGCAGTTCGAATTTCACCTCGCCGTGTGCAAGAGTAGGTTGGTGGGCGCGGCTTGCCGCCGCCCCCACTACGATTTTTGACACGGGCAATGAAAGTGAGTCGAGCTTGACAAGCACATGAGCATGATTTTCATCAGCTATCGCCGCGCGGATACCGGTGGCCATGCGGGCCGCCTGTTCGACCGCCTGCGCCACTGGTTCGATGCCGAGGTGATTTTCTACGATTTGGACGGCATCGACATCGGCGCGGTTTTTCCGGAGCGCATCGAGCACGCTGTCAACAGTGCTGCGGTGGTGCTGGTGCTGATCGGGCCGGACTGGCTGGAAAAAATTAACCAACGTATCGGGCCGCCAGGTGTGGACTTCGTCCGTCGCGAGGTCGAGCTGGCCCTGGCGCGCCAAGCCGATCAAAACTTGTTCGTACTGCCGGTGCTGTTGGGCGGCGCAACCATGCCTGCCGCACATCAATTCCACGCCGATTTGCAGGTCGGTTTTGCCCCGCTATGCACGCTCAACGCCCACCGATTCCAGGGCCAACAAGCGGATTGGGAGAACCAGTTCGTGCGCCTGCGCGAGTGCATCGCCCAAACCCCCGGCATTCCCACGCCGCGCTTTCGTCCCCCGGCAGGCAGCGAGCAACCGTTCCGCGTCATCGAGCATGCCTTGAGCCCGCACTTCCAGGATCCCAACGGCTTGCTGGCGCGCCTGCGGGCGCAGCTTGCCGCGTCCGGCAGCGCAGCGGTGTTGGCGCGCGCGGCGCTCTACGGCATGGGCGGCGTGGGTAAGACCCAGTTGGCGCTGAAATACAGCCACGCCTACCGCGACCTGTATGCCGGGGTGTGGTGGTTGCGCGCCGAGAGTGAAGACACGTTGCAACTGGATGCCCAAGCCTGCTGCGTGGCAGTCAGCGCGCCGCTGCCGGAAGGCGAGGCGCCCGCCGCCGCCCTCAAGCGTTGGCTGGAACAGCAAAAGCTTCCCTGGCTGCTAGTGTACGACAACGCCGAGAACGTCGCGGCGCTGCGCCCCCACCTGCCCGAGGGTCGCCCGCATCATCTCGTCATCACCTCCCGCAACCCGGCCTGGGGTGGCTTGGCCCAGCCAGTGGAATTGGAAGTTTGGAGCCCGGAACAAGGTGCGAATTTCCTCATGACTCGACAGCCCGGCGCGACGCGGGCCGAGTTGTTAAAGCTCGCCGCCGATCTGGGTGGTTTGCCGCTGGCCTTGGAACAGGCCGCCAGTTATCTGGAGCAGACCGGCGCTTCGGTCGCTGACTACCGGGCCATGCTGGCGGCGGTAAACACCGAGGGCCTGATCCTGGACGAAGGCCGTGCCGCCACCGGCTACGAACGCAGCGTGTCCGCCACCTTGTCACTGGCCTTCGCCAAGCTGTCTCCGGCCGCCGCCCAGCTCCTGCGCCTGTGTGCCTACGCCGCGCCGGAACCGCTGCCCGAGCGCTGTTTGCGCGAAGCGGCGGATGAGTTGCCGCCCGAACTGGCTGCGGCCGCCGCCGATCCGTTGCTTTGGAACCGGGTGGCGGGTGAGCTGCGCGGCTATGGCCTGGCCGAGCGCAGCGCCATTCCCGCCCTCGACCGCGCGCCTGGCGAAAGCAGCGACCGCACTGAACCTGCGCTGAACCTGCACCGCCTCACCCAGCAAGTCACCCGGGCGCGGCTGGCGCAGCCGCAAGTGGATTGCCGCAGTTTTCTGGCAGTGTTATTCGAGTGCTGCCCGGCTGAAACCGAGCTGCCTAGCCACTGGCCGCGCTACGCCGCACTCGCCCCGCACATTACGCAACTGGACCGCTACTATGCGGCGCGTTGGTTGGACACGTACCGCTTCAGTGAGCTGCTGAATCACGTGGCGAACTATCTATCGCACGGGCCTGCCCTCTATGCGCAATCTGTGCATTGGTTGCGGCGCGCCTGGGAGATCGACAAACAGGAACTGGGCGAGGAACACTCTGACACTCTGGCCGACATGAACAACTTGGCCATCGCACTTCGAACCCAAGGTGACTTCCCTGGCGCCCGTGTGCTTCAGGAAAAGGTGCTGGAGATTCGCCGCCGGGTGCTGGGCGAGGAACACCCGGATACCTTGAGCAGCATGAACAACTTGGCCAGCACATTTAGCATGCAGGGCGACCTTCCTGGCGCCCGTGTGCTTCAGGAAAAAGTGCTGGAAGTTCGCCGCCGGGTGCTGGACGAAGAGCACCCGGGCATGCTGGCCAGCATGAACAATCTGGCTCTGACACTTAAGGACCAGGGCGATCTCCCTGGCGCCCGCGTGCTTCAGGAAAAAGTGTTGGAGATTCGCCGCCGGGTGCAGGGCGAAGAGCATCCCGACACGCTGGCCAGCATGAACAATCTGGCCCTCACACTCTGGCAAATGAATGAGTACCTACCCGCATTGCAACTGATGCAAACCGCCGCCGAGGGTCGGGCGCGGGTGCTGGGGCCGGATCTTCCCGATACCTTGGATTCAGGGTGGAACCTGGAGCGGATGCAGGCCCACCTACCGACATCATCAACCGACCCAACCACCACCCAACCAAGGAGCAAGTCATGACTAATCGTGCACTGTTAATCGGCATCAACCGCTACAAAATCCCCGGCGCGGACCGGCGCGGCTGTGTCAACGACGTGCAGCACCTCAAGGGCGCGCTCCCCCCCGTGGTTTTAACCTTGCGATAGAAACTAAAACACCCTGCCTCGGCACGCTTTTTCATTACCGGCGGGAGCCAAGGTCGGTAAGTTAAGAGCGCAACCCGCGTGACCGGAAATTTGTGTAG
>JANLTU010000183.1:0-57748 GCA_031363085.1 Gammaproteobacteria bacterium
AACATGCTGGGCAAGATGGCGCAGATCATCGCGCAAGTGCGCGGCTCCGCCGACGCGCTGGCGAGCGCCTCGGAAGAAGTCAGCGCCACGGCGCAGTCACTGAGCCAATCCGCCAGCGAGCAATCCGCCAGCGTGGAAGAAACCTCCGCCTCGGTGGAACAGATGACGGCGTCGATCAACCAGAACAGCGAGAACGCTAAAATCACCGATGGCATGGCGTCCAAAGCGGCCAAAGAAGCGGTCGACGGCGGCGAGTCGGTACGACAAACCGTGGGCGCGATGAAGTCCATCGCCGACAAGATTTCCATCATCGACGACATTGCTTACCAAACCAATTTACTGGCTTTGAACGCTGCAATTGAAGCGGCCCGTGCCGGCGAACATGGCAAGGGCTTCGCGGTAGTGGCCGCCGAAGTGCGCAAACTGGCGGAGCGTTCGCAAGTCGCGGCGCAGGAGATCGGCGAAGTCGCCGGCAGCAGCGTGCACCTGGCCGAGAAAGCCGGAAAATTACTGGACGAGATTGTGCCCTCGATCAAGAAAACTTCCGATCTGGTGCAGGAGATCACCGCTGCGTCCGAGGAACAATCTTCGGGCGTGGGCCAGATCAACACCGCCATGTCGCAGTTGAATCAACTCACCCAGCAAAACGCCTCGGCCTCCGAAGAGCTGGCCGCAACCGCCGAGGAAATGAGCGGACAGGCCGAACAACTGCAACAACTGATGAGCTTCTTCAAGCTGGAAACGCAGTCCGCCGGCCAAGTGTTCGATTTCGCCCAGACCAAAACCAAGCGCAAAGCGCAGCCGCAACACGCCCTCGCCGGCCGCCTCAAACCGGCCAAGGTGGCCAACGCCGGCGGCGGCAGTGAAGACGAATTCGTGAAATTTTAAGCAGGAGGCCACCATGAGCAGCTTGGTAAAAAGTGGCGCGCAGGCGGTCGCAACGTTAGCCGCCGCGCCCGATCAACAGCAATACCTCACCTTCATGCTGGGCGGTGAAGTGTTCGCCATCGGCATTCTGGGCATCAAGGAAATCATCGAGTACGGGCATATCACCACCATGCCCACGATGCCGGACTTCATTCGCGGCGTCATCAACCTGCGCGGCGCGGTGGTGCCGGTGGTCGACCTTTCGGCGCGCTTCGGCCGGCCGTCGACCACGGTCACCAAACGCACCTGCATCGTGATCGTGGAAACGCAGGCCGACGGCGAGCGCCAGGACATGGGCGTGGTGGTGGATGCGGTGAATGAAGTGCTGGAAATTCCCCGCGACCAGATCGAACCACCACCTGCCTTCGGCGCCAAAATCCGCACCGATTTCATCGCCGGCATGGGCAAGGTCAACAACAAATTCGTCATCATCTTGGGCGTCGACAACGTGCTGTCGATGCAGGACTTGGCGGTGCTCGGGCAACTGGGTACGAGTGAGTTGGCGACGGCTGCTGAGGCTACGCAGACGGCCTAATTGCTAGGGTAGAAATCCTTAGCACTTTGAGGAATTCATGCGAACAAAATTATTCAAACTCAGCTTGACCATGATGACTGTGTTTGGCGACCCGATATCGGCCGATGACGAACCTACCGCCACACCGTACCGCCCGACCGTTTCTAACCCGGCGGCGCTGTCCGAACCGGGGTGGTTCGAATTTGAAATAGGCGTGGATCGCACCCGTGGCGGCGATGATCGACATGTCGATAGCTTGCCCTACTTGCTGAAGTACGCGTTCACTCCGGATTGGGGCATTTTGCTGGGGGGCGACCTTTACATTCGGCGCGTTGATCAGGACGGTGCAGCCAGCAGTGGCTACGGAGATACCAGCGTCGTGCTTAAGTACCACTGCGCGCTTTCCGAAACCAGCGCCGTGGGCGTGGAAGCCGGCTTCACATCACCCACGGCTAAATCCGGATTGGGCAACGGCAAAACCGCTTATCTGTTGAACGGCATCGTCAGCATGGAAAGCGACGTAGCGCAATTTGACATTAATCTGGGCGTAACGCGTCTGGGCGAAGTCGCGGACAACGCCGGTCGACATGAAATTTCCTGGGCGGTCGGCGCATCGCGCCCGTTGGCCGATCAATGGAACCTCGCCTTGGAATTATCCGGCACCGGACGGCACGCAACCAAAAACACTCAACAATTTCTGGCCGCGTTCAGTTACGAATGGAGCAAACGCACCGTGCTTGACATAGGCGCAACAACCGGCCTGAACCCAGCAACCCCGGAACGAAATCTGTTTGCGGGCATGACGGTTTTGTTTGAGAAACCACATTAGAAACGACGCAAACAAAGCCGCTACTACCTCTATGACAACGCTCACCGATCACGAATTCGCCAACTTCCAGCGTTGGTTGTACGACGTTGCCGGCATCCACATGTCGGTGGCGAAAAAGCCGCTGATCTGCGGCCGACTCGGGAAACGCTTACGCGAGTTTCAGTTGTCGAGTTACGGCGAATACTTTGCGCTGTTGCAAAACGGTAGCGTACCCGGCGAAATGCAAGTCGCCGTGAACTTACTCACCACCAACGAGACGCATTTTTTTCGCGAACCCAAGCACTTCGACTTCTTGCGCACACGCGTGCTCGCAGAGCATCCGGCCGGACGCAAGTTCCGCGTGTGGAGCGCCGCCTGCTCCAGCGGCGAAGAGGTCTACACCATCGCCATGCTGCTGCACGACATATTGGGCGATGCGCCCTGGGATGTGACCGGCTCCGACTTGAGCACACAAGTGCTGGAGCGGGCGCAACGCGGCCAATACCCGATGGAACGCGCAGCGGAAATTCCGCAGGAATATCTGAAAGCATATTGCCTGAAGGGCGTCGGCGCGCAGGACGGCACGCTGCTGATCGACCCCAAGCTGCGCGCACGCACGCACTTCGAGCAAATCAATCTGAAGCTGGCACCGCCGGCGCTGGGCGAATTCGACGTGATTTTTTTGCGCAACGTGATGATCTACTTTGATCTGCCCATGAAGCAACGCGTGGTGTCGCGTCTGGCCGGGCTGCTGAAACCGCGCGGCTGGTTTTTCATCGGCCATTCCGAAAGCCTGCAAGGCGTCACCAGCGCGCTCAACGGCATCGCTCCTGCCATCTACCGCAAACCATGAACATGCCCCGGCGCGAACAGCCTTCCGACGTCATCCTGCATCCGGGTGAATATTACTTCGGCGACCGCCACAGCCGGATTCGCACCGTGCTGGGCACCTGCGTCTCGGTGACCTGCTGGCATCCGCGCCTGTTGATCGGCGGAATGTGTCACTACATGCTCCCTGAGCAGCCGAATAAAAAAGCACCACTATTGGACGGACGTTACGCCGACGCCGCGCTCAAATGGTTGTTGTGCGAGATAAAGATTCACTACACCCAGCCGCGCGAATACCAGGTAAAAATGTTCGGCGGCGGCAATATGTTCCCTGGCAGCTACCGCGAAAATACTCAGAATGTAGGCGAAAAAAATATCGAAATGGGGCGCCTGCTGCTAAAGCAGCACGGCTTCACCGTCGAAACCGAAGCTCTGGGCGGTATTGGCCACCGCACCGTTATTTTTGACATTGGCAGCGGGCACGTTTGGGTAAAACACGTGTCGCGCGATTGTTCAGAACGGGAGAGTATTCCATGAAAAAAACCCAGGTGTTCGTGGTCGACGATTCGGCGGTGGTGCGCAAGGTACTGACCGAACTGCTCAACCGCGAGCCACAACTGGAGGTCATCGGCAGCGCCTCTGACCCGATCTTCGCGTTGCAACACATGAACAAGACCTGGCCCGACGTGATCGTGCTGGACGTGGAAATGCCGCGCATGGACGGCATTACTTTCCTGAAAAAAATAATGGCCGAGCACCCCACCCCGGTGGTGATTTGTTCTTCGCTCACCGAAAAAGGCGCCGAAACCTCCATGCAGGCGCTGGCAGCCGGTGCGGTGGAAATCGTGACCAAACCGAAAATCGGCGTGAAACAATTTTTGGAAGATGCCGCCGCCGATCTGGTTCACGCGGTGAAGGCGGCGGCACTCGCCAATTTGAGACACATCAAAACCAGCGCCGCACCGCACGCGGTGGGACAAAAACTGACCGCCGATGTTATTTTGTCAAATCCAGGCACACACGCGATGGCACGCACCACGGAACGCCTCATCGCCATCGGCACTTCCACCGGCGGCACGCAGGCGCTGGAAGCGGTGCTGTCGGCGTTGCCGCGCACCGCGCCGGGCATGGTGATCGTGCAGCACATGCCGGAGAAATTCACCGCCTCGTTTGCCGCCAGGCTGGATTCGATCTGCGCCATCGAAGTGCGCGAAGCGCGCAACAATGACCGGGTCATTCCGGGCCTTGCGCTCATTGCGCCGGGCGGCAAACACATGCTGCTCAAGCGCAGCGGCGCGATGTATCACGTCGAAGTTATTGATGGCCCGCTGGTCAACCGGCATCGACCGTCAGTGGATGTGCTGTTCCGTTCGGTGGCGAAATTCGCCGGCAAAAATGCCGTCGGCATCATCATGACCGGCATGGGCGACGACGGTGCACGCGGCCTGAAAGAGATGCGCGAGGTCGGCGCCCACACTATTGCGCAGGACGAAAAAAGTTGCGTGGTTTACGGTATGCCGCGCGAAGCAGTCAAGCTGGACGCAGTGGATAAAATTATTTCCTTGCAGCAAATCCCACAGGCCATCTTGAGTTCCGGAAACTAATGTAGTGCATCACGTACTTTGCAACTCACTTCCGCACCAACAAGCGCGAAAACTTTTCATTGCAGCGCGGCCATCCTGGCCGCTGTCTTGCTATTCTGGCGTGCTGGAAGCCCGCGTTCCCACCGCAATTAAGTTTTACCCAGAGCAACTCACTACACCCGTACCGACATCTGCTTATGGTTGAGCTTGCTCGTCAAACGCGACGAACACGCCGGCGCACTCGGATATCGCTTGGCGATGCGTCGCCAAAACGGGTAAATTCGGGCACTATGAAAACCACCGCCATCTACCCCGGCACCTTCGACCCGATCACCAACGGCCACAGCGATCTGGTGCAACGCGCGTCCAAATTGTTTGGCAAAGTCATCGTGGCGGTGGCGGCCAATCAAAATAAAAATCCGTTTCTGCCGTTGCGCCAGCGCGTCGAACTGACCAAAGATGTTCTTTCACCGTACAAAAACGTGCGCGTAATCGGGTTCGATAATTTGCTGGCGGAATTCGCATTGCAGCAGAAAGCCCACATCATTTTACGCGGCTTGCGTGCGGTGTCGGATTTCGAATTCGAGTTTCAACTCGCCAACATGAACCGCCGCCTGGCCCCGCAGTTGGAAACTATGTTTCTGACTCCGGCCGAACAATTTTCTTACATCTCTTCGAGCTTGGTGCGCGAAATCGCGATGCTGGGCGGCAACGTCACACCGTTTGTCCACGCGAAAGTTGCGGCTGCGCTGCGCAAGCGTATCGGTTAAAATCCTCGCTACGTTGTTGACTGATTTTCAGGTATCCCATGGCTTTATTAATTACCGACGAATGCATTAACTGCGATGTCTGCGAACCCGAGTGCCCCAACGGGGCTATCACTCAGGGCGCGGAGATTTACATTATCGACCCGAACAAATGCACCGAGTGCGTCGGTCACTTCGACACGCCGCAATGCATTGAGGTGTGCCCGGTGGACTGCATCCTCACCAACCCGGCGCGCGTCGAAAACAAGGATCAGTTGCACCAAAAATATTTGGAGCTCACCAGCAAAACCGCGTAACGCGGGTGGGCGCATTGCATCCCGCCAATGCGCTCTTGAACACGCCCCGAGCCAGGGCATCTCTAAGGCTCCGCACTCCGGGCCTTGTTTATACTTGCAGCTATACTGGATCTTATGCTCCGCCTGCTTGTTCCCTGCGTTTTCTTGCTGCTGTTTTTTCCCGTCCACGCGGCGCAACCGCCGGCTGCGGCGATTGCCAGCGCACACCCGCTCGCCAGCGATGCCGGCATCGAGATACTCAACGCCGGCGGCAACGCCTTCGACGCGGCGGTCGCGGTAACCGCTGCACTGGCGGTGGTGGCGCCGAAAAATTGCGGTCTGGGCGGCGGCGGGTTCTGGCTGTTGCACCGCGCGCAGGATGGTTTTGAAACCCTGCTTGATGGCCGTGAAACCGCGCCGCGCGCCGCACACAAGGACATGTATCTGGATGCGCAAGGCAACGTGGTGCCGAATTTGTCACTTAATGGCCCCTTGTCGGCCGCGATTCCGGGCACGCCGGCCGCACTGGTGCATCTGGCCAAAAAATACGGACGTCTGCCGCTGGCACGTTCGCTTGCTCCCGCCCTGCGTCTGGCGCGCGACGGGTTTGCGACCAACGAAGCTTATCGGCGCGCGGCCGAGCTGCGCGCGGCGGCATTGACCGGCGCGCCCGGTTTGCTCGATCAAGGCCAGGCGCCAGCGCCCGGTTTCGTGTTGCGACAGCCTGATCTGGCCGATGTTTTAGCCTCAATCGCCAAGCATGGCGCAGCGGGTTTTTATCGTGGCGATGTCGCCAGGAAATTGGTCGACGGCGTGCGCAACGCGGGCGGCATCTGGACGCTGGACGATTTAGCCGGCTATAAAATTATCGAGCGCCCGCCGTTGCACGGCGACTACCACGGCATGCGCATCACGTCTGCGCCGCCGCCTTCGTCAGGTGGCGTGGCGTTGGTGACCATGCTCAATATTTTGAGCGGTTATCCGCTTGCCACGCTGGAGGCACCGACGCAAAAACATTTGGTCATTGAAGCAATGCGCCGCGCCTATCGCGACCGCGCCGAGTATCTGGGCGATCCCGCTTTTGTCAGCGTGCCGGTTAAACAATTGCTGCACCCGTTTTATGCCGCCGGCCTGCGCGCGGCAATCCGCCTGGATCGCGCCACACCCAGCAGTGCGCTGCCCATGGAAGTCCCCGTAAATCAAGGCACGGACACCACGCATTTTTCAATTCTGGATCGCGACGGCAATCGCGTGGCGGCGACGCTCACCGTCAATTACGCCTTCGGCTCGGGGTTTATTCCGCCCGGCACCGGCGTGTTGCTCAACGATGAAATGGACGACTTCTCCGCCAAGCCCGGCGCGCCCAACGCATATGGCTTGGTGGGTGCGCAAGCAAATGCGATTGCGCCCGGCAAACGTCCGCTGTCGAGCATGACGCCCAGCTTTCTTGAAAATGCACGCGGCGTTGCCATCCTTGGCACGCCCGGTGGCAGTCGCATCATCAGCATGGTGTTGCTGGCGGCACTGGAATTTGCACGTGGTGGCAATGCCGATGACATGGTCGCGCTGCCGCGTTTGCATCATCAATTTGTGCCCGACCAAGTGTTCTATGAAGCCGATGCATTGAGCGCCGAACAACTCCTTGCATTGGAAAAACTCGGCCATCGCCTGGAACAAGCCGCTGAACGTTACGGCGATATGCAAGCCATTGTGTGGGATCGGCATACGGGTGTCAGCGTCGCCAGCGACCCGCGCGGACAGGGCGCAGCGCGGGTACAAAAACACCCATAAACCTCACCAGCATCGATGCTTGCGTGGTCAATAGGCTTCCGCTAGACTGGCTTGGTTTTTTAGGTTCCTCGTTGGGGAAAATTGTTGGGGAAGGTTACTCGGGAGATCATCATGAATATGGCATTTTTGGTTCCTATCATCTTGTTCGGCACACTGATTGTTTTTGCAACAATTCTCGGCGGCAAGGCCGTTGACATTCTGGCTCTACGTCGCGCCAATCAGAAACAAACTTAAACGCGGTCAAGTTCTCGCGCCTGTCTTACCGCCCGGTTCACGCCGGGCTTTTTATTCATAGCGGTTCTCGCAGTCCATGTCCGAATCCGACGACACGCGTTATCTGGTTAAGTTTCTGGTAACTTCGGCCGCCTGCTTTTTTATCGGCACGATACACGGCGTATTGCAGGTGATTCGCCCGATACGTGCATGGCTCGACGCCATCGGCAGCCCCTACGGCGGGCCCGGCCACATGATCGATCCGCTCGCGCACGCCCACATCAACACCGTCGGCGGCGTGGTTATTTTTCTGATGGGCGCAACCTACTACCTGCTCCCAAAAATGCTCGGCAGCCCGCTCTACTCCAAACGCTTGGTCAACCACACCTATTGGTGGACCACTCTGGGCATTGCCGGCTTTTACAGCACGCTAATGATTTTTGGCAGCGTCGAGGGCTACCTGTTGCTCAACGAGCCCGAGCGCATGGCAGATGTGCACCGTTACTATGGCCCGATCATTTCGGTGGTGTCCTCGGTGATGGGGGTAGGTTTCTGGGTATTTTTCGCCAACCTGTTTCTTACCGTTAAACGCCGCAGATGAGACTTGGGTGCGGTTGCCCGGACACGTTTCCCGACTGGAACGGGAAAGATGTCGATCTGAGCCTGCACCCGGCGCACATTCTCCCGGTCACAACATTTTTCCACATGCCGCTGTCCTACGCAGCGCAACTC
Source organism: Gammaproteobacteria bacterium (assembly GCA_031363085.1). Lineage (GTDB taxonomy): Bacteria > Pseudomonadota > Gammaproteobacteria > SG8-11 > SG8-11 > UBA6921. The sequence continues at coordinate 8,439 of JANLTU010000183.1, forward strand.
GAACGCCAGCACAATGAAATCGAGCAGCTCGAACTCCAGGAACCCTGGCCGGGCTTCGTGCTGACGCAAACCAAGTTCATGTCCGGACGCATCCTCAGCTTGCTGAACAGCGCGCAGTCGCCTTCACGTCATGTGGCGTGCCTGCCGGCTGCATTTCAATTGCACGGCAAACTGCACCCCGGCGGCATCGGCACCCTGCGCAACAGCGCGCGTGAATTGCAATCCGCGCTGCTGGATGCCGGCCGCATGCCCAAAGAATTGTTTCTTGCCCACCTCACCTGTCCACGCTGCGCTCCCGCACGTGGCGGCGAAAAAATCCTGCTGCTGCGTCGCTGGATAAACAGCCCGCGCTTAAAACAACGTCGGGCACGTTGAGCGCAACGCGACCGAACCAACATCGCCGACCGTATCACAATTAAGCCAACATACACGGCCTGAAAGCGGCCGGTGCAGCGTTTTAAATCAAGACGTTAAAGAAATAACGCTTGTCGACTCCTGGCTTTTTTACATAAAATAAGCATGTGTCATCTCGTGATCGTACGACCGCATTCCATAAGCAACTGCACCAGAACCTAGGCGTGCAGTGATCGTCCACGCATCCGCGTGCAGCAATGATTCACCGCCCTCAACATGAAAAAGGACTTGTATGTCGTCAAATGGCACCGATACACCGCTTGCACGCTTTATGGTTGGATTAGCCGACAAGCTCGCGCTTGCTCCGGCCGAAGCCCACGCACTGGTTGAATCGTTACGCGATGCCCCGATGCACGCGTCGACCGAGCCACTTGACCATGCCGAGCTACTGTTGGCGGTGTCCTTGAATGCGCATCTCCGTAATGCCCACGATGATTCCCGCTTCAAAAAGCTTAAATTTCTGTTACGCAACAACAACCACCGCGCCATCAAGATTGCAACGCAGTGGGTCGACCAGAAAGTCTCTTTCGAAGCGATGCTGGCAGCGGTGTAAGCCTTTGCCCAAGCGGCAGTAAGCGCCGCTATTGATCACGCGAAAGTTTGCAGCAATGACTTCCCCGCGAAGGTGCGCCGCCCGATTTGATAGCCCAATTCCCGATACGCCTCGAATTGTGCTTCGTCGAAAAACTGGCCGGTGGTCAGTTCAATCGGAAAATTAGGATGGGTGCGGTGATAACCGTAAATGTCTTCCGATAATCCGGCAATCAAGCTGGTATTGACATAAAGCAAACGCGCCTCGCTGCCGTCCACATAACGGATGCGCCCGGTGACGCTGGCAGCCGCCGAGATGTCCGTATCGTCCTGTGGGCGCAACGGCCGCGTGTCAATTTCAATGGACGCACCGAAATCCACGCGGACTTTTTCGATCACGTTCACCAGCTCGACAAACGACCAGGCCGGATCGGCCACCGCATCGCACACCACAATGCAACGGCACTTGCGCCGCACCAGCTCGTACAGGGCGAGATTTTCAAAATGCCCGCCATCCGACAGGTGCACATGCTTGCTTTTTTCATCCATATGCAAGCCGAGCATTTCGCGCAACACGTAGGTGTGCCACAACGGCCGCGAACGTATCAAACTGTACTTGGGTGGGTGCGCCGGATTACGCGTCCAGTAACCCAGGCGCGCGTTGAATAATGTCATGACCGCCGCCAGCGGCCGTGAGCGGGTCACTCCGGTATTGGGATTCACGGCGGCGCCGGAGATGGTCAGCGCTGTGGCGAGATTCATGACGCCGCCAAGATACTCGGCGGTCGACGCAAATCCGGTGGCGCTGCTGCCACACACCAGCGGCGAAAAAATAAAATTGTCGGCACCGCGCGCGCGCCGTTTGGAGTCGGGCGAATCCAACGTCAACAAGTTGGTATTGATGATGTGGTATGGCGCGGCGGTTTGTTGCAGATCTTTCAAATAGCAACGATTGGGATCTTGCTGCTGGGTGTAAGGCGGGTACACCGGCAAAAACGCGGTCAGCAAGCGGTCACGGTAGTAACGATGCATCGACACATGATTAATATTGGCGAGCACGCCAAAAATAAATGACAAGCCCAGGCCCGGAACAATCAGATAGCCCCACCAAGTCTCCAACTTTGCAAAATACAAAAACGCGCCGTTGTACAGCCACAGCACCAAGCCGTACAACAACAAGCCCAGACCGGCGGACAGCAACAGCGCGCGTATGCCCTGCGCTTCGTTGCTGCGCGAGCGTCCGCTCCAGCCGGCCCACACCGCGCCCGCGCCACTGATCAGCGACAAGGTGCCATTAACCGAAAACGCGGAATAATTGTCGGCACCGAACAGACGCGGCCACAGACTCACTTCGACAAACTGCTGCACCATCGGCAGGCTGCCCAGCACCAACAATGCAACACCAAATTTAAGCAGGCGCCCAAACAAGATATTTACCTGTTTACGCCACCATGCATGCTGCATCAATTTTAAACCCGAACACAGCGCATAACACATGAAGCCAAGCGCCATTAAACCCCAGCACAACAGGCCCAGCGCGAATAACCAGGTAAACAGGCTGTCGGGCCAACTGCGCAACAAGCCTGGAGCGCGCACGCTGGTTTGCACCATGCAATACATCACGCTGAAAAACAACGGCACCAGAATCAGCAGATTGATCGCGATGCCGCGCAACACGGCGGCGGCCAACGCCCAACGATCCAGGCCATCGCCGGGGATTAAATAATTAGCGTGTTCGCGCAGCCACGCGATTAATTCACCACCGGGTTGGTTGTGGTCGGTGCGCCGCGTGCCGAATGGAAATTCATTGGAACGCGACATCAGCCAAGTGAGCGACGCGCCGATGTAGCCGCCGCCGGAAACCGTCGACAGATAATCGACGCGCTGCAAAAATCCAAAACGATGCATCGCCTGCAAAAGGCCGAGGCTAAATGTCGCGGAGCGAATTCCGCCGCCCGACAGCGCCAGACCCACCGCGTCCTCGGCCGGGTTACCCGGCTCCACTTGTGCCGCGACTCGACGCTGTGCGATGCGCGCGTGTTCCAGCGCAATGAATTGATCGATGTCCACATAATACTTCGGCATGTGCCAACACCCCCCTTTGAAATTTATAATTAGGTTGCACGCAGTGGACATCACCGTGGTTTTACACCGCGCTGCAATTGTAAACATTTAATAATTATTTTTGCGTGGTACTTTTCCCAACCCGCAACGTGCCGTAACTTACGGCGTCCCTCGTGCAAGAGTGGTTATCTGGGCATGGGTATCACGACAGTGGATCAGGAATACGCAGCATGAATTCGAGACTTACACGCTTCAAACATCACTGTGAACGCTGGCAGCAAGAACGCCAAACGCAAAGTTCACATAACTATCGCGGCCGCGCCAACGTGATTGCGTACTTGTCTGACCGCTACGGAGTCGACTCGGTCAAGCGCCATAAAAAATGGATCGTACGTGCACTCAACAATGCCGAAGGCGTGCAGGTCGCCGACCACTAGCCCGTAAGGCAATTCCGCATTCATCATTGCCCTTCCCTACCAACAGCATAGCTCGTCCGAACATCGGCCTGCATCCGCAAGGCCAGCTTCGGTGCCGCGAGTAGACATTTCATACATTTTCTCGTGGTACTAATTCACGCGCGGCGTGTGCTGCGACTTACCGCGCCGGCGGCGGCTTCGTGATCAAATTTCAGTCAAGAGCACGAGGAATCCACCATGAACACCATGCTTCTCAAATTCAAGGCACATAGCGTACGCTGGCACCAAAGCAGCGGTGGTCATGACTACCGCGGCCGCACCAATGTCGTCGCACACCTCACCTCGCTCTATGGCGTGGATGCCGTGCTACGCCACAAGAAGTCCATCGTGCGCACTTTGAATAATGCGGAAGGCGTGCATGTCGCCGAGGCGTGATGCTTCAAATGTCATCGTGGGCCACGTTCGCTACCGCCGAGCACCGCTCCGCCGCTGATCTCCACCTCGACACGCTGCAACGAGAATCCCAGGCAGGGTCCGTATACGCAATAGCCGTCGTGGATACGGAATTGCGCACCGTGAATCGAGCACTGAATGTAGTAATTATCGAAACTCATGAACTGATCCGGCTCGAAGTTGAGCGTGGCGCCGGTGTGAGGGCAGGAATTTAGATACGCGAATACGCACGCACCGCGCCGCACCAGAAAAATGTCACGCTCGACACCTGCCACGCTCAACTTCGCGCTCTTGCTACCGCCCTCGGGAATGGCGTCAAGCGCGCAAAGATACTGTCGGGTCATCGCGGCGATCGACTACTCTTCGTCATCCAGATTCGGCGCCCAACCCAACTCACGCGCGCGCTGAATGGCTGCGCCAAAGATGTGCTCATGGCGGGCACGCAGATCGGGCGGCAGACGACTGGCCAAATGCCCGTAGGGTGCCCAGGCGTCGGCGACCTTGTCGTTCAAATCTTCGAGGCGGCCGTAGTTCCATCCGGCGCAGGTTTCGGTCGCGGCGATCAATCCAAAAACCTGTGCATCGCGCACCAAGGTGCCGGTGGGTGTCATGCCACCGCAATAGTCCTGGTCCAGTCCGACGTATTCTTGTTGGGGTGCGCGCTGCATGGGGGCTCCGCTCATATTTCGTCTGTTATGACCGACATATTAGAGCATCGCGGCTCGGTCGGGGAGCGGCAGCGACCACTCAATGTGCAGGTTTATTCGAGCGAATCATGGCGGACGACACCAGCAAGCGAGAAACAGAAGCATGGAAGGCAAAATTCAATGCGCAGAAGGAAATACTCAAACAAAAAGACCAAGCCGACAACACCCTGCGGCGCGGTATCTCGCGGCTAACCTTCGCCATCGGCGGCATCGATCCGAAGCTCGACAAACTGTTGAGCGGGTTGCGCGAAGCGCTGCGCGAAAATCACACCACCGATGCCATCGTCGAACGGATCAACGCCATTGCCGATCTGGTTAAACAACTGGACGATCGCAGCGACGCGCGCGATCACGGCAACTCACCCCACCATGAATTGGCGTTGAAAATTCTGCACGGGCTCACCTTTCCGGATGCACAACGTAAACCTGCCAAGAAACTCGCACAGCGTTTTGAAGCCGACAAAGACGACGCAGAAGCATTGCACAACGAGTTGTCGCAGTTGCTGCAAGCATGTTTCACCGCCGCGCCGGACAGCCCGTCGGGTGGCTGGCTGAATCGGCTGACGGCGAATTTTGCCCGCAGCCCGACCGCGCCCGACCCGGCTCCGGCTGCGCCGCAGCCAAATGACACCGCGCCCTCCAGCGCATCGACCTTAGCAATCGTCAAAGGCGTATTGAGCGATCTGATTCAGCATATTCAGGCGAATGAACAAGATGCTTATGCGGTGAAGTCGCTCACTACCCGCCTGGAGCGCGCCGTCACCGCAACCGACCTCAGCACAATCAGCATCGAGCTCGCAGAGATCATCAACGTCGCCCAGCGGGCACCCCCTGTCGCAACGAGTGCGGGACCCGACGCACTTAATGTTAATGTCCCACGTATTCAGGACGTGCTGATTCAGTTCGTGGATGAACTGGCGATCCCGTTCGAATTCGTCGATGAGTCCATCCGCATTAAGAACTGCCTGGCGGATAACACTGCCGGCGCGGATTTCACCGCTGCGTTCAAGTCCATCGTCGATCTGGTCGTCAACATGCGCAAGACGCTGGTGCAGGAAAAACACGAGCTGGAAGATTTTCTGCGCCAGCTCACGCAGCGCCTGCAGGAGATGGATCAACATCTGGGCGGCACGCAGTCACATCAACAGAGCTGGGCCGAGCAAGGGCGCAAACTGGAAGCCGCCGTGCAAACCCAAGTGCGCGAAATCAAAACCACCGTGCACGAAGCGTCCGATTTGCAGCATCTGAAAACCACCATCAGCCAACGCCTGGACGTATTGCAGGCGCATCTGAACGAATACCAAGTCAACGAAGAGCAACGCCAGGTGCAGTTGGCAAGCGAACTGACCCAGGTCAAGTCGCGCCTGGATAATGTCGAGAACGAAGCTGATTCACTGCGCACGCGCTTGAAAGACAAGCATCAGCAAACCATCCTCGATCCGCTCACCGGCGCGTTTAATCGCCTCGCTTACGAAGAACGCATTACTCAAGAAGTGGCACGCTGGAAACGCTACAACGTTCCGATCACCTTGATGGTGCTGGACGTGGATCATTTCAAAAAAATCAACGATCACTACGGACACAAAGCGGGCGACAAAGCGCTGAAGCTGATCGCCGACGCACTTAAACACTGCCTGCGCGAAACCGATTTTCTGGCACGCTACGGCGGCGAAGAATTTGTCGCCCTGATCACCGACACACCGGCGGAGAAAATTGACGGCGTCGCCGAAAAACTGCGCGCCGCGATAGAAGTCTGCAAATTCCACTACGCCGGCAAAGACGTGCCGATCACCATCTCCTGCGGCTACTCGGCATTTCGCGGCAACGACAATGCCGAAATTGTCTTCAACCGCGCCGACGCCGCGCTATACCGCGCCAAAGCGCTTGGGCGTAATCGCTGTTGTAATGCGGATGCCGCACCGGTCGGCGCGTAACCGTAACCCATCTGAATGGCTGGTTACGGTACGCCTGCGATCAAGCACTTCGCTATCGCACCAGTCGTTCAAGCAAAAGACTTTCGAGCTCGCGCCGGCTGTCCAGTACTGCCAATACAAACACGGTGTTTTCTTCGCGCCGATAGATGATGCGCCACGGGCGGCTTACTAGCTCCCGATAGGTGAAGACATCCATTGCTTGCAGTTCGGGAACGACGCGACCTCGATCCGGGAACCGCTCAAGCTTCGCAGCAGTATTTTTTAACGTAGCCAGAATCTCGCCTGCGGCACGCAGGTCTTCAGTTGCAATGTAGTCAACAATGGCTCCCAAATCGTCCTGCGCGGTGCGTGTCCAGCGCACTCGCAAGCGTTCAGTCATGTGCACGCAATTTTTTTTCCAGGCGATTGAATACGGCAGCTTGATCTGCGGTTTTGCCGTTGCGAATGTCGGCCTCCCCTTGCGCAAGCAGTTTAAGCATCACTAACGCGTGCTGTGTTTTCTGGTAGGTTTCGATATCTTGCACAATCGCCGTGGCCGCGCCGTTCTGCGTGAGCACCACCGTTTCGCCAGACTTGCGCATGGATGCGATTAACTGGCTGGCGTCGGCTTTAAAGTGACTCAGACTGGTGACTTTACTCATGGCTATTTTGACCTCACTTAATTCGAACCGAATATGGCCATAATGTCATGGGCGCAACATCACAGCAAGACGCTATAGCTCGTGCTCCAGTGACGCCGCTTTCACGTACGCATACACGCGTTGGCCAACGCTGAGATTTAACACCGCCAGCGATTTACGCGTAATGCTCGCCAGCAGCGGTGCGCCGACGTCGAGTTTCACCAGCACGGCGGCACTGTCGGTGGCGTGTTCGCCGATCTCAACTACGACTGCGGCAAGGATGTTGAGCACGCTGAACGGCACACTCACCGGCTGCAGCGCAATGCTGACGTTGCGCGCGGCGATGAACACGCGCTGCGGCTGGTCGATGGCCACGTTGCGCTGCGGCACCCACAGTGCCTGCTCATGACAATTCATCCGCGTCAGGCCGTGCTCGGCTTCGTGTGCCGCCACGCGCGCGTCCAAGACGCTGCCGGCGGTGTCGCCAAAGTAACCGAGCAACGGCAATTGCGTCAGCACGTTATTGATGGCCCCGGCGGCGACCACCGCGCCGTGGTCCAGCAGTAGCAGGCTGTCGGCCACTTGCTGCAACTCCTGCAAGCTGTGACTGACCAACAGCACCGGAACGCCGAACTCCACCGCTACGCGGCGTATGAACGGCAGAATCTCGCGCTTGCGTTTTACGTCCAGCGCGGCCAGGGGTTCGTCCATCAGCAACAAGCTGGGGCTCGACAATAACGCGCGGCCCAGAGCAATGCGTTGCTGTTCACCGGCAGACAAGCCGGGCACGCGCCGCTCCAACAGACCTGTCAAGCCCAGCACATCGATGGCGTGTTGCCACTGCACCGGCCGACACTGCGGCGCCGCGCGCCTGTAGCCGTATTGCAGGTTCGCACGCACCGATAAATGCGGAAACAGGCGCGGTGTTTGAAACACGAACCCCACGCCGCGCCGCTGCACGCTGCAAAACAGGCCATGGTCGTCTTGCCATAACAGGTCGCCCAGCCGAATGTGTCCGCGCGCGTGCGCAAGCCCGGCCAGACAACGCAGCAAGGTGGTTTTGCCCGAGCCGGAATGACCGAACACGCCGATCACTCCGCGTGCCGGCACTTCACAACGCGCGTTGAGCGCAAAAGTTCCGTGCTGCAACTGCAAATCGAAGCGCAGCGTGCTCATACCATGCGCAACCCGGCACGGCGATTGAGCGCATACACCGCCGTCAAAACCATAAATGAAAACACCAGCAAGCCGAGCGACAAGGTGTGCGCGGTGGCGTAGTCGAGCGACTCGACGTGATCGTAAATGACAATTGACAACACCTGCGTCTGGCCGGGGATATTGCCGCCGACCATGAGCACTACGCCGAATTCACCAAGCGTATGCGTGAAGCCCAAAATCGCAGCGGTGAGGTAGCCGCGCGCCGCCAGCGGCAACACCACGCTGCGAAACGCGTCCAAGCGACTGGCCCGCAAACACCAGGCCGCTTCCTGCACGTCGCGCCCCACCGCTGCAAACGCCGTTTGCAGCGGCTGCACCACGAACGGTAACGAGTAAATCACCGACGCGATCAGCAGGCCGGTGAAGGTAAAGCTCAAGGCCGCACCGCCGAGCTGTTGCCAACCCAGACCGACCCAACCGTGCGGGCCGAAGGCCAGCAACAGGTAAAACCCCAGCACCGTCGGCGGCAACACCAACGGCAACGCCACCAGCGCTTCAAGCAGCGGCTTGGCGCGCGTGCGCGTGTGCGCCAGCCACCACGAAAGCGGCGTGCCGATGACGAGCAGCACAGCGGTGGTCGCGCTCGCAAGTTGCAGGGTCAGCCAGAGCGGCGAGAGATCCATCTCACTCGTACCCGTCGCGCTGGATCAACGCACGCGCCGCTGCGCTGCGCAAGAAGGCGATAAATTCCTGTGCCGCACTATTATCACGACCATGCACTAACAGCACGGCATCCTGCGTGATTGGCTGATACAAAGTGCGCGGCACCTCCCAATAGCCACCCCGCTGCTGCGGCGGCAAATCTAACACCTGCGCCAGCCCGACCAGCGCCCACAGCGCATTGCCGGTGGCCGCGAATTGCAGCGCCTGACTCACGTTCTCGCCCAGCACAATGCGGCCTTGCAACGACTCCCACACTTGCAACGCGCGCAGTGCCTGCTCTGCGGCGCGCCCATACGGGGCATGCTTGGGATTGGCCAGCGCGATCCGCTGCGTACCACGGCGCAACGACTGAGGTGCATCGCGCGCCGCATCGGCTTGCGCACTCCACAGCACCAGCCGGCCGCGCGCATAGGTAAACTGGCTTTGCGCCACCGCCAGCCCCGACGCCACCAGCCGCGTCGGCGCATCGGTATCGGCGGACAGCAACACATCGAACGGCGCACCCGCAGTAATTTGCGCAAATAATTTACCGGTGGAACCGCTGATCACGGTCACGCGATGCGCCGTGGCTGTTTCAAATTGAGTTTGCAAGCGCGTCAGCGTGTGCGTGAAATTGGCCGCAACCGCAACGCGCACTTCCGCCGCGTTCACCCCCAGGGTGAAACACAACGCAACCACTCCAACGATTAGATGACCGCCCATCACGACCTACGTTATTCTCCGCCAGCATCAATTATGTGCCGTGCAATGTAGCGATGGACAGTGTTCGCATGCAAGCCCATCCGCATGCAACTTCAAGGAACTCCGTTTATGTCAGCCAATGTCGTCGAACACCTGTGCCAAGCACTGCAAATGTCGGACGCGCGTTTTAGCAAAGCTCTGGCACTGCGCACCGGCTATGCCGCGCCCAGCCTGCGCCAGTTACGCCAATGGCGGGCGGGCGATGCTCACGTGCCGCTGTGGGTTGAGCGCGCGTGCGTCACTTGGCTGGTGGAATTATGGCAGGCGGAACGCAAGGAGTGCAGCGCGCAGCAACTGTGGCCGGTGGACCAAAAATATCTGCGCATGCTGGAAGGCTTCACAGTGGCGGATTTGATGCTGCTCGGCCAAAAGCCGCAAATTTCTTGAGCGCAAATAATCCACACGCGCGCTGCGAAATAATTACTTCGCGTTGATCTTGTCCAGCGCATGCCCTTTAATTACCCCCATCTTGGCCGAGAAGTTGATGGCGTGCGGCGCAGCGGAACACGCGACGAGGGACGGACTCACGCTTGGCATCTGCACAACCCAAATCCCGCACCGGCCAGCGCCGCTTTAAGCGCGTGCTGGTCACCATCGCGACCAGCGCCGTCATCACGCTGGCCTTGATCGGTGCGCTGTTTCAGTCACCGCACCCCGACCCGTTCCGCGTCACGCAGTCGTGGGACGTGTTCAATCTGGACTGGTGGCGTTATCCGGTCGAGCAGAACGCGTTCAAACGTCTGCCGGTGGTGCATGGCGATTTGAACTCGGTGTTTGTGTTGCCGGGTACACAGCAGGTGTGGGCGGTGGGCAACGGAGGGTTGATTGTTCATTCGGCGGATGGCGGGAAGACGTGGGAGCAACAGCGTCCGGCTCCGGTGCCACCGCCTGCAGCCGCAAGCCTGTTGCCCGCGCTCATCTCAACCGCACACGCGGTCGAACCGAGAGCACAACAAACTCCGGCGCAGCAGCCGCCCGATGAATTTCTGAATGCACCGAACCCATCCATCCGCAATCAAGCCGCGCCGCTGGAGCAGGTCAAGCGCGCGCCGCCTACTGCTCGGGCGGTCGTTGAAAAACCGGCGCCCACCCCGCGAAAAGAAATAACTGCTCCTCTGAGCGGGCCCGCCAAAGGGAATTTAAATTTATCGGGGTCTGCCAATCCCCAGACTCAACAACGCCCCGAACCCACGGCGCCTTTGATCTCCCCGCCACCGGACGACGCAACCCTAGAAGACATTTTTTTCACCGACGCCAAGCACGGCTGGGCGGTGGGTGTTGAAGGTACGATTCTCGCCACTGGCGATGGTGGCCGCAGTTGGCAAGCGCAAACCAGCGACACAACCGCGCCGCTTCGCGCCGTGCATTTTACCGACGCCACTCACGGCTGGGCAGTGGGCGTTGAAGGTACAATTCTCGCCACCGGCGATGGCGGTCACAGTTGGCAAGCGCAAATCAGCGGCACGACCACGTGGCTTGACTCAGTGTATTTCGCCGACACCAATCACGGCTGGGTGGTGGGCGATGAGGGCACGATTCTCGCCACCGGCAATGGTGGCCACAGTTGGCAAGCGCAGACCAGCGGCACGACCACGTGGCTTGATTCCGTACAGTTCACCGACGTTAATCGCGGCTGGGTGGTGGGAAGAGAAGGTATAATCCTCGCTACCGGCGATGGTGGCCGCAGTTGGCAAGCGCAAACCAGCGGCACGACCACGTGGCTTGATTCCGTACATTTCATCGACGTCAATCGCGGCTGGGCAGTCGGAGTTGGAGGCGCAATTCTTGCCACCACCGACGGCGGCCAGAGCTGGCAAAAGCAAACCAGCAGTACGACCGCATGGCTTCGCTCCGTATACTTCACTGATGCCAATCGCGGCTGGGTGGTGGGAAGAGAAGGCGTAACTCTCGCCACCGCCGACGGCGGCAACACATGGGGGGACATCGTCCATTATCAGCGCTCCCCCGCACCGTGGGTTTACGCGCAACTCTTCCCGACGCTACTCCTCGCCGCGTGGGCGGTGCGTCGTCGACAACCGAAAGCGCAGTCGCAAGCTAACACCGGCGTTGCCGGTGTCTTCGTTTCCGACCAACCCTTGAAACCGGGCGATGTGGATCACCTGGGCCACGGCGTGGTCGCACGCGGTCTGGCGGATTTTATTCGTCATGAAAATACCGAACCCGGCCTCACGGTGGCAGTGACCGGTGCCTGGGGTCTGGGCAAAAGCTCCGTGATGCGTCTGCTCGAACACGCGTTGCAGTCGGCCGGATTTCGCACCGCGTGGTTCAATGCCTGGCACCATCAGCAGGAGGGCCGCCAGCTCGCGTCGATGCTCAACGCGATTCGACGGCAGGCGATTCCGCCGGTGTATTACCCCATGGGCCTGGTCTTGCGCGTGAAGTTGTTGCTACAGCGCGGTTGGTTCTACCGAATCGTGCTGCTGTTGTTACTGACCCTCCTGGTGGTGGCGGTGTGTGACTTGAGTTTGGAAAATCAAGCGCTGCAACGCATCCAGAGCAATGCCGCCTTCTATCTGTTGGATCGCAAACCCACGGTGCTCACGCAAGCCTCGTTAAAACAAATCGAGAAAGACGCGCTAACCGCGCCTGATGCACTCGCCTTCATGCGCGCCAACATGCTGTGGCACCCGACGCAAAACAAAGACTCCTGCTTGGCCAAGGCCGGTGCCTGCGTGTTCGACGGTCACGAGCAACTGCTTGCATCGCTGGAACAGCAACTGCATCGCACGCTGCCTGCCGAGGAACGCCTATCAATCGCAAATGCTGCACAGCATCTCCCGCCGCCGCCCTTGCTGACGGGTCTATTAGCATTGGCCGGATTGGCAAGCGCGGTGCTGCTGGTGTTCGTCGGCAAGGGCTTGACGGTGTTCGGTTTTGACATTTCTGGATTGCTGGGGCGTTTCGTTCCCGGCAAGAAAGCGGAGATCGGCAAAGAGGCGGTCGGCAGCTTGGAACATTTTCGCCACGAGTTCGGGCTGATCACCAAAACTCTGCAAGGCCGGCTGGTGCTGTTCATCGACGACCTGGACCGCTGCGACTGCGCGACCGTGCGCGAGGTGTTGGATATGGTGAATTATCTGGTCAGCACCGGGTGCTGTTTCGTGGTGCTGGGCGTGGCGATGGAACACATCGAATGCTGCATTGAACCCAAGAGCACCACACTGGCACAGGACGATTACGCCAAACAGTATCTGAAGAAACTCATCAATATCGAAGTGCCGGTGCCCACGGCGCCGCTGGCGCGCAGCCGACGCATGCTCGAACAACAAGCGCTGGGGCAACGAGTAGCGCCAGGATTTGACTGGCGGCACTGGTTCGGCATCATCCGGGCTGTGGCCATTTCGGCGGCGGTGATCTACTTCGGCTACTTGTTCAGCACACAAATGCCTGCTCGCCCGGTGGAGTTCCATGCAGCGCAAGCCACCGAGGCAGTGGCGGCCGCGTCAAGTACGCCCCCTACACCTCCGGCGCAGACACCCAATGAAAAGAATCTGCTGAATACGCGCGACACCAACGTGGGCGTGCAGGCCGCACCAGAAATGAGCCGTTGGCCGACGTTGCTGCTGGTCGCCCTCGCCATGATTGTTGCGGTGGTGATCGCTGCGTGGTCGTTTGTGCCGCATGCACGTGTGCGCGCAATATTGGAAAAATTGTTCAAGCGCGCAAAGCTTGCTGCGGGCGGCGCCGAACGCACGTTTGACTCACACGACTTTGTGAAAGCGCTGACCGCATGGCACGACGTGATCGCATTGGGTGACCCGACACCGCGCGGCCTCAAGCGCTTTGTGAATCGGGTGCGCTTGTTCGCGATGCGCGAACAAGCGGCACGCGACGAGGGCGAAGCGCCGCTGGACGACGCGACGCTGGTGGCGTTGGCGGCATTGCATCACTTGGACGAGCACTTCTTGGACACGATCCTCGATATGTCGGATTCGGTTTTTGCTCCTCGATCCTTTGACGATAACGCTGGCATACGGAAGGAGGCCGCCGAACATATGGCGATCCGCGAGTCGCTGATGGAACACCGTGATAGCGCCAAATTACCCTGGCCGCCAACGCCGGAACAAATCGCGCGCTTCAGCGAAATCTCCAAGGGCATTTATATTCGCTAAGGGGGTGGAGCGCTGATCACGGCTACCAGCCGCTCCCACATAGACAAGCCGTGGGCTCTTAAGCAACGTTGCGGCGCCCAAGCTCCACGCACTTGGTGTCGTCTTCTTCAAGAACCTTCATCGGCAGGATAATGGTAAATGTCGCGCCCTGGCTCGGCGCACTCTTCACGCTGATGTCGCCGCCCAGCAGATTGATGTAGTGCCGGCTGATGGCCAAGCCCAGGCCGGTGCCGCCGTATTTGCCCGCGATGGAGCCATCGCCCTGGGCAAAGGGCTGAAACACCGAACGCAGTTGTTGATCCGACATGCCGATGCCGGTGTCGCTGACCACGAAGCGGACGTGCTGCGCATCCGCGTTGGGATCATGCTCTATTTTTAATGTCAAAACCCCACGCTTGGTGAATTTGGCCGCGTTACTCAGCAGATTGAGCAGGGCTTGGCGCAATTTGGTGACATCGGAACACAGCGTGCTCACGTGTTCGCCGATGTCGACGCGCAGCAAATTATTATTGCGATCCACCAGCGGCTGCGCGGTGATGACGATGTCTTGAATCATGGTGCGCACGTCAATGGTTTCGACGTACAACTCCATTTTGCCGGCCTCGATTTTGGAGATATCCAGAATGTTGCTGATCAAGTCGAGCAGATGCTTGCCGGCGATTTTGATTTTATTCAAATCGGGAATGTTGGCCTGCTGCCCCAACTCCGCCGCTTCTTCAACTAACATGTCGCTGTAACCGATGATGGCATTGAGCGGTGTGCGTAGCTCGTGCGACATGCTGGCCAGGAACACCGATTTTGCACGCGTGGCGTTTTCGGCATCGGCCAGCGCGCTTTCAACTTTCTTTTGCTGCACCATCAAGACGTCGAGCATCTTGTTGAAGAAGCGCCCCAGCGTGCCGAATTCATCCATGCTGCTTGCGTCCAGGCGCAACGCGGTGTTGCCTTCGGACACTTGCCGGGTCGCATCGACCAGCGCGCGCAGCGGCCGGTGCACAATGGTGCGGATGGCCCAGACCAGAAACAAACCGAAGGCTGTCAACATCGCCACAATGGTGACCAGCGTATTTTCGCGCTGCGTCTGCACCATGACGCGAAACGGCACATGGTAGCCGGTAATTTTTAAGCTGCTGGCAACACCCGGGTGGGCGGGCAAGAGCGCCGGCACGCTGCGCGTTAACGCTTCCAATTCCGGAGACGACGCTCCTACTACCCAATCTTCATCGTTAATGGAAACCCGCACCGCGCGGAAGTCCAGCTCCTGAGCAATCGTCAGCACGCTGTCGCGGAAGCGCGGCTGCTCCAAAGATGGCGTAGTCAGCAATGCGTTGCTGGCGCGAAAAGCGAGCAAATCAATCTTGTCGTTAAACTGCTTGCGTAAGGTTTGTTCGGCGCTGCTGAGATTGATGATGGCCGCAAGAACGATAATCGGCACCGTGATCCACAGCACCAACGCAGAAATACGCACCGCAATGCTTTCCTGCCAATTCCGTTTCCAGTCATCAGCGACGGTGCTCTTGTCGGGACTGCTTAACGGAAACCGATCCATCGTAACAGCGCCACCATGGGGCAGAAATTCACTAGACCAGACAGAAACAGCATCATCGCCACCAACCAACTAATGAACCAATAATCCACAGTCACTACAAAAAAAGCCGCGATCATGACCGCCGCAAACACCAGCCGCATACCGCGTTCCGCTTCAAATATAAATCGGAACGTGGCTGGATCGCCCTGTACTTCGTGGTAGTTAGCACCGTAGCGCCAGCGCGACACCATCAGTGGTATGCGAAACCCGGTCAACGCTTCCCATAACAATACACCGACATACACGTATTGCAGTGCTTCAATATGGAGGTATAGCAGCAGTGTTAATACTGCTCCCAACACAAAACGGTAGGTGCGTTCAGTCATTATTTTGAAATCCGTAATTGCGCCGCATACCGAATTTGGATACGCCAAAACCCGTCCTGCGTGCATTGCGTTACTCCATCTTAAATTGTCGGCCGCCGGAGGAAATGCTTGATTGCGGGAGCAGAGCTCGCCGACGAATAAGCAGCGGAAATAGCAGATCGCGTGCGGCCGCTGGTCGCCGCTTTCAGCCTTGGGCAACCTTCGGAAAATAAAAACGGGAGCACGCGCTCCCATACCCCACGCTATACACTCTCAGCCAACGAAGGAATAACCGGCAGCATCAGCACAGCGGCTTCGGCCGGTGCCGGGCGCAGCACGCCGTTAGCCTTTTGTCGTGAGATCGACGGCACGTCTTGTTTCTTGAAGTCGAGGCGGCGCACGAACTCTTCCATGATGATGCCGTACAGCTCGTCGCCGAGCTTGACATCTTCGTAGCCTTTGTCGATGTTCGGGTTGTCGTTGACTTCTATCACGTAGATGCCGCGCTCGGTTTGTTTGAGGTCAACACCGTACAAGCCGTTGCCGATCAAGTTGGCCGCCTTCATCGCGACATCCACAACCGCTTTGGGCGCTTCGTCGATCATCCATGTTTTGCCTTGACCCTCTTCGATGTTGCCGGACGGATTGTGTTTTACGATCTGCCAGTGTTCTTTGGACATGAAGTACTGGCAGACGTAAATCGGTTTGCGATTGAGCACGCCGACGCGCCAGTCGAACGGTGTGTAGAGGTACTCCTGCGCCAGGATCAAATCAGTGTCTTTGAAGCTGCGCGCGACAATCTCTTGCAGCTCTTTTTCATTCGCCGCTTTGAACACGCCCAGCGAAAACGAACCGTCCGGAATCTTCAGCACCACCGGATACTGCAACGTCTCTTCCAGCGCCCTGAGATTGCTCTTGTGCAAAATCACCGTCTTGGGCACCGGCACTTTGTTGGTGCTGAGCAACTCTGCCAGATAAACCTTGTTGGTGCACTTCACAATCGAGTCGGGATCGTCGATCACCACCATGCCTTCGCTCTCGGCCTTCTTGGCGAAGCGGTAGGTATAGTGGTCGATCTTGGTGGTCTCGCGAATGAACAGCGCGTCGTATTCCGCCAGCCGCGAAAAATCTTTGCGCTCGATCAGCTCAACGTTGAGCCCGAGCTTCTTGCCGGCCTTGACAAATTTCTGCAACGAATGCGGACACGACGGCGGCAACTTTTCGTCCGGGTTGTGCAGAATCGCCACGTCGTAACGCGCCACGCTCTTGGTGCGGTTGGTGCGCCACGGTTTGCTCAGGTAATGATTCAGCGCTTCGATGAAGGCGGGCTGCTGCTCGGCGTTGATGGCGCTCAAATGAAACGGCTTGATCGATGCGATGTTCCACTTTCCCTGGTAACGAAACTCAACCTTGAGTAAGGGGCAGCGGAAGGTATCGAAAATCTGCCGTGCCAGGTCTTGTAGTTCTTTGTCGGCGCAGCGGCCGAAGAAAATTTGCAGCTCAAAGCGGTTTTGTTCCGGCGGCGGCACGCTGCGTTTTTGCAGACTCTTGTGTAACAGCGTGTCGAGATCTTCGAAATTGAGGCTGTAAATTGCCTTGCTGGAAAGATCGGTGACGGTATGCACCGACGGAATCGATTTGTGTCGCCGCGCCTCACCCAACAACGAGACATAGTAGCCGATCGACAGATAGCGATAGCTGCGGCACAAGTTTAAAACCTTGATGCCCTTAGTCTTCAGAAAGTCAGGTTGTGACAAATATTCCTTTGCGGTTACGACCACCGCCTCAGGATAGTGCGGCTGCCAATCACTGGGGTTTTCCACTACCACGATATGTGAAGTCATCCTAAACCTTTGCTCCGAGGTTGCGCTTGGCGTGTGACGACTTGCTGGTATTCGACCGCGCCTTCAAAACGATCACCGCCTTTTGCGCTGCCTTCCCATAGCGAGCCATACGTTCAAAATCTTTTTTGAATATCGGCATGTTGATCGACTCCGTTAGCGTCTTTCCAAACTCGTAATCAACGAACGGGTCGTGCACGTAAATGTACTTCTCATCGAAACCCGTCACCACTACCCAATGAGGGAATTTTTCATGGTAGATGCGATACGAGCTGATCAACACAATCGGAATGCCGCCCTCCTCGAACTTCTGCTGAATCTCGGCAACCTTCAACGCGCCGTACTGAAACTTAATCGGCAGTTGTTGTAATTCCTCCAGAAAATCCTCCTGTGCCAGCCGCATGACTTCTTTTTTGTCAAGATCGCGCACTGTATTTAAGAACATGGCGCCTTCATCGTTAACGTACACTTCCACGTCGAAGCCGCGATGATAAGCGGCGAGTGCCATGCCGTACGGACTACAACCGCCATGCCCCGAAGTCATGAAAATCGTAGTGGACTCGCGCCAGATGCGCAATTCCATTTTTCTATCCAGTAGCAAGTCGGGATGAAATGCCTTCATCGCCATCATGATCGCGGCGGGACCGCAGGTGAAGTCTAAGGTTTGCTCGTAAAACGGCACGCGCACCATGTCCAGATCGAGTTGCGGCGCCAGCGATTTTTCGAAGCGCAGCGCGTCCTGGTGGTCTTCGTAATAATCCGGAATCGACCCGAATTGTTTGTAGCCGCATTTCTTAAACAGACTGATCGACGCGCGGTTGTCAGTGCGAATTTCCAGCCGCATGTGCACGCAGTCGTTGTCGATGGCCATATGCTCGGCGGCTTGCACCAGCGCCCGCCCCACACCCTGCCCCTGCGCATCTGGGCCCACCGCGATTGAATACAAGCGAGCGAGTGAGGTGCCGTCGTTGAATAACACGATGCAGTAGCCGCGCAACACGCCGCTGGCCTCGTCGACCAGGGTTTCGGCGTTACCCTTGGCGAGCAAGTAACGAAAGCTGCGCGGCGACAGCCGGTCGGTCACGAAGCAGTGATTTTCCAGGCTTACCAACGCGGCCAAATCGTCGAGCCGCGCCGGACGAATCACGCTGACATTGCGATTTTTTCGTTTCAAAATGCCGGAGGATTTCATGGCGGCAGATGCTTGGACAAATGGCTGCGACTGTCAATGACTCGCGCGAAATTTATCCGGCAGTTAAGTAACCGCTAGCGCGCTTGCAGTAGAAACTCGACCCTGATATTCGACCCATAGCGCAACTCGCCAAAGCCACCGCTGCCAGCATCGTTGGCGGTTGCGTTGCCGGCAAATTCAGGGCTGCTTTGAATTGCCACGGAGGATTGAAGCGCCGCTTCACTCAACGACCGGTTGCGCTGATAAGTAAACGGTGCGACGACCTGCTGCACCGGTTGATAGCTATCGTCATCCACACGCAGTGGCGTAAGCGTAATTCCGAGGGCTTTTTCATAAGCGGATTTTTTACGCGCGATGTCGGCGAGCGCATCATCCAGCGCGTTGCCCTGGTGGTTTTTTTTGTTTGAATCTTCAAACAGCGTTGCGAGGTAAGAAACCTCTTTCATGCTATCCACCGCTTGCGCGATCACGGCCATATCGTCTTCGCCGCGCACCACCACGCTCACGTCGTTGCTGATTTCATAACTCGACGGTTTGTCGCCGAAAAATCCGTAATTGGGCAGTGAAGAAAATTTCGCCGCCACGATGCGATCCGGCGGAATGCCTGCCTGTTGCAGTTGCTGGCTGAGCTTGGTACGCACCTCACGATTCTTCTTCAGCGCCTGCACAAACGTCGCGTCTTTGGTTTTAACACGCAGCGTGACGCTCGCCCGATCCGCTTGCACCTTGACCTCGCTGCTCCCGACAATCGCAACCACACGCTTTTCATCAAGCAAATAATTAGCCAGCTCCGCAGGATCACCCTTGAGCTCCGGCGCCGCAGACAACACCGTGGGCATCAACACTAAACCCAATAACGCGTAACGAACCATGGCAACCTCCTTCAATAGTGGGTCATGCACTTAACCGCATGCGACGCTCAGTATAGTGCGAACGAGGGGGCTATCGACGGGAATGCCACGGCACTTCTTTTTTAAAAACAGCGAGACTAAAGCTCACCGGCTAACGCCGGTAATTTTAACCTCATGACGGAAAACAAATATCGATCTTCAATATGAGTCATGAAGTTCAGCAGGCAGGTTTGTTGCGGGGAACAGAGTAGATATTCGCGTTATTCCGGCGCGAGAAAAAAGCCCGTCCACGAGTATGGACGGGCAGTGAAGTGTGTATCGCTTGTTAAGTGTCAGCTCTCGATTGGGCCGTACCCATTGGGAGCTAACATCGGATCGGCGGTGAGTACATTAGGATTTTGTACGCCGAAGTATTTGTATACGGTCGCCGCGATGGAATACGGCTGGAAGGTTCGTGCGTCTTTGGCAAGATCGGGGGTGGTATACAAACGGTTATCATTGCCGCTGCCGACAACTTTGGTTGCACCCACAACTTGCCCTAACGTGCGACCCGGCACCCCAGAGGCTCCAGGAACGTAATGGCCACCCAAGGTGTAGAGATTCATGTTGTTACCGTGATCCCAACCCATGGAGCCGTTGAGATTCACGTTACGCCCGAATTCACCGAATACGTTAATCACCACGTCATTACGCGCATTGTTGTCAGGCGTCGTACCCGTAACTGTACCGGTACGTAAAAGGCGTATCGCATTACGCAAGTCACTCATCAAGGCGAGCATGCGTTGTTCATATTTAACAATCGAGTTGTCATGATCGTCCCAACCACCCAAGCCGCCGGTGCTTAGCGTAATAAAACGAGTATCTTTATTAACCAGCGCAAATAACACCGCGTTGCGTAGCGTCACCCCAAAGCCACTCGAAAAACTCAATGATCCCTGTTTGATTGCCGTGGTGTTGGTGCCGAGGCCGTCTTGCAGAAAAAAACTAGTATCGGCGGTATTCGGCACATTGTTGTTATTAAGCGTACCGAATGCACCACCAACACCCGTAGCAGGCACTCTCCCCGTGAGATTGGTAAACATTGCGTCGAATTTTTCATTTAAGTCGGCGCGCCTTCCAAACGCAGTGACGTATCGTCCATAACTCGGTGAATAACCGCCAGACACGGCATCGGCCAACTGTCCGAGTACCGAACTGCATGCTTGAGTTTTTCCACCCACAATGCAGTCAGGTGCTGCGCTGAAATTACTATTAAAGGCGCGCGCATAGCCGTAGGGGTTTTTCAAATCGCTGCCCAAACTGACGGCGCGCAACTGCGGCGGCAAGCCAATATCACCCAGGTCGTACGATACCGGTTGGCTCTCGAAAGTTACAAACGGCATGATGGGCTGTTGGGTGGGGTCGGGATTTTCAAATTTATCCGCCATCTTCACCCGTAAGATCGCTGCCAGCGTTGTGCCAATACCGGGCGTATTCATCGTTGCAAGTCCACCGGTTTGAGCTGTGAAAATACTTTCGCGATGCGCCTTGGTATCGCCCTGCACACGATTAATGGTGCGATATATCGACATTTGCTTGTCGGTAATCAGATCTTCCATGATCAAGCCACCGGCATTTTTCCATAGCGAATTGCCTGTGATCTGGCCGCTATTATCGGCACGTTTAAATGTCTGGGTAATGTCGGGACGCGCTACTTTATAGTCGTTTTGCGACATGCCTTTCGAACCCAACGGGCCAGTAATATCTTCAATATTCAGCAAATTGCCGGCCAGCTCCGAAGGGCCGCCGTACATGTAGATATTAATCACGGTCGGCAATGAAGCTGGCGCAATAAAATCTATCTCGCCATTGACAATCGCCCGTGCGTTGCGCAGTTCACGCGTGGAAATATTCGCCGCAAAACCTTGTTTTGCAAGAAAGGAAGGAATCGTCACGGATGCGCCCATCAAACCCAGCGCTTTAATTAAATCTCGTCGGTTCATGGCGTACTCCCCTTAGTTCACAGCGTTGTAGAAATAGGATTCAGGCAAGCGCGACAGATAATCCATCACAATCATCGCGCGGATCGGTGTATTGCCTTCAGTGAAATAGCCCAGACATCCGGAAGCGTTCGCCTTCATGCAGTCGATGCTGCTTGATGTTCCGGGCATGCGCGCGGTATTGATCACTTGCGTAAGCACCGATGCTTCATCGGCCGTCGGGGCGCGCCCCAATACCGAGATAAACATGTAGCTGATGAAATCTGCGGTAGACAGTTTTTTCACATCTGCAATCAACTCCGGACCCCACCCCTCGCTCTGGATCTCTTTGGCGTCAAAACTTGGGTCACTGGATAGTTTCGCGTTACTTGGAACCAGCACCGAACTGCGCAATCCATTTTGTTGATACGACGTGGCCAACACATCGGATGGTACGGTCGGCCAACGGCCCAGTTTCAAACTAAAGGCCGGTTGGTACATTCTTGGCAAGGACGCATTTATGTTGGAGCTAACTCGATCAGTATTGATTTCGTTAAAGAACGAGTCGTAAGACCGCCAATGCACGCGTGCCGCGACGTTGAAGTAACTTTCTTCAAACCACTTCGAACGCTCCATGTTCAGCAAGAATTCCTTGGAAAATAAGATCGCAAGAAATAGATCCTTGAAGGTGGTCGGATTCGATGCAGCGATATCGCGCGCCAAGTTTGACCGGATATCGGCGTTGTACTCGACACCGAACATATGATCGATCAACACCGTTGTGACGCGCGGTATCACTAGCGGATGGTTGGAGATTGCAGCGAATACATCGTCACAGGTCGTTACGTAATAACTGTCAAGAATTAGCTGTGGCTCGGTGTTTTCGTTTGGCCCTTTCATCAATTTATAGTCATGAGCATCATCGCTCAATGACCAGTTTTGGCATGCCTTGGACGCCTTCGGAACATCGGCGTCACGGTCAAACAGGCCGAGATAAATCTCGATCATTTCACGGGTATTGTCCTCCGGCGAACGGAAGCGCTTCCAGTTTGATTCGGATTTTTCATGCGCGAGAATAATTGAGCGAATGGGCGTATTTGCCTTCAGTGCAATCACCATGTTCTCGTAAAGCGTTTGCACATCGATGGGATCAACCGAGTCAATTTCCTCGGCCGGCGAGAACATGATGGTGTTAACTAATTTATAAGCCATCCAACGTGCGAAAAAATCGTCGCTCAGCGACGTTTCGTGCAGGTACGCCAGCGGATACTGCAGCGGCTTGTTGTTTGCGTCGAACGAATATTTCCCGGCAACTTTCAGGATCGTGTTTCCATCAATCAGGTCAACAACCTCATTTTTACTTCGTGCACGCGAAGAGAGGTCATTGGGTAATGGCATTTTTGTCGGTGTGCGCTTCAACTGCTCGACCGTCAAATCGGCTGGCAATGGCGTATCAAGGCTCTTCCGCAGCTTGCCAATCAAATTGCCATACTTGTCAGACACCGCCAGCTTGCTGGTGTCCGCACCGATGCTGCCTGCGACAAAAAAGTCACTCGCTGACACCCCGGTGAACAGCGCGCTGGTCAACTTATTAGCCACCTGGTACTGCTGTAACGGAGACAGCGCGGCGTACGATGCCGAGTCTAATTGTGCGGCGGAACCTTTCAGGCTATTCACACCAGTGGGTGTGGGCGAGCCCGGTGAACATGCCGCCACACCCAAAACAATGCTCGCCACGACGACTAAATTTAGTTGTTTCTTCATGCATTTTCCCCGCTAACTTTCATGAGCTGCCACACGCAGATACGGCAACGACCGACATTTTTCGTGCGCGATGGTGGTTACAACGCCTTAAAAAATTCTTAACCAGTTCAGCCAGATACAATGCGCCATTTATACATCGGCGCTGGACAAAAAACCGGCACTGCCGATCAGTCAAGTTGTGATGATGACTACATTCTTCGCTCTATTTCTGAGTAACGTGACGGAGTGAAACTGATTTCTGTGAAGGCGTATATGAAGGCGTATATCTAGCGCCGAAACAGTTGGCTAAACACTAGATAGAGCCCAGTACCGTACTTCTAAATGGAAGCCAATAGATCACTTGCTTGGTTGAGTAACGCTTTTAACTACCGCGCTCTATATTTAGTATCGGGTAGGAGAAATACCGCACGCTGGGAATCAATACGAGAAGCGGACAATTCTCTAGTTTTGGTCTGCGTTTCGGTTGACCCACTCGGAGGCCGCCAGTACCATACGCTTCCTCTACATTCCCCGGTAGCTCAGTCGGTAGAGCAGGTGACTGTTAATCACCTGGTCGGCGGTTCGAGTCCGTCCCGGGGAGCCAATTAAGTCGGTAACAATCAAGGGCTGCTGCGCCGCAGCCCTTTTTTATTTCCGCATTACTTATTTGGCAGCACGTCGCACCATTCACCGTTTTAAGCTTTCCATAATGGCCGTGCGGTAACGTCATACCATTCAATCACGGAGTGATTCCCATGGAAAAAATTGAACGCAAAGACCTGTGGCTAGAAGTCGAAAGAATTGCGGCAGAGTGGAGTGAGTCGCTCGGTACCGAACGCCCTGCCCTCCCCCTCGAACGTCTGCGCCCGTTGTGGAACAGCAATCATCGGCTGATGGCAAACGATCACACGAAACTCGAAGCGCTGATGCGCGAGAACATGCTGCTGAAATTCGAGCTGACGCAGATCAAACGACAACTTGAACGCGTATCCGGCGGTGCGGCGAATACGTCGAGTTCTGATCGCAGACAAGCTGAGCGCCGAACCCACGACTATCTCTACGAGTGAAATCTCCCACCGCACACACTAAACTTGGCGCAACTCGGTGGTCCACGGGGTGCCGTTGGTTTTTTCGTAGTCTATACTTGCTATAGATTGGGATTTTTTTACCGCGCGCTAAAACGCGACCTGACCGATTAAAAAAACGCCACTTAAACGCCACTTACAGGAGAGGGTTTCATGTCAAAAAAACTATCCGCCGTAGCTTGCCTTGCATTGACGTTACTAGCGGCCTGTCTGCCGCCCATCCCGTCCATACCAAATTCGACGTCGCCACCGCCTACGCTGAGTAGTGATGTGCAATTTAACATTGTGTCCAGTGGCGACGCCCCAAGCACCGGATTGGGCACAGCGAAAACACAGTTGGTTGTGATTCAATCAAGCACTGAATTCGCTGCTGCGGTTGTTGATAACCCTTGGCTGGAAGCAGCACGCAGCACTGACTTTTCCAGTCGTACGTTGATCGGCGTATTTATAAAGGGTCTTTCAGCCGGCTGTGAACACGTCACGATTAGCAGCATCACGGATGACGGCAATCACCTCACCGTAAATGCCAGCACGACAAATTCTTCGGGAACCACGCCGTGCCTCCCCGTGATGATCGATGGCGGATATATATTGGCGAACCTTGAGAAGACCACCAAGCCTATAACCTTGGTGACCCATGGCGATGTGCATTTTAATGTTGTAGCTAAAGGCACGTTTAACGGCAGCCCTCAAAACAGCTTCTTTGTTATTCAGTCAACTGCGGAACTCGATGCTGCGCTTGCCAAGGTTACGATCAGACGCTATCCGCCCATAATCGCTGACTTTACCACCCAAACCTTGCTCGGGGTCTTTGTGGCTCACTCCTCGCCCTGCGATGAAACCGTAATAACCTCGGTCAAGGCGGATGCTGCGGGCATTACCGTGAACGCAAACCATATTTCACGTCCAAACGTTATTTGTATCGCCAGTGTCGTGGGCGGAAGTTTTGAGCTCGTAACAATTGACAAAACATCAAGACCTGTAGCCTTTGCTCTTAGCAAGATTGAGCCTCCGGCGGGCTATAACTTTCCGTTTAACGTCATTTCCAGCGGTGACTATCAAGGCGCGGCACAAAATCAATTGCTCGTCATTCAGTCGAGCGCCGAGCTTAGTAGCGCGCTCGCCAACCTCACTCTCTCGGGCAATGCACCGACCGCTGACTTTACCCGCCAGACGTTAATCGGCGTATTCGTTAACACCGCCACATCGTCGGGATGCGAAAAGGTCGCCGTCTCGACAATTATCGAGGAGAATAATTCCCCGACCATCACCGTAAATGCCTTGGTTAGCACGGCGCGAAGCCCGTTGGGGCCCAACACATGCACCATAGTTGCTCACAACGGCACGTATGCCTTTGTGACCATGACAAAGACCACAACACCGATAACCCTGACGATCAGGCACGACGTGCACTTTGTAACTGTCACCCAAGGCAGCTACATCGGCACCCCGCAAAAACAACAACTAGTAATCCAGTCGGAAGCAGAATTTACTGCTGCACTCACTGGAGTTTCGACAGTAAGCGGCGGGCAAATCACTATAAACGTCGATTTTGCCAAGCAAACGCTGCTTGGTTTGTTCGTAACTCACGCTACTACCGGATGCGATGGCGGAACGGGGGTAGCAAAAATCACCGATGATGGCGCCAAGCTTACTGTGACTGCGGAGCATGTTACGCACGTCAATCTATTTTGCGCCGCCGTATTTTATGACGGGACTTACGTATTTGTTGCGGTCCCAAAAACAACAAAGCCGGCGACCTTCGTCGTCACCGAAGTTGTTGTTACACACTAGAAATTAGCTCGTAAATTGGTCTACGCCGTCACCCCGGCGCTGGTGGGAAATATCCACCAGCGCCGGGGTGCAGCGCATGACAAGGCACAATCCACACTTGCGAGAATTTTCAGCACACCCTCCGCCATAACCCGCTGCCCGGAAATTCGCGGTAACAAGCTTTGCCGACGCCCCATTCGTACGCGCCTAAAATTTGTGCGCGCAGCCATCCGTTTTTTCTTGCTTGTCGTGGTCAACAACCATGCGCCCAAAACATTCGCGCACCTCCTGCCATTGTCGATCACCGCTTACGGGCTGTTATTCATCCTGCTGGGGCTGTTGTTATTCGGCGGGTTTAGCTGGCTTGCCGTCAACGAAATCTACACGCTGCAAACAGAATCCCAACTCAGAAATCTGCATCTTGCACAGGAAGAAATGCGCGAAACCGCGCTGCATGTGCTGGAAGAAGGCGAAGAGCTGGCAAAGCACTTTGCCGCCTGGGACAAACCATTCAGCAATTAAGTAACCCGACCTATTACGCCTATTGACGCGAATACCGCGTTCCGTCGGCGAGTTTCGCGCCGCACGATGCAGACCTGCCCGTGCAACTCACGTTGCCGATTTCAAAAGCCACGCTGATCAGGCAGCGCGGTACGGATCAATCGCGAAGCAACGTTTTCGGTTTGCCGACGTGAGAGCATTACGGTGGATGTGCGGGAAGGCGAGGCCATCGGCGCAGCCGACATCGTGCAGCATATTCATGTCGCACAGCTTCCCAACGTCGGGTTTGATCAGTTGCAAAACCTGATGTGGTCAACGATGCAGCGGTTTGTCGTCATTGGTGTTTCGCTGGCCCTGTTGTTGCTGTATTTGCTGGTGCACATCTTCGGCCTGCCGTCGCGCCGGCTGTCGCATCATATCGATGCGTTGCGCCACGGCAACCGCAATTTGCTGCAAGACTCGCGCAAACACAAACTCGCGGTGGCGGAATTCGAAAAAGTACGCTTGTCGCTGAACGACTATCAAACGCAACTGGACAACCGCGATGCGGCACCGCGCGAAAGCGAAATGCGCATGCGCGCGGTGTTGGACAACGTGGTCGACGGCATCATCACCATCGACGCGCACGGCATCATTGAATCCTGCAACCCGGCGGTCGTGCGCATCTTCGTGCTGGCTAAGCACGACATGATCGGACGCAACAGCATCGCGCTGCTGGCCGACTCGGCGCTGCCGAAATACAGCGCGTATCGCAGCCAATGTTTTCAAATTCCATCCAGTGAGCGACACGCCACCGAGAGCTGCGAACGGCTCGGCAAGCGCGCGGACGGCACGGAATTTCCGCTGGAAATCGCGCTGTCGGAAATGCAGGTGGCGCAACGGCAATTATTTATCGTTGTGGTGCGCGACATCACCGAACGCAAGCGCTCGCAAGAGCGTCTGGTGTATCTGGCGAATTTCGACGAGCTCACCGGCCTGCCCAATCGAACCTTATTCCGCGACCGCCTGTATCAAGCCATCGCGCACGCAAAGCGCGACGAACGACTGGTCGCCGTGATTTTTTTTGATCTCAACCACTTCAAAAAAAATAAATGACACGTTGGGGCACCATGCCGGTGACCAACTGCTGCTGGGGGCGAGCCAGCGGTTGCGGGAAACTGTCCGCGAGCTGGAGACCGTTGCGCGGCTGGGCGGCGATGAGTTCGTGGTGATACTGGAAAGCGTCCGCCACGTCGAGCAAGTCACCGAAATCGTCACCAAACTGCTGCAAACCCTGGAAATGCCGTTTGTGCTCAATGGCCAGGAAGCCTTCGTCGCCGGCATCGCCATTTATCCACTCGACGATACCGATATCGACAATTTAGTGAAAAATGCCGACACCGCGATGTTCCGCGCCAAAGAGCAAGGCGGTAACACCTATCAGTATTTCAAAGCGGAGATGAACGCCAAGGCTGTGCAGCGCTTGAAAATGGAAAACGCGTTGCACTATGCACTGGAAAGAAATGAATTCGAACTGCACTATCAACCGCGCATCGACTTGAACAGCGGCGCCATACGCGGCATGGAAGCCGTCCTGCGTTGGCACTCACCGCAGTTAGGCAGCATCTCGCCGGTGCAATTTATTCCGTTGCTGGAAGAAACCGGCATGATCGTGCCGGTCGGTGATTGAGTGCTTAAAACCGCCTGCGAACAGACCCGCCGTTGGCACAGCGCCGGTTACGATCTGCGCGTGTCGATCAATGTGTCGGTGCGGCAATTTCGGCAAAAAGATCTGGTGCAGCGCTTTCGCGACATCTTGCACGCCGCCGATTTTGATCCGCAGCGCCTGGAGCTGGAAATCACCGAAGGATTGCTGGTCGAAAACATGGATGCGGCGGTCACCATTCTGAGCGACTTGCATGACGCTGGCGTGCACATCTCGATTGACGATTTTGGTATCGGCTACTCATCGCTCAGCTACCTCATGCGCCTGCCGATCAACAGCATCAAAATTGACCGCTCTTTCGTAGCCGACATTACCGACAACCCCGACGATGCCGTGATCACGGCTGCCATCGTCGCCTTGGCGCGCAGCCTGCGCTTAAACGTCACGGCCGAAGGCATCGAAACCAAGGCGCAATTGGACTATTTAAAGTCACTGGGCTGCGACGAAGCACAAGGCTTCTACTTCAGCCAGCCCCTAGCGCTACACAAATTCGAACGTCGCATCAGGCAACCGAGCGTTTACCCGCTCGAATAATTTTCAGTGCCGGGTGTCGTCAATTACTCCGGCCACTCCGTTGGTTCGCGGCGCAGGGTGCCGTTCATGCTGTGTCGAAATCCAGACAGGGTTTGGTAGATCACGCGGCGGGCACGGTTGATGGAACCCAGCGGCCGATGTTCCGGCAGCGCATGCCACGGCGTAAACGACAAGTGCTCGGCAACGTCCAGATTTTCAGGATCCGAAATATCTTGCTTGGGGATACGTATCAGGGCGACGCGCTGGAACGGCGCATCCACTTCATTCCAATCAACTACCGAATCTTCCACCGGCATTTTCACCGCGTCGGTCTGCACCTGGATCAGGAACTCGAAGTAAACATCTTCGCTGCCGACCTGCTTGACCATGGCCTCACGTAGATAGTCCGGGCCGGTGAGCACCGGCTTCACGTTGGCTAGTCTGGTGATGGGGCGCGCCGAAAACTTGATTGCTTTAGCGCCTAATTTATAGGGTGTTTCGCTCCAATACGGCACTTGCAGCGGGTTGTAGAAAGGCTGGTGATTGATCTCGTAGAACGCCTTCTTTTCAACTGGCCGGGTACTGAAAAAATTGGCGGCCGTCCCGGTTGCTAAAGCCCGATGCAGCTCCTCGTAGTCTTTCAGGTTACGCGAGAAAAACACTGGAAAATTAATCATCACAAAGTCTTGTGTCTGCGCGTCTCGTTCATCGTCGAGAATTTTATCGCCCGCTACGTCCAGCAGCTTGATGGCCATGCCTCGCGCCTGCTCCACCGTGTCGGGCAACACCGCAACACCGCCGGCGGAAAAGCGAATCAAGGCATCGAACTTGCGCGCTTGCGCGAACACTCCGAGCTGAAGTTCCGGCGGAAGGTTGTCCGCCACAATGAACTCGGCGCGCACCAACCCATGAGTTTTCGGATGTGCATCGCGTAACACCAGCCCTTTCCCGGCCGGGTATTGCAGCTTCAAGCGCGCGAGCGTCTGCTGGGTGATCGATGCGATGAACGCCGCTTCATTCGGCTCTTCCATTTCCTGGCCCAGGGCCAGCGGCGGATCAAGGAGCGCCTGTGCATGCAGCGTCAGTGGAAACACAACCAGCAGCGCGCAGCCATACAACCTAGCGACAATAGTTTTGAACCGGGTAGTGGATTTCATTTATTTGACCCTCCTGTCGTACTTGATCGCACCACCGGATGATTTTTTGTCCGTCATCGGCGGCATGTTGAGTTTTGTAAAAAATTAAAGTTCACCCTTTGCTCTTTAACAAGACACACAGTATCAACGTGGAGGACTGAAAGCGACATGAAAAATAAAATTCAAACACTGCGCGTCCGCTCCAACCGGCTGTTAGCGAATGACGCAAACGTGAAGTACGACCATGTCTTACCAGAAATGCTGCGTACCTCTTCACGATAATGTCCGCAGGTGTAGTCCGCAATTGCTGACGCCCAGAATCGCATCGCTGGCACATTGCCGTGGTAAACGCGCACGAGCCACGGGCCTGGAAATTGATTCCATACGTGCGCGGCCATGGTTCGCCCGATTCCGTGGCGCCTTACGTGTCTGGTAACGAAGAACTCGACGATGTCCTTCATGCCCGGATCGCCGACATAGCGTGCCGCAGAGCCAACCAAGGCAAAGCCTATGGGCGTTTCGGCGATGTACGCCAAATACACTTGGGCGCCATCGCCCCATACCTTCCCGAGCGAGTACGTGAAGCCCTCGGCCTGATCGGACTCAAGTGGAATCCACTCCTCCATGTCATGGCAGTACTGCTGTAAGAGCGGGACCAGTGTGGCGTCGTGAGACCGATCAGCGTGCACAATGTTGAAATCCGCGAGGTCCATAACTCCCATTCTATTACACCGATGGCACACCGATGGCACCCACTTTTTCAAACCTGCCTCACCCCGCAGCCGGCCGACCGGCTTGCATCACCTGGTGCAAACCGTCATGATTCCCGCCTTCCCGTAGGATCTTTTGCCGCAGACCATGCCCGAACGTCAGCATTTTCCGCTACTCAACACCATCGACACGCCTGCCGATCTGCGTTCGCTTGCGCTCGACCAATTACCTGAGCTGGCGGATGAATTGCGCAGTTTTCTGATTCAGTCGGTCGGTAAAACCGGCGGCCATCTGGCGGCGGGGCTGGGCACGGTGGAGCTCACCGTCGCGCTGCATTATGTGTTCAACACCCCGCAGGACCGGCTGGTGTGGGACGTGGGCCACCAGACTTATCCGCACAAAATTCTAACCGGGCGCCGCGAGCGCATGGCCAGCATCCGGCAAGCCGGTGGTTTGGCGGGCTTTCCGAGCCGCAGCGAAAGCGACTACGACACCTTCGGCGTGGGCCATTCCAGCACCTCGATCAGCGCCGCCCTGGGCATGGCGATTGCCGCGCAGAAACAAGGCGCAGATCGCCACATCGCCGCGATCATCGGCGACGGCGCAATGACTGCCGGCATGGCGTTCGAGGCGCTGAATCACACCGGTGACCTCGACGCGAACCTGCTGGTGGTGCTCAACGACAACGACATGTCGATTTCGCCCAACGTCGGCGGCATGTCGAATTATCTGGCGCGCATTTTGTCGGGCCGCCTCTATTCAACGGTGCGTGAAGGCAGCAAAAAAGTGCTCGGCGTGATGCCCTCAATGTGGGAGTTGGCGCGCCGCACCGAAGAACACGTGAAAGGCATGGTGATCCCCGGCACCTTGTTCGAAGAGCTGGGCTTCAACTACATCGGCCCCATCGACGGCCATGACCTGCCCACGCTGGTGGCGACGCTGCGCAATCTGTATGTGCTCAAGGGCCCGCAATTTCTGCATGTGGTGACCAAAAAAGGCAAAGGCTACGCCCCCGCCGAAGCCAACCCCTGCACCTATCACGGCGTCAGCGCGTTTGATCCGCGCACCGGGCAGTTGCCACCGACGGCGAGCGGCGTAACCTACACGCAGGTGTTCGGCGACTGGCTGTGCGACATGGCGGCACAAGACACGCGTCTGATCGGCATCACGCCGGCGATGCGCGAAGGCTCGGGCATGGTGGAATTTTCGCAGCGCTTTCCGGATCAATATTTCGATGTCGGCATCGCCGAGCAACACAGCGTGACGCTCGCCGCCGGCTTGGCCTGCGAAGGCATGCGCCCGGTGGTGGCGATCTATTCGACCTTCTTACAGCGCGGCTACGACCAGTTGATCCACGACGTCGCGGTGCAAAATCTGCCGGTGCTGTTCGCGATTGACCGCGCCGGCTTGGTGGGCCCCGACGGCCCGACGCACGCCGGCAGTTTCGATTTGAGTTATCTGCGCTGCATTCCAAACCTGATGATCATGGCGCCATCGGACGAAAACGAATGCCGGCAAATGTTGTATACCGGCTTCATGCATCACGGCCCCGCCGCAGTGCGTTACCCGCGCGGCAGCGGGCCGGGCGTCAAGACCCTGCAAACCATGGCCGCCTTGCCGGTGGGCAAAGCCGAAATGCGCCGCAGTGGCCGTAAAGTCGCGCTGCTGGCGTTCGGCAGCATGCTGACTCCGGCGCTCGAAGCTGCCGAAACGCTCGACGCAAGCGTGGTCAACATGCGCTTCGTCAAGCCACTGGATGTAAATATGATCTTGCGACTGGCGGCCACTCACGACGTGCTGGTAACTCTGGAAGAAAACGCAGTTGCGGGCGGTGCCGGCAGCGCCGTCAATGAATATCTGGCCGCCCAACAAGTCACCGTGCCGATCCTCAATCTGGGCTTGCCCGACCGCTTTGTCGCCCACGGCAAACGCGAGCACCTGCTCGCCGAATGCGGCCTCACCGGCGATGGTATAATCGTCGCCGTTCAAAGTTTCACCCGCTCCGGGCTTGTGAAACTGAGCCAATCCAAGTAATCTCCTAGCTCTGTAGTCAAGTATTTATGCCAGCCAACTATTCATTAAAGATCGTCACCGATTTTGCTGCCGCGCATTTATTGCGTAACTATCCCGGCGTGTGTAATCAGTTACACGGTCACAATTGGAAAGTGGAAGTGGAAGTGACCTCGACACAATTAGATCAGGTTGGCATGGGCGTCGATTTCAAGGTGCTCAAGGAGGCGACGCGTGCCGAACTGGCGCGACTGGACCATCGGCATCTCAACGAAATTGCGCCGTTCGACACCATCAACCCAACCGCCGAAAACATCGCTGCGTATTTATTCCAACAACTGGGCGCGCGCCTGAACGGTGCAACCCACCGCGTCACTGCCATCACGTTGTGGGAAACCGAACGCGCCTGTGTACGTTATACCGAGGATGTATCATGACCAAAGCACGCTCACAACCGATTGCCAACGCATCCGCGATTGCCGACGTACAAGGCAGCAAAGACACCCGCAACATTCCCATCGACAAGGTCGGCATCAAGGATATTCGCCACCCGGTGCGCGTGCGTGATCGCAGCGCCGGCGACCAGCACACCATCGCCAACTTCAATATGTACGTGAACCTGCCGCACAATTTCAAAGGCACGCACATGTCGCGCTTCGTGGAGATTCTCAACAAACACGAACGCGAAATTTCGGTGCGCTCCTTCAAAGACATGGTGCAGGAAATGACCGTGCTACTGGAGGCCGAGTCCGGCCACGTTGAAATGAAGTTCCCCTACTTCGTCATGAAGCAGGCGCCGGTGTCCAAGGTCAAAAGCTTGATGGACTACGACGTCACCTTCATCGGCGAAACCAACCACGCCGAACCCAACTTATGGATCAAGATCGTGGTGCCGGTGACCAGCCTGTGCCCGTGCTCCAAACAAATCTCCGACTATGGCGCACACAACCAGCGTTCGCACGTCACCATCAAGGTGCGCACCAAAGAGTTCGTGTGGATCGAAGAGTTGATCGACATCGTCGAACAAGAAGCCTCGTGCCAGTTGTACGGGCTGCTCAAACGCCCGGACGAAAAATTCGTCACCGAAGCGGCGTATAACAATCCGAAGTTCGTCGAAGACATGGTGCGCGACATCGCGCAGCGCTTTAACGCCGACGCACGCATCGCCGCGTATGTGGTGGAATCGGAAAATTTCGAATCCATCCACAACCACTCGGCGTACGCAATGATTGAAAAAACCAAGGCCCAATAACTTCAGGGCGGCGGGACGTTCAACAGCAACCAGTAAATACCCAACTGGCGCACGGCTTCCTGAAATTCAGCGAAATCAACCGGCTTGCGGATGTAGCTACTGGCGCCGTTGTCATAACTTGCGACGATATCCGTTTGCTCGGCCGAAGTGGTGAGGATCACCACCGGCAAGCGCCGCGTATGCGGATTGCCGCGAATCTGTTTCAGCACTTCTACACCGTCCAGCCGCGGCAGTTTTAAATCGAGCAAAATGACTTGCGGCAAAATCAGCTTGTCGCGCCCGGCATGCGCCCCGGTGGCAAACAAGTAATCCAGCGCTTCGACACCGTCTTCGGCCACGACCACTTCATTGACGATATTATTTTTTCGCAAGGCGCGCAAAGTGAGGTCGCGATCATCAGGATTGTCTTCAACTAACAGAATAATTTTTCCATGCATAATGGGTACTCCCCGGCTGTCGACACTCAATATCTTCCATTGCTAAGCATAACCCTGACATAGAATTTTTCTACTCATTTATCTCGATTACGCCGCAGCGTCGGGTTTATGCTGCACAACATGGCACATATCTTGGTGATTGAAGACAACTCGTGGAATATGCAGATTGCCCAGTTGCTATTGGAGCGGGCCGGACACGAGGTGTTGCAAGCCACCGATGCTCCACAAGGACTGGCACTGGCGCGCAGCGAACTGCCGCAACTGATCTTGATGGATTTAAACCTGCCCGGCCTGGATGGCTTCGAGGCCACGCGCCTGCTTAAACAGGATGATGCCACGCGGAAAATTAAAATCTACGCCTACACACCGTGGTTTTCCGAACTCGACGATCCGGCGGAATATGCCAAGATCAGGCACGCGGGGTGCGACGGAATTATCCCGAAGAATAGCAGCCCGGCGGATTTTTTGGCCGCAGTAACCCAGGCGTTGAACGAAGATTCTGTGTAGACGCAGCGCACCGAAGCATCTGCAACGATTCAAGCGGACGCATCACCCTTGAGCGTGAAGTAAAACACCGCGCCCTCTCCTGTCGCGGCTTCGGCCCAGATGTCTCCGCCATGCCGGTTCAAAATGCGCTGCACCAAGGCAAGCCCGATGCCCGAACCTGGAAATTCCGTTTGTTTGTGCAAGCGCTGAAATGCGCCAAACAGTTTTGTGGCGTACTGCATGTCGAATCCCGCGCCATTGTCGCGCACAAAAAATACCTGCTGGCCGTCCTGCGCCACGGCGCCAAACTCGATCACCGCCGCTGCTTTCGCCGATGAAAACTTCCAGGCGTTATCCAGCAGGTTGTGGATGACCACACGTAATAATTGCGGATCACCCCTGGCATGAAGATGCGGGGCGATATTACACGCCACCTGACGCGAGCCCTCGGCAGCCTGGCGTTGTTCGATAAATTGTTGCGCCAAGGCGCTTAGGTTGACATTTTTAGGCACAAGCTCTTGCAACGCGTAACGCGACAAGCGCAGTAAATCGTCGATCAAATTCCCCAAGCGTTGGGTCGCCGCGCAAATACGTTGCAGGTGACTCTGTCCCTGGGCGTCGAGTTTGTCGCGGTAGTCCTCCAGCACCACCTGACTGAAGCCGTCGATGGCGCGCAATGGTGCGCGCAGGTCGTGCGAAATCGAGTAACAAAATGCGTCCAGTTCTTTATTGGCGATTTCAAGCTGCTGGGTACGCTGCCGCAACTCAAACTCGGTATATTCGCGCCGTTTAATCTCTTCCTCCAACGGGCGCAGCGCGGTACGCTGTAATGTCAACCACAGCAACCATCCCAGCAACGACACAAACAGAATCGCGCCGGCAAAAAACTGGTAACTCAACATCACAATCTCGCTGCCAAGTTTGGCTTCGCCTTGCGTCACTTCAATGGTGGCTAAACGTCGGCCGTCGAGCAGAATGTCCTTGCGGCGCGTCACTGTCACTGACGTGCCCGGCGACTGTTCGAAACGCAGCAGCTCGGCACCGTCGGGCGTCGTCACTTTCATCAACTGCACGCGGGGATGATTATCGAACCAGTGGCCGAACATGCGTTCCACCGAGGCGTAGTCCGAGCGCGCTAACGCATCCGCCGCCAGATCGCCCAACGCATTAATGTCGGTATCAAGGCTGCGAACGGCGTGGTCCGCCAAAGCTTGGCGCTGTTGCCACACCAGCAGCGCGCCGCCCAACGCCGAGAAAAAAATCAATACACCAACAAACACTACCATTGCGCGACGGTTGGTCGAATGCACACCGACAACAGACATTACGGAATCACTCCGTGTGCGTTGAGATCATGAAAAATTATACGCAAATTAACCTAGTCTTGGTCATCAATCATGACCAATTTGGTTACACACCCCCCGCACGCTTTTCAGAATTATTTAAGCAGCAGTTTTTCACTCGAGCCCAAGCACGCGCATTAAATACCGCAGCTTCATGCGCTACCGTCCAGTCTCGATAATGTGAAGAAAAATACCGCGCCCTGATCTGGTTTGGATTCCGCCCAGATGTGTCCGCCATGACGATGGACGATACGTGCCACGGTCGCAAGGCCGATGCCGGTGCCCGGAAATTGTTCGACGCTGTGCAGGCGTTGAAAGGCGCCGAACAACTTGCCGGCGTAGCGCATGTCAAATCCCACCCCGTTGTCGCGCACCAAATAGACCGCCGCCTCGGCGCGTCGAAGCACACCGAGTTCGATGCGCGCCGCCGGTTTTTTTGAGGTGTATTTCCAGGCATTATCGAACAGATTTTCCAGCGCGATACGCAGCAACCGCGCATCGCCGTGGGCATGCGCGTCGGGTGCGATAACGATCTCCACTTGGCGTTCCGGTGCCTGCGCTCGCAACTCCGCCACGACCTCCCGCGCCAGCGCGCTCAGATCCACTTGGCTGCGGCACATTTCATGGCGCGTCAAGCGCGACAACTGCAGCAGGTCGTCGATCAACAAGCCCATGCGTTGGGTGGCCGCACGCGCGCGCTTTAAATAGTCTTGACCCTGCGCATCCAACACTTGCGAGTATTCGTCCAGCAACACCTGCGAATAACCGTCCATGGCGCGCAACGGCGAGCGCAAGTCGTGCGAAACGGAATACGCAAAAGTTTCCAGCTCGCGATTGGCGGCTTCTAATTCTGCCGTGCGTTCAGTGACGCGCTGCTCCAGGGTTTCATTCAGCGCGCGGATGGTCGCCTCGCTGCGCTGCAATTGTTCGAAATGTTCCAGCAAGGTTGCCGCCATCGTGTCGAACGAGCGCGCCATGGCGGCGATCTCGTCGCCGCCGCGCAAGCCGGTACGCGCAAGCAGGTCGCCTTGCGCAACCCGACTCGTGGTTTGCGCGATACGCGCCAAGCGCAGCGTGAGCACGCGATGCAGCACTTGCCACAACAGCACCGCAATGACCACGGTAAATCCCGCCAACCACAACGTATGGCGACGCGCCTCGTACAATTCATCGGCCTTGAGCGCGGACAGATCGCGCTGCACATACAGCAGCCCGATTCGGTCGGGACGCAGCTCCGCACCACCGCCCAATACCACTGGATAGAGCGCCGCCACCGCCGCGCGCGCATTGATCAGGCGCACCATACCCACATGGCTGTGACGAACGCTGTCGCTCAACGACGCGTAGTCGCGCGCCAGCTCGGGAGCCGATTCGGTGATGCGCGCGGGCGCGGACCTGCCCCGGTTAAACACACTGCCGGAGGCTAAGATAACGGCGTTTTCGTCGATCAGTAACGCCGATTGCACCCACGCGGGGCTGCGCATATTCACCAGCTCGTATTGCACACGCGAAAACGATCCCTGCCGCAGCAAGTATTCGACCGTGCCCTGCAAGCGATGCATGTCGTGCGCAAGTTCGGTGGACGCGCGCTGCTCGATCATGCGCGCGCCGCGCGCGACCGTGTCGACATGCAAGACCGCCAGCACGCCGGCGGCGAGCACGGCAATCGTCAACGGAACCGCTACCCGCAAGCTCGCAAATATCATGGCGTGGTTGCCAGGTTTTGACTTTCAACCAGCGCGCGCTCGGTGGGCAGCCCGGCGGCTTCAATGGAACCGGTGAGCAAGTGCGCGTCGCGCATGACCTGCGCAAGGCGTTGCGTTGCCGACACAAAGCGCGCGGCCGGCGCGGCCAGATAAGCGCGATTTTCTTTGGCATCGATCAATTGCAGGCCCGCATAGCTCTGCAAGGCTTGTGCGGGCGTCAGATTGAGAAAGGTCGCAAGCGGTGCGGCGGCTTGCTCGGGCCGCTGCGCGATGATCTCCAGGGCTTTGAACCATCCGCGTAACAACTGCGCCAACGCCACTGCAAAGCGTTCGCTGTCGGTGGCGCGCACCACCAACACATTGAGAATTTCGCCCGGAATATTCCCACTGTCGAACAGCAAA
The DNA here is from genome assembly GCA_031363085.1 of Gammaproteobacteria bacterium. Classification (GTDB taxonomy): domain Bacteria; phylum Pseudomonadota; class Gammaproteobacteria; order SG8-11; family SG8-11; genus UBA6921. The sequence goes on from JANLTU010000183.1 coordinate 46,871, forward strand.
TTGGCATGGCGCGCCAGCAGCCGCGTGCGCGTCGGCTCGAAGGTGACGACTGCATCCACGTGCCGTTCGGTGAACGCGCGCTCGTGCTCGTCTTCCGACAGGGGTATGAGCGTGATATTTTCAACACCCAGATCCACCGATTGCAATGCGCGCGCCAGCAGGTAGGCGCCCACCGCCGTGTTCTCAACCCCCACGCGTTTGCCGCGCAAATCGTCAACACGACGCACTTCGGCTTGGCCCAGCACCACATCCGCGCCCTGCGAAACATCCATCACCAGAATCACACGCAGGTCGATACCGTCTTGCGCCAGCAACAGCGTCTCGTCCAAGGTGAGCGCGGCAGCCTCGATCACACCATTGCGAAATGCCCGCAGCACCTCGGTTGCGGAACCAAGCTCGATCACCCGAATATTCTGCTGCTGGTAATACCCGAACTCCTGCGCCAGAAACAGCGGCGCATAACCGGGCCAGATGTTGGCACCCACGCGTAGCATCGGCGCCGGCCGCGCGCAATTAACCAGCAGCGCAAGGGTTGCGATGAGAATAAAGATCACTATCAAACGTCGTCCGTGTTGCATAGCCCGCGTCCCCTCGTGTCTCGCTGCGCCACCACCGCCCCACTCTTGCGGACACCTTTGCCGCGTACATTGTAGGCGGGGAAAATATTGTGCATTCTCAGTTCAAAATTCTCACGGCGCGAGCGTAAAGTAAAATATCGAGCCCTGGCCCAAGACGGCTTCCGCCCATATGCGCCCCGCGTGACGATGGACCACGCGTGCCACCGTTGCCAGCCCCACGCCGGTGCCGGGGAATTCTTCGGCCTTGTGCATGCGTTGAAACGCGCCGAACAATTTACTCGCATAGCGCATATCAAAACCTACGCCGTTGTCGCGCACGAAATACACCCGTTCATGCGCCTGCTGCATCACGCCAAACTCAACGCGCGCTGCGGCTTTTTTCGAGGTGTATTTCCAGGCGTTGTTCAGCAGGTTGTCCAGCACCACGCGCAACAAACGGGCGTCACCCACGCCCTGCACGTTCGGCGCAATCACAACCTCCACCGCGCGCTGCGGTTCGTTCTGGGTTAACTCTGCGACGATCTCTTGCACCAAGGCACTCAAATTCACGTCTTTGCGCGTCATCTCCTGGCGTGTCACGCGCGACATCAGCAGCAGGTCGTCGATCAACACACCCATGCGCTGGGTCGCCGCACACACCCGTTCAAGATAGATTTTGCCGGCAGCGTCCAGATGCGCCGCATAATCTTCCATCAAGACCTGTGAAAACCCATCGATGGCGCGCAACGGCGAACGCAGATCGTGCGACACCGAATAGGCGAATGCTTCCAGCTCCTGATTGGCCGCCGCAAGTTGCGCGGTACGTTCTTGCACGCGTTGTTCAAGCTGGGCATTGAGCGTGCGAATTTCCGCCGCCGCGCGCTTGCTTTGTGTAATGTCAAAACACGACCCAATAATATGTGTGATGTTCCCCTGCACATCACGCAACGGCACCAGTGCGATCTCGACGTCAATGCGCTGATCGCCCACGATGCGCATCTGGTCCTCGTAGCGCACGATTTCGCCGGCGGCGGTGCGCCGTAGCGCATCGCTCAGGCGTAACTGCGCGGGCGCCGACCAAGCTACCCAGTAGCTTTCGACTACCGGTTTGCCGATGACGTCTTCGGGCGACACGCCGCCGGCGATTAACGCAGATTTGTTGACAAATAATAATTCACCCTGCGGGGACAGCGTCGCCGCCATCACCGGCAGGCCGTCGAGCACCTTGCGGAAAAAACGCTCGCTGTCCTTGAGCGCCTCGACCGCTTGCTTGCGCACACGGATGTCCTCCATAACTGAAATAAAATAATCGGGGGCACCGCTGTGGGTGCGCACCAGCGTCACCGTGATGTTGATCCACACCTCGCTGCCGTCTTTGCGTAGGCAGCGCTTTTCGCGCGTATACGCAGGAATGTACCCGGCCAACAGGCGCCGCATTTTGTCTAAATCAAGCGGAACGTCGTCCGGGTGGGTAATGTCCTGAAAGGTGCGCGCGAACAGCTCCTCACGCGTGTAGCCGGTGATGTCGCACAGCCGCTGGTTGACGCGCAGCCAACCCCCGTCCGGTGCAGTCTGCGCCATGCCCACCGCCGCCTGCTCGAATGCGGCGCGAAAGCGCTGTTCGCTCGCCACTAGTTCTGCACGAGTGCGTGCGCTTTCAAGCGCCAGCGTCGCCAGCGATTCGGCATCGCGCAGCGCGCCCAGCTCATGCTCGGTCGGTGCGCGTGGCGTGCGGTAATACAAGGCGAATACGCCAAGAACCGGCCCCTGCACAGAAAATATCGGCTGTGCCCAACACGCGCGCAAATCGAAGCGCGCCGCCAGAGCGCGGTAATCGGCCCACACCGGATCAGTCTGAATATCCGCTGTGATCACGACACGCCGTTCATACACGGCCGTGCCACAAGAACCCGCAGCCGGACCAATCACGCTCCAGTCCAGCGCCTGCACATACTCAACCGGCAGATGCGGCCCGGCGCTATAGCGCAAGTGCACGCCATCGGGATCGAGCAGAAACACCGCGCCGATGGCGTCTGCGTTTTCGGACTCGACCGCACACACCAGCGCATCCAATGCGGCAGGCAGGCCGGCATCCGAAATCAGCAATTTCAAGATCCGGTTCTGGTTCTCGCGCCAGAGTTCCGCCCGTTTACGTGCACTGATGTCGGTGGAAATTCCCGCCGTAGCCACCACTTGCCCCGACTCATCCAGCAACGGAAATTTTACCGACAGATAATTGTGTGGTCCGTCCGCCAACGGCACCATTTCCTCGAATTGCAGGGCGCTTTTTTGTTTGATCACCACGACATCGTTGGCACGCACCGCATCGGCAACTTCAGCGGGCAACAACTCGTGGTTGGATTTGCCGATGATCTGCGCCGCGCTTAATCCGAACAAGCGCTCGAATTCGCGATTGACCAACATGAAGCGCCCGTCGAGACTCTTGACGTAAATCACCGCCGAGCTATTGTTGATGATGGCGTTCAGCATGTGCTGATTTTTTTTCAGCGCGTCCAGACTCTGCTCCACCGCGCGCGCCATGGTGTTGAAGGCATGCGCGGTATCGGACACCTCATCGGAGCCACCCACCGGCAGGATGATTTCGTAATCGCCTTGTTCCATGTTGCGCGCGGCATCCGACAACATGCGCAGATGTCGGGTCAGCAGGTAGCCGAGCGCGGCCAGAAATATAAATGTCAAGACAACTTCCAATGCGGCGATGCTCAGCCCTTGCCATCGGAGCTGGTCAGCGGTGACATCGAGCAAGCTGACGTTGACGCCGAAACGTACCCGCCCGATGACACTGCCACCGATTGTCACGTCCAGAGCTTGATCAAAAACATCATCGCCGCGCCGCACCGATGTGTCCGCCACGTCGTTTTCCGGAACCGCTCCATGGGCACTGACATGGCGATTTAACGCATCGCGCACTTCGATGTAGACAAGAGTTTCGCCCTGGACGATTTTTTCCAGCAAATCGTCCAGGCTGGCAAAATTACGCTCCGCCAATGCCGGCGCAATACTGGCATTGAGCAGCGGGGCCAGAATATCGGCGCGTTTTTCAAACCCGCGGCTAATGGCCTGATCGGCGATGCGGGTGCTGTTCCATACCAATACTCCGAGCATGACAATTTCTACCAGGGTACTGGCCAGCACCAGTTTAAAGCGTAGTGATCGAACGCCGTAGCGTTTACGTTCGATCACTTCAAGCGCTCCTTCAATATCGCCAAAAACGGCTTCAACGCGTCCATATCCGCTTGCGTGATGGGTGCGATGTCATCGTTGCCGGTCAGCTCGAAAAACTCTTTACCCGGACCCCGGTGCGTAAACGCCAGCAGTGCCTGGGTGAGCGCACGGTAGTCGGCTGCGCCGAGCCTGGGGCCGGCCATGATCATCAATTGCGGCAACTGTGGCGCAGTGATCAACACACGCAGGCGATCCCGCAGCGTCGGTGGCATGCGTTCCAGCACTGCCAACGAGGTGAGCGCTGCATCCGCGTCGCCTTCCGCAACCCGAATCAACGCATTATTGTGCGACAGCGCTTCTTGCAGCACATAGTCACGACCCGCTTCCAAGCCATATTGGTGCAACATCTGTTCGCCTAATATCGAAGTCAACGCTAACCTGTTGGGGCTGGCGACACGACGGCCGCGTAAGTCGCCGACACGTTGCGCAGGGTCGTCTTTGCGCACGAAGATCGCCGCATCCAGCGGGCGCGTCATACGCGCCACCCGCCGATATCCAGACTCCTGCTCGGCCAACAACGCGAAATGCGGTGCGGTCTGATAAATGTCGTAGTCACCGTGGGCCGCACGCGCAACATAGGTGCGGAAATCCGGTGCCGTGCTCATGACGATCTGACGTTGGAGTTGCTGCTCCAGATAATTTTTCATCGGGGTAAAAAACTTGAAAATCTGCTCGGTGCTGAGGTACGGCAGAATACCCATCTGCAATGGCGCCGCCTGCGCCACGTCCGCCGCCGCACGAGCGACGTCGATCAACACCAGCGTCGCCGCCAGCAGCATGAATTGATATTTACGATAATGCGTCGACGCACGATTCATGGCGACGGCCTCCCCAGGATGGCACACCCCAACGAAACTGATGGACTACTGCGACAACGAACAGTGTAGCGACTTGCAAGCGATGCAATCGAAATTACAGCAAAACCTTCCTTGTCAAGCTTGGTTCTTTATTGCGGAAGAATCAAACTCTAAAAAACTCCGACCTCGTTACGGAGTGAATGAGTCTGGTTGGGAGCGGCAGCCTAGCCGTTCCCAACCACAACCCTGCGAAACGCACCGTAGCGCGCTCTAAAATGTCATGCCCGGCGGCACGCGCCCCTTCATTGCGCGTAGCATGCGTGCAAACCCGCCGCCGCCCATCTTCTTCATCATCTTCTGCATCTGGGTGAATTGCTTGAGCAAGCGGTTGACGTCCTGCACCTGGGTGCCGGAGCCCTGCGCGATGCGACGCTTGCGCGAGCCATTGATGATGTCGGGGTGACGACGCTCTTGCGTGGTCATCGAACCGACGATGGATTCCAGACGTTTGAGCTCTTTGTCGTTAAACTGGTTTTTTGCGGCTTCCGGAAGCTGGCTCATGCCCGGCAGTTTGTCCATCATGCTGGCGAGGCCGCCCATGGAACGCATCTGCTGCAACTGGTCGCGGTAATCCTCCAGATTCAAACCCTTGCCCTTGTGCATTTTCTGCACGAGCTTGTCGGCTTTTTGCTTGTCAACACCGCGCTCCACCTGCTCCACCAAACTGAGCACGTCACCCATACCCAAAATGCGTGAAGCGATACGGTCGGGATAAAACGGTTCAAGCGCGCCGGTTTTCTCGCCAATACCCATGAACTTGATCGGCTTGCCGGTGATGTGGCGCACCGATAACGCGGCACCGCCGCGTGCGTCGCCGTCGGTCTTGGTCAGCACCACACCGGTCAGCGGCAAGGCGTCATTGAAGGCTTTAGCGGTGTTGGCTGCATCCTGGCCGGTCATGCTGTCGACCACGAACAGCGTTTCAACCGGATTAAGCGCCGCGTGCAGACGTTGGATCTCGCGCATCATGTCGGCGTCGATGTGCAGGCGACCGGCGGTGTCGACAATCAACACATCTTTGGACTGCACCTGCGCTTGGCGCAGCGCGGCCTGCGCGATGACCACCGGGTCTTGCGACGGATCGCTGCCAAAGAAATCCACGCCGATCTCGTGCGCGAGTTTCTGCAATTGCTCGATGGCCGCAGGTCGATACACGTCGGCACTGACCACCAGCACCGATTTTTTTTCGCGCTCGGTCAGAAAGCGCGCAAGCTTGGCGACCGTGGTGGTTTTGCCGGAACCCTGCAAGCCGGCCATCAAAATCACTGCCGGCGGGCGCGTCGACAAATCCAGCGCCGTATTGGTTTCACCCATCAACTGCACCAGCTCGTCGCGCACCACCTTCACCAACACCTGACCCGGTGTCAGGCTGCCGCTGACTTCGACGCCGACTGCGCGTTGCTTCACGTGCGCGACGAAATCGCGCACCACCGGCAAGGCCACGTCGGCTTCGAGCAGCGCCATGCGCACTTCGCGCAGCGTGTCTTTAACATTGTCTTCGGTGATGCGGCTTAAGCCGCGCATGTCTTTGACGACGCGCGCCAGACGTTCGGTCAGGCTTTCGAACATGGGTACCACCTCAAAAGAAGCAATTAAAACTGCGGTCGGGAAAATTATTCTAGAAACGGCAGTTGAACGGCCTGCGGGGTGTGACCCGTTGGGTGCAGGGCAAGGCGCAACGCCGCCATGCGCACAACGGGGCGCGCTCCGTAGGTCGTAGCGGGCTCGCCCCTAGGGTGAAGCCGGTCTAAACCATGAACCTTAGCTGTTACACACACTTGCTTAGACCCAGGAGCGGTCAACTGCTGTTTCTAGAATTATAGGTTAAAAACTTCGCCGCCCGATAATGAATTGACGTCGCGATCCGGCATCGCGGCGCGGCACTCGTCGAAGATGACGGTTTCCTGACCGGGCTTGGGGTGACTGATGAAAATTTTTGGTTGGTGTTTAAGCTTGACGATGTCGGCTGCCAACAACTCAGGGGTGTAATGGCGCGCCGCCTTGCTCAAGGCGAGCTCTGAATTTGGAAACGCCGCTTCGACCATCAGCAAGTCCAGGCGGTCATGACGATTGAGCGCGTCCCACAAAGTGTCGTTGGTGGTGGTGTCGCCGCTGAACGCGAAGGCGCCGCTGCGACAGGCGACGCGATAGCCGACGCAGGGCACGATGTGATTCACCGGGATCATTTCCAGCGTGCGCTCGCCCAGTTGATATACTTCACCCGGCGCCATGACTGCATAACGCATCACCGGATTTTTCACCGACGGCAGCTTGGAGAAGTCGGGCCAGACGGTCCAATTAAAAATATGGTCTTGTAACGCTTTGAGGGTTGCGGCCTGACCATGAATCACAATCGGCGCGACGATTTGCGGAAACATGGTATCGACCAGCAGCGGCAGGAATGCAAAATGGTCAAGATGCGAATGAGTCAGGAACACATGACCGATGGTGGCCATTTCTTCGAGCGACAAGTTGCCTACGCCGCTGCCCGCGTCGATCAGGATATCGTCATCAACGAGTAATGAGGTGGTGCGACGATCAACACCGATGCCGCCACTGCATCCCAAAATCTGTAAGCGCATTACTCGGTCCCGATCCGCGTGATTGCTTTTAAGTGTACGTTCAACAAGTAAATTTACTTTAGCTCATCTTCGATAAATATTTAGCTTAAATAATGTGGCGCGGTTAAACTTTTCAATCGCGCTCCCTGCCGCCCCTAACTATAACGACCGATTATCCGTGAACACGAATTTCACTTCTTTACTCGCCATAATCATTTATTTAATGGTGGCTTTCGCGCTTGCTGGACGTTTATTTGCGCGCCTGCCGGCCGAACATCTGCTGACCCGCGTCAACAAGCTCTGGCTACTGTTGATCGCCGCCGTGGGGGTGCTGCTGCACGCCGGCGTGTTGTATACCACCATTTTTGCCAGTGCCGCCGGCGGCTTGAATTTCGGCTTCTTCAACGCGATCTCGCTGATGACCTGGCTGGCGGCAGCATTGCTGCTGCTCGCAGCGCTGTCGAAACCGGTCGAAAGCTTGGGCGTGGTGATTTTGCCGTCCGCCGCCGTGGCGCTGGCGCTGGAATTAATGTTCTCGGCCACGCATATTTTGCTCACCGCCGATGCCGCCGAGCTAAGGTACCACATTGTAATTTCCATTTTGGCCTACAGCACACTCAGCATCGCGGCGCTGCAGTCGGTGGTGTTGTGGGTGCAAAACAACTCGTTGCGCGCCAAGCATCCGGGCGGATTTATCCGCGCCTTCCCGCCGTTGGAAACCATGGAATCACTGTTGTTCCAAATGATCGCCGTCGGCTTTGTGTTTCTTACTTTGTCGCTGCTCACCGGTCTGCCGCAAATCGACAACATGTTTGCGCAACATCAGGCGCACAAGACCATTCTGTCGATTATCGCGTGGTGTTTTTTCGCCGTGCTGTTGTGGGGCCGCTGGCGCTTCGGCTGGCGTGGCCGCACCGCCGTGCGCTGGGTATTGAGCGGCTTTGTGGTGCTGCTGTTGGCTTATTTCGGCGTGAAGCTGGTTAAAGAATTGTTGCTCGGTCGCTGACCGCGCGCGCCCGGCTTCCACAAACCGCATGGAAACCCTGTCCACCAACACCTTACTCATTACTCTGGTCGTGCTGGTCATCGCGTCGGCATTTTTTTCGGCGGCGGAAACCAGCCTCATCAGCCTGAACCGGTATCGCTTGCGCCATTTGGTGCGCGCCAAGCATCCGGGTGCGATGCGCGCCGCACGCCTGCTGGAAAAACCCGACCGCTTCATCGGCTTTATTCTGCTGGGGAATAATTTTGCCAACACGGCGGCGTCGGTGATCACGACCTTGCTGTCGCAACGCCTATTCGACGACTTCGGCCTCGCCGTCGCCACCGGTGTGCTGACCTTCGTGCTGCTGGTGTTTAGCGAAGTCACGCCCAAAACGCTCGCTGCGCTACGCCCGGAACGCGTCGCTTTCCCGGCCGCCTATGTGATCGAACCGCTGTTGCGGGTGGTGTATTACCCGCTGGTGTGGCCGACCGGAGTGATTGCCAACGGCCTGCTGCGCCTGTTCGGCGTGTCGGTGAAGCGCCAGCCGGGGCAGATGATCACCCACGAGGAACTGCGCACCATCCTGAGCGAAGCCGGCGCCATGATTCCCGGCCGCGGTCAGGAAATGCTCACCGCCGTGCTCGATCTTGACAATGCCAACGTCGACGACATCATGGTACCGCAGACCGAAATCATCGGTATCGATCTGGACGACGATCTGGACGTGATCATCCATAAGCTCACCACCGCCGAGCACACACGCTTGCCGGTATTTCACTCCGACATCAACCAGGTAGTGGGCATTCTGCACGTGCGCCACGCCGTGCCGTTGCTGGCTAAAAACGAACTGACCAAAGAGTCGCTGACGCGTTTGCTGCGCGATCCCTACTTCGTGCCGGAAGGCACGCCGCTCAACACCCAACTGGTGAATTTTCAGCGCGCCAAGTGGCGTATCGGGCTGGTCGTCAATGAGTATGGCGATGTCATCGGCCTGATCACACTGGAAGACATCCTGGAAGAAATCGTCGGTGAGTTCACCACCGATCCAGCCGCGCACATCAAGGACGTTTACCCGCAGGAAGACGGCACCTTTTTGGTCGACGGCGGCGCCACCTTGCGTGATCTCAACAAACAAATGCAATGGGAATTACCCACCGACGGACCCAAAACACTCAACGGCCTGATCGTGGAATATCTGGAAGACATTCCCGAGCCCGGCACCAGCATGCGCTTGGGCAAGCACATCATCGAGATCGTGCAAACCCAAGGTAAACTGGTAAAAATTGCACGCATCAAACTCCGACCCACACAGAGTGATATCTCATGATCAATACCCCCGTCACGCAACGTATCCTGCCGGCTGAATGGGCGCCGCAAAGCGGCGTCATGCTGACCTGGCCGCATGACCAAAGCGACTGGCAGCCGCTGCTGACGCAGGTCGAGCCGGTCTATGTCAACATCGCGCGCGCCGTGTGCACGCAGGAACGCCTGCTGGTGTGTTGCCGCGACCAGCGTCACGTCGATCACGTCGCACAGCAACTGAAAAGCTCTGGCATCGACCTGCGGCGCGTCGCGCTGCACACCGCGCCGTCCAACGACAGTTGGACGCGCGACCACGGACCGATCACGCTGCTGCACGACGGCGCGCCGGTGTTGCTGGATTTCGTATTCAACGGCTGGGGCAGCAAATACCCTGCGGAGCTTGACAATAGAATCACTCGGCGCCTGCACGCCCAAGGCGCGTTCGGCGCCACACCCATCGTTACCATGGACTTGGTGCTGGAAGGCGGCAGCATCGAATCGGACGGCCAAGGTACGGTACTGACCACCACACACTGTTTGCTGTCGCCCAAGCGCAACCCGTATCTAACACGCGTGCAAATCGAACAACGCGTCAAACAGTTCTTCAACCTGAAACAGGTCTTGTGGTTGGAGCACGGCCACCTGGAAGGCGACGACACCGACAGCCACATCGACACGCTGGTGCGTTTTTGCGACGCCCACACCCTCGCCTACGTACAATGCGACGACCGCAGCGACGCGCATTTCGGTGCGTTACAACAGATGGAGCAAGAGCTGCACGCGCTACGCGACGAACACGGCAAGCCGTATCGATTGCTACCGCTGCCGTGGCCGCAAGCAAAAACCAATGCCGACGGCAAACGCCTGCCGGCGACCTACGCGAATTTTTTGATCATCAACGGCGCGGTGCTCGTCCCCACCTATCGCGATGCTGCCGACGCGCGGGCACTCGCATGCCTGCGGGAATGTTTTCCGCAGCGCGAGATCGTACCCATCGACTGCCTGCCGCTGATCCAGCAATTCGGCAGCCTGCACTGCATCAGCATGCAGTTGCCGGCCGGCGTGCTGCCGCCGCTTTAATCTATAGGGCACTTCTATAAATTCAGAGTTCGCCCAAATGCAAGGCGCGGAAAAAACTTTCTTCGCAACGCGGCAGTTGGGATGAAATCTGAATTTATAGAAGTGCCCTATAATATGAACGCAAGCGCCGCGGTTTGCTGGGGTTTTCAAACCCGCCGCCACGTTTACGCCCGCCACAGATAATCCGGCACCTGGTCACGCTGCGACGCCGGCGGAATCGCCGCGCTGGCGAAGGAAATCACCGCTCCGACTCCCGCGGCGTGAGCCCCACCTAACCGCGGCTCGACCTC
>JANLTU010000220.1:0-23343 GCA_031363085.1 Gammaproteobacteria bacterium
AATTATAATGATCGACGTGATAGCCGAACTCAGTGAGAATTTTCTTGGTGACGTACGCAGACGTACGACTATCGTCGACATAGCAGATACGACCGGGCCGGCGCCCCGACGCAACCGAATCATCGCTCGGCGCCGACACCAACTTGATTAATTTTGGTCCACTTCCTTTCATGTCAACGATGTTTTCTCAGCTAAAAAGGATGGCACCGCCTGTGTCGGCTGACAACTATGCGTAATATTATAACGACGACACTACGTGAATGCTTAAGGTTTTTTTAGACCGTTTTTAAATTCTCGCCGGAGCATTGCCCACCACTTTCAGCACCTTACCTGAACACCCGACATTACGCGACACACTGCTGTAGCTGTTGTCGTCCCCGTCTCCGAATATGCCTGTGGCTATCGACGATAGTTTTTTGAAACTTGCGCTCCACTGACTAGGTGCCTTGCAAAGCGCGCTGTAAAAATTCGCCGCGCACTAAACACACAATATTTAGTCGCAGATTTTTCATCTATGTTTAAGACTCATATGCCATTCTGGTCGGGGCTGATTTAAATCTAAAATTACTTTTTTAAGGACAAAATCAAGCATGTACGGCGTAATTTTCGATTTTCTACGTGACTATGTCATCGAAAACCATGGTGGCAAACCCACGTGGTCGATGCTGCTGAAAGAAACCGGCCAAAGCCCGTACAAAATTTATTTCCCAGTCAAGGACTACCCCGACGCGGAGATCGTGGCAATTGCCATTAAAGCCTCTGAAGCGTTAAACCTTCCGCTGGAAGCGGTGCTCGAAGACTTCGGTAAATTTGTCGGGCACCGGTTGGTTGCCTTTTATTACATGTACATCAAAAACGAACGATTCAAGACACTCGACATCATCGAAAGTGCCGGCACTTACATACACGACGCGCTGCACAAACATAATCCATTGCGCAAACCCCCCGTGGTCACCTCCGAGCGGATATCCCCAGACGAACTCATTCTGCATTACACCTCGCAGCGGCGTTTATGCCACGTGGTGCGCGGCATCGTCGCCGGTTTGGCAGAACATTTCGGCGAAGAATTTAAATTGACCGAAACGCAATGCATGCACACCGGCGCGGCCACGTGCCGATTTACGGTCAAGCGTGTTTCGGTGGTCGTACCGATTGGCATTGCCTCAACGCAAAAAACCGGGCAGCGTGTGCAGCAAGCGTAGGTAGCCGCGCAACGACATGACAACGTCATAAAGCTCCACTCTCCACACCGCAATAAAAAAGCCACCTAGCGGACACACGCCAATTTGGTTGGCGTGGTCGCTGCTGCGTATAGACCACGCTATCGACCCCAGCTTGGATGCCGATAGCAAAGTTGACCCGCCTGGATTTCTTAGGGAATTCTTACGAGTTTCTTATAAAATTGTTAAGGTCTGGCGCTCATAGGCATCTCCCTAGCAGATCCCCCGCCTTCATATTGATTTCAGCTTACATCTGTCAAGATCGGCACTATAATCACGTTGGCTGCGTTCGTGGCTCCGGTGTCTTCGCGTTACAGGTTTGATTTCCTGCAACACCTGCGGTGTTAGGCCGGGGTATTCATATAAAAAATTTAAAATAGGCATGGGAGCATCAATGAATACAAAAACAAACCTAGTTGCACTTGCTCTTCTCAGCATTAATTTTTTCTCACCGGTATTTGCCGACTTGGTATTGACCGCCCCGCCGCGCGAGAGCGTCGCGCGCGGCGAAGAACTCTACGGGCCATTGGCGCAAGTCTTGACACTTCAGCTTGGGCAAACGGTGGTGTACGAACGTGCACGCGATTGGATTGAATACGCAACCAATATGAAGAGCGACCTGTACGACATCATTTTCGACGGCGCACATTTTGCCGCGTGGCGCATGAAACATCTGGGGCACGCACCGGTGGCCAAATTACCCGGTGAGTTAACCTTTCTTGTGGTCGGTCGTAAAGCTGATCCGTCGCTTAGGCAACTGCGCGATCTCGTTCAGGGGCCGCTCTGTTCACAAGCGTCACCGAATCTGGGCACCATGGCGGTGCTCGCGGCATTTCCGAATCCGATCATTCAGCCCGATCTCTACGAAGTCGCAACCGCCAACGACGTTTACGAAGCGTTTAAATCCGGCAAATGTAAAGCGGCGGTATTTCAGGACAAATACATGAACCGACTTTCAGACGATGAAAAAGCAACGCTCAAAGTGCTCTTCAGCAGCAGTCGTTATCCCGACCAAACAGTGACCGTCAGTAAACGCGTGACGGATCGTCAGCGCGCCGTGCTCACGGAGTTGCTGACGCGCCCCAGCGGTATTGCCGCCACCCAGGAATTGCTCAAACAATTCAGCAAACAAGCCAAACGCTTTGACGCGGTACGCGCGCAGGAACTTGTCGGCATGGAAGGTCTGCTTGAAGGGGTTGTGTGGGGCTGGTGACTACGTAACAAAGCGCCGCCAAGGGGCACGCCAATGCGTCAAACCCCTAGCTGTTCAGCAACCCATCTGTTTCTTCAACGCGTCAACAAAGCGTTTTGCCCAACCGGAGGCGGCAATCACTTTAGCGGGGTCAATCAGCGCGAGCAGTTTGAAAGAGTGCTCACCCTTTCCATAGGCATCCTTGGTCTTACAATGTTTCGTGGCATTTTCCAGCGACTGATAAACCTGTTGTTTGGCAATTGACTCAATCCGGTTTGCTGCTGCAGGTAAGGCATTTGTTTTGAACCCTTGGCCGAAAAATGTTTCAAGGGTTTGTTGATCGGCGAGAAACCAGCTTTCCATGCATTGCACCATCAGATGACAATGTTCCTCACTTGCTCCTGCGGGAGGGGGCCATTGATCTCCCTGTCGTATCAGCAAATGCTGCCAAGGGGAAACAACCGTTACGGGATCCTCGCTATCAACCAGCAGCAACGCCTTCTCGCCGTTACTCAAAGCTGTACAAAAATCATCGTAGGCCTGCTGGCGCCCGCCGCAGACGACAATGCGCGGCATCTGCCCTTTCAAACCCGCCTTGCCGAGAAATTCCGAGAACCCTTGGCGGCATGCGGTATGTTAAGAGTTTGGAATCGCCGCCGCCTTCGACGTACAGGCGCAGCTCTACCATCGTGTGCCTCCGATTTCGCCACGCGTCCACAATTCGCCTAGCCGATATTTTTAGAGCCAGGGCTTGATATTTTCGGCATTCAGGCGCCGCAGGCTCGTTCCTTCACTATTTTTTTCACACACCAGCACGGCTTCGGGCTGATCGGTCATCGCATCGACCAGCACATCCGAATGGGTAGTGACGATGATCTGGCAGCGTTCGGACGCATCCTTCAGCAGCTCAGCCAGCGTCGGGAGGATGTCCGGGTGCAAGCCAAGCTCCGGCTCCTCGATACACACCAGCGGTGGCGGAGTGGGGTGACACAGAATGGCAAGCAAGCAGAGATAACGCAGTGTGCCGTCGGAGAGGCGAGTCGCGGGAACCGTAAAGCGGCCTTCGTGAAAAAACACTTGCACCGTGCCGCCTTCGATTTGCACGTCGTAGTCGTCGATTCCTTCGTAAAGAGCACGCAGCGCTTTGAGTAAGCGCGCTTTGACAATCGGGTCACGGCGCAAGCGGTTGAGTACCAAGCCGAGGTTGCTCGCATCAGCCTCAAGCATATCGTTCGGTAAGTCGGCTTTTTGTGGTAGGCGGGGGGCGGTATAGCGACCAAAACTCCATTCCCGGTAAAGGCGGATTTTACTTAGCGTCTGTCCCAGGTAGGTAATTTCCGGGTACTGATCGGGATCGCGCCGCTGGGCCAGGATAGATCGTTCAACATCGACATCCTCATGTTGCAGTGCGCGTTTATCGCCCTTTACATTCAGTGTCGGGCGGCCATTAGCAAAGTGGTAATAGAAATACGTTTTTTTGTGCCCGGAATCGGGCTGCTCATTCTCAATTTGCTCATCCACGATCTCAAACCGTTGGCCGACTGCGGTAAAAGAAAGCCGGTAGCGAAGATTCTGCGACGCCTTGGGGTAACCAACCACAACATCCAGTGAGGCCGTTGGCGTTCCCTGCACCCCCTTCCACAGCCAATCTCTGACGCCGCCACCCTCCCGGATCGGTTTAAGCAGTTGCTCAGGCGCATTTCTCAACAACTCGATGGATTCAAGTAAATTGGATTTGCCTGATCCGTTGGGACCAATGACTACATTTAACGCGCCGAGTTGAATGGTTTCGCTCGACTCACCGAAACTCAGAAAATTGTTCAGCTTGATGGCATGAATTAGCATGGTTAACCCCTGCGGATTTGCTTCCGTAGTTTATTGGTAACTTGCGCCAATCAGTAACGTAAATCTCTTCTGGAGTCATGCTCCTAGCACCGCCTAAAACTCGAACAGCAATCCCAGCAGATAAACTTTTCCGCCGAGGTCGGTCTTGGAGGACTTGACTTCGGCTTTGATGGTTTGCTGTTCGATGAATAAATAAGTGTTGTCGATGCCAAAGCTGCTTCGCAAATTCGCGGCGTCACTGCCGCTCAGGCGGTCGAGCAGAAACTGCACGCCGGCACGAGTGTGTGAGCCATTGGCGTGGCCCTTGGCCGTGCTTTGGCCAAGCACGCGCTGTTGGTAATATTCGCGCGTTACACCGCCGCCGATGTAAGGCACCAGCCACTGGTTTTCGTAAAAAATGCCGCGTAATGCAAGGTACGCATGCACTGGATACAAATCATAGGTAACGGTGCCACCGGTGGTTTGGTTCAAAGGTAAAGCGCCCACGCCCTTGTCATGCACGCGCCCGACCTCAATGCCTACGTCAAATACCCGAAAGACCTTACGTGCCAGCGCAAAGGAAAGCTCATCGGTGCGCGCTCGGCCAAAGTAATCGGCATACCCGTCGAGCGTGGGATGATAGCGTCCGCCTTTAAACTCGAACGACCACGCAGGTGTTTCTACAGTGCTTTCGTCCTCTGCCACCGCAAGCGACGTGACGCAACACAACAACGCGGCAAGGAAACTTTTCTGCATCTTGTTCAGGCCCATGATATGCGACGACGCCTCCAGTAAAATCCTAACCCGCCCATGACCAGCAGCAACGCGATTGCAGCAACTTGTACCTCAACCGTAGTGCCGTTCAGCCAGCTCGTGATGAACACAAACGGCAGCAGCAAACCACGCACCACCGGCTTGAGTGCCGGGTGTTGATTTAAATAATGCGCCGCCGGCGGGCTGTTGGCGTAATACCAGCGCACAAACGCGCGCCCCGGAGTGTTGGTCAGCAAATAGTGATCGCGAAAATCACGCAGGGTTTTTACCTGCGCAGCGGAGTAGCTGCCGTAGGCGGCGGTGGCGATGAAACAGCCTTCGTTGGGCAGCTCCGGGAAGGCAACGACTTCTTCGGGGATGCCGGTACGTATGATGGATTCGGTGCTTGTCGTCGCTACGCCGAGCGCTTTAGTCTGCTCAATAGAGTAATCACTCAGGTGCGCGACAGGTGTTGTCGTATCCTGCACCTTGATCGCCACATGCAGGATTGGCTGTCTTACGGCCACAACCGCGACCAGATATGTCGCCTTATTTTGCAACCCCGACAAAGTATATGAAACCACATTACCAACGGACACAGTATTTTCACCCACTGCATTGAGACCATAGTGCACTTCATAACTGGTAGCGTTATCCACTGGATTCCAAGCAAGTTTGAGCGCCTGGGATTGCGGTATTACCGAAGTCAGCCCCGGCGCCACGACCGTATCGTTGAGTGATGCGGGAACCGTGCCTGACATATTTACACTTACAGTGTTACCGACATTGGTCTTGGAAGGCGGAATTGCTTCGCTCCCGTTGTACGGAAGGTCCCCGGCTTTGCCTTCGAAGTAGTAATACAGAATGTAAGAAGCCGTAAGGTACGAGGCGTTGGCCGCCCACGACACAGTCACGGTAAACTTCCCAGCTACCGTCGCCGTGGAGTCGCTGATCGCAACATTTTGTACCGGGAACGGCGTGGGGTCGGAATAGGCTCCGCCGTAGGCACCAACGTCTGCTACTGCTCCTGTTCCAGTGCCTTTATTAATCGCCGCCGAGGTTGCCTTGAGGTGAAAATCGTGCAACGCAATATTAACAAACAGGGGATCACCTGAAGTGACGATGGAGGTCCCTATCTGGCCATCCAAGGTATTTGCAAAAAATAGGTTGTAGGTAATCCCGTTGGCGACATCCGCGCTAGCGATTCCCGTGGCGTTGGATGCGAAAATATTGTTTTGAACTATCGAGCTACTTCCAGCGCGGCTAACGGCCAGTTTGTTCGCATAAAACGTGTTATTTGTAATCGTGCTGGTGTCAGTTTTGTCCGTTGCAGTCACGGCCGTGCCACCCGTACCCAGATTGAACACATTGGCCGCGATGGTCACGGCACTGTTGTTACCAAGTTGAACCCCCGTGGTGGAACCGATAAATGTGAAGCGGGTTATCCAACTACTATTAACGCCACTGGCGTCAATAATGGGTTTGGAATTGTCCCGAGCCCGTAGTAAGGTCCGGGCTGTTTCAACACCCGTGAGTGTGAGCGAAATGTCTGTCCGGAGCGTAATGTTCTCGTCGTAGGTGCCGACCGCTACGTTGATCGTGACAACATCGTCCTTAGACGCGGCGGCTATCGCTTTCTGAATACTACTGAAATCGCCACTGGGTCCAACGCTATACACGACTTTAGCTGCAAAAACCGTCGCGCTCGCACACATCAGCCCAAGCAACATTCCTGCCCTAACAAGTCCTTTCATCTTAACCTCTACAACTGTTAAAAACGGTGTGCTCATATGGCGCGGTAGGATAACATCGTCGCCAGTTTTTTTCCGCACGCCCACCGACACGTCAGCGGCGTACCAGCAGCAACACGCTGCCGACGATCAGCACCGTGCCCAGCAGTTGCACGGACTGCACCGGCTCATGCAGCAGCAGATACGCCAACGCAATCGTCATCACCGGCCCGACCGAGCTGACCATCGCGGTCATGCCGGCGCCGATGCGTTGCATGCCGGCATTCATCATAAAGGCGGGAATAACGGTGCACAGCAAGGCCATCGCCAAACCGAGCAGATAAAACGCAGCGGAAAACGCCGGCAACCGCAGACCATGCTGCACCACGTAGTGCGTGCTGGTTGCCAACGTCGCGATGCTCATTGAATACGCGGTAAAACGAGCGGCACCGACGCGCCGGATGGTGTGCTCGCTTACGAGCAGAAACACCGCATACGAAAGCGCGGCCACGAATACCAACACACCGCCCTTGAGCACATCCGCCCCGGCGAAATGCAGATCGACAAAAAACACCAGCGCGATGCCCGCGTAGCCCAGTGCCAGGGCATGATGTTCGGGCCGCGTGATCGCACGCCGGTAATACATCGCCGACAGCAGCACCACCAGGGTCGGATACAAATACAGGATCAAGCGTTCCAGCGACGCCGAGATGTATTTCAACCCGGTGAAATCCAACCAACTTGACGCGTAATAGCCAAGAAATCCCAGCGCAAGAATGGCATGCAGGTCCTGGCGCTGCAGCGGTTTTGTATCCTGCCGTCGTGCAAAGCGCAGCGCGACCAACAGAAAGAATGGCAACGCCAGCAGCATGCGCACCGCCATCACGCTGATGGCATCGATGCGCGGGTCCAGCGCGTAAGCCAACTTGATCAACACGCCCTTGGACGAGAACCCCAAGGCCGCGATGATCACAAAAACGACGCCGCTGAGTGCGAGCGGTGCGCGCTGCCGTTGCTTGTCTACCTCTGACGCCATGTCGGTCTCCGGAGTGTTGCGCGACTCCCGGGACACAGACACAAAAACACAGCGTCCGGGGCGAAGGAGCCGCGGCGGCTGTGTTTGAACGTTGAATTAAATTACCGGATCAATGCAAAGCGCCGTGGCTGAGTTTTCAGCAGCCACAGTTTGGAAATCAGTTTGCGGATGAATTGATTGGAACACATAGAACCGAGAGTAGCGGCCTGCGCGTGGGCTTGTCAAAACAAGATTGCAAAATAATGCGGCGCCAAAAACCGACGTCGCTGATGGCTATCCCATGTTGAAACAGAAAACGCGTGAGTCACGAATTGCGCCTACTACGGCTCACTTTAAAGAGTCGCAGCAGGCGCGCAGAACATGCGGTACCTCAAGCTATTCTTCGATACTGCCGCACGCCACCTGCTACTAACGGGAAGGCCAACAGGAAAACAAAAACAGGCTCCAGCGAACCTCCTCCCCCGCTGCCCGAGCCTCCACCCGCAGCCGGGCCCGGATCGACCGGACTGGCGGGCGCAACGTCATTGTCAGTGATAGTGACTATCGCAGACGACACCGCTCCCAGCACGCCGCCGTTTGTTGGGCTGCTGCTCGTTACGGTAAATGTCTCGGCCGACTCAACCACCGCATCATCAACAATATTCAAGTCGAACGAGCGTGACGCCTCACCGGCTGCAAACGCCAGCGTTCCGGAATAGGTGCCGGAATAATCCGCATCCTGCGTCGCGGTACCCGCAGTCACCACGTAGGGAACGTCAACGGCGCCGCTGGTTCCGTCGCCTCGATTTACCGTGATGGTGAGGGTCCCTGCACCTTCAGCAACCGAGTAGGCGGCCGCACTAAATGCGAAGGTTCCGGGTTTTGGCACCCCAACATCGTTGTCGGTAATCGTTACCGATGCAGGTGTACCGAGAACGGCACCCCGCTGGAACAGCAATTTTTACCGTGAAGGTTTCACTCGACTCAACCACAGCGTCGTCAACAATCGTGACATCGAAGCTGTGCGTCGTCTCGCTCGATGCAAAACTCAGCGTTCCGGATAAGGTGCCGGTGTAGTCACTCGGCGCGAGCGCCGTGCCGGGGCTGACGGTGTAGGGAACCACCACCGTCGCGTCGGTGCCACTGGTGCGATTCACTGTGAAGGTCATCTTGCCCGCGCCTTCCGCCACCGTGTACGCCGCCTGATCCAACGTAAACGTGCCGGGTTTCGCGACCTCGTTATCGACGATAGTGAGCGTCGCCGCTGCCGTGCCGAGCGTCGCGCCCGCCGTTGCGTTACTCAACGCAAGCTTGACGGTTTCATTCCCTTCATAGGAAGAGATTTCTCGCCGTCAGGAGCAGACCTTCAGATTAAAAACTCCCGCTATAAGACTCGTTGTTTATTGTGTTGGCGAGGACCACCGCACCGGTGCCGTCGGAGTTGACGCTGTAGAGATCGCCTTGACCACCGAAGAGGTCGCCTTGGCCGCCGACACGCCTTATGTAAATTACTCGTCCACTGGGGGTGATACCACCGAAGTACTCGCCGTCCATCGAGTTGGCCAAAGCCACCGTGCCGGTGCCGTCCGAGTTGACGCTGTAGAGGTCGTTTTGGATTCCGACGCTCCTTGTGTAAATCACCCGCCCGCTGGGGGTGATGCCGCTCAAGAGCTCGCTGTCCGTCGAGCTGGCTAAGGCCATCGTGCCGGTGCCGTCGGCATTGACGCTGTAGAGGTCGGTTTGGGTACCAACGCGCCTTGTTTAAATCACCCGCCCACCGGGGGTCATGCCGCTGAAGGATTCGTTGTCCATTGAGCTGGCCAAGGGCACTGTGCCGGTGCCGTCAGTGTTGACACTGTAGAGGTCCTCTTGGGTACCGCCGGCGCGCTCGACGCGCTTTATATATATTACCCGCCCGCTGGGGGTGAGGCCGTTGAAGAACTCATTGTCCGTCGAGTTGGCGAGGGCCACGGTATTGGTGCCGTCGGCGTTGACGCTGTAGAGGTCGTTTTGGGTGCCAACGACTTTCCTGTAAATCACCCGCCCGCTGGCGGTAACGCTGTTGAAGTACTCGTTATCCGTCGAGTTGGCCAGGGTCACCGCGCCGGCGCCGTCTTCCTTGATGAGGTGAAGATCATCATTGCCCGCGCTAACCGTGCGCGCAAACACAACGCTCGCGGGTGTGGGTGTGGGTACTGAAGTCGAAATGGGAGTTGGAATTGGCGTTGGACCTGGACCTGACGCGTCCCTCGCGCCCTCCGCGCAAGCGGCAAGCCCGGCGAACAGGATAGCGATCAATGCCATGCGATAGAGGGTGGTACATCGGTGGAATACAGCGTGCGTTGTGGTCATGCGTCCTCTCCATCCGTGTTCATGATTTTCGATTCGCCACGCCGGGATCACTGCAAAATCTTGAATTGCGCAAGCCAAGCGAGGAGGTCTTTTTCGTGGGCATTTATTGCGGCGGCGGGGCCATTGATCAACAGGCTGAGTTGTTTCCCGGTTTTGTAAGCCACATCCAACTTCCACTGGATTTGGCCACCGCGATCAGCCACGTCTTCTTCGGCGTGGCCGTAGATCACGCCGTCGGGGAAAGGAAGTTCGAGGTATTTGAGTTTGGACACGTAGGCGTCTGGGTTGCTGTCCTTCACCACGCTCGCCAAGTTCTTCACCAAGCTCTTCGCGTCCTGCATAAGCGTTTTATTCTCGCGCGCCACTTCGAAGTCATAGCCGCTGATGATTCCGTAACTTACGGCGATATCGCCTTCCTTCGTGTGCCACAGGTCGGAGCGCTTGGAGGCGTGATTGATGGGCCATTGATTGCTGCCCTTGGGTTTTTTCGGCAGATAAATCTCGAAGCTGAGGTAGGCGGTGTAGAAGCGACGTGTCAGCGGTTTGCTGCCTTTGAGCGTGGATTGCGGCGTAGTGGTGTCGCGTTTGAGGGTGGAGAGGAAGTGGTCGTATTGCGGCTCGAATTGCGGATAGCCCTCGAAATACGTCACCTCACGCACCACGCGCGCGGTGACGATGTGTTGAGCTGAAACTGGAAGAAAATAAAACATCTGGCGGTAGCGGTCTCGATAGCTATGATCTCCCATCGTTCCCGGATAGTCTTCTGCGCCCTGCGTTTCAAACGTCAGCATGTAGGGTAGACTGAACACTTTGCCTTGTTCGTCCAGTACAGCGGGGACCGCCGCCGACTCCACCGCTGTGCGCGACAACAACTTGAACTTGGATTTGGGGTCGGAGTGGCGTGTGATCCATTGATCCGCCCATGCCAAGGTCGAGGTGGGGGTCTTGAAGAATTCTGACGTGACGTACACCATCGTAGTTATTTCCGGGCGGTTGTCCACGCCGCCGCTGCTAATCACATTGAATGGATAGGTTTCCGACTGGACCGTGACCGGCACGGCCGGTGTGGGTATCAGCACATCGTCCATGCCGGTATATCCAGCCGGGGTTTGGGGTGATGACTGCGGTTGGGCGGGCGTGGGCATACAGGCTCCTGAGATCAGCGAAATGACGAAGAGAAGTGAAGCACGCGTGCAGGTCATGATTCCCCCCGCGTTGGTTTTACGTGGGGAGGGGACGAGACGTACAGCCGCGCTTGGTCTTTGGGACGCAGTTCTTTCACCAGTTCAGCAATGGCAGCTTGGGTTTGCCCGATGGCTTCGGTGTGCTCACAAATCTGGGCGTGTACCACGTTGCCTTTGGTGATGATCGTATCCTTAGCCTTCGGGCCTTGTGGTTGGGCGGTGCTGTTCGGCGTGGTGAGCAACGCTTCCTGGCTGGTGAGCGGTACGGTGCCGTCGCCGTCTTTGGTGCGTTCGTAAGGACACTCCAGCACGGCATCGCCGTTTTTGTCGGCGGTCAGAAATAAGCGCACTTGCGTGACCGTGCTCAATCCGCTGGAGCGGATTACGTGGGTGTTCGGATGCTGCTTCAAGCTGCCGTCTTTTTCACGCAATGCAGCGTGGAAAGCTTGGGCCACGCTCAGGAATTCCACGAACTTTTTGAACCACTTTTGGGCAACTTTCCACTCCTCGTCTGGCATCCCCGCATGCGGCCTCAACCGCATATTATCCAGATGCCACGGGGTCTCTTCGGGCAAGTACGCATGCGCGTTGTCCGGCACGCGCGTGCGGTCCACGCGGCTGCGCAGCACGTCATAAAAATACCCGCGCACATCGTGATACCAGACTTTTTCAAACTCCTGGGCCGTGTACGGTTTGGGTTTTCCTTCTGCGTTGTAGCGCTTGTGGCTGATGAGCCCCACGCTGTCGTTCAGATACAGGTTCTCGGTGTAGACGTCCTTAATGACCTCCGGTTTAAGTCCGCGCGGCGGGCAATGCAACCACTCGCCAGTCTTCGCACCCGGCCGGTGAACATAGTCGTTGGTCGGCAGTAAACACAGAGCGCCTATCATCGGTCCGGCCATGCGGGTGAAGTGGTAGCTGCTGGTGCCCAGAACTTCCGAGAACACGTTGTTGAACGCCGTGGATTTCAACTCCCCGAGATTGAAGAACAGGTTTTCCCGCTCCGGGCTCGCGCCCGAAACAAAGCGCCGGTACAACGCCGGTGCGCCCGTGGTGGGTTGGTTCAGGTGAATGATTCCTTGAATCTTTTCGCGGGCGTTCAACACTTCACTGGCATAGCGCGCGATCAGGCTGCCCTGGCTATGGGTCACGACCAGCGCCTTTTGCGTGCCCGCTGTATAGTGCACGCCTTTGGTTCCGAGCTCGGGGTAGTCGGTGCTCGCCTGGATGCGGTTTATTTCTGCGTTGAAATGTTTGGCGGCTTTTTCCCCCGCAAGGTCGTTGCGCCAGTCCATGCCCACCGCCCACACCCGGTAGACAAAATGCTCGTCTTCCACGGCCTCGATGGCTTCGAACAACGCGGCGTATTCGGCCAGCACGCCGAACCAGCCGCGCTCTTTTCGGCGCTGGTATTCTTTCTCCGCTTCGGCGTCGGTGTCCGGATTCGGACCGGTATCGCGCAGGCGGCGTTGGAAGTGTTCGCTTTCTTTTATGCGCTTGAGTATGTCCGGCTTGAGCGTGGGTGAGTAGTCGTCCATCACCTGGGCGGCGGCGTGCAGGCGGCTAGTTTTTAAGTCAATATCCTTATCCTTCCAGTCACGCGCAATAAACGCCGAGAGTTTGCTTTTTGCGTAGTGCTCGACGAGAGACTTCTCGTTGTCCGGATCCCAAACGTCCGGACCCAAATCGCCGCCGTTGCGGTTCTCCATTCGAGCCGAGAAAATCCCCATCCCAGCGACCACGTTAATCACACTTTTCTTGACCGGCCGGTCGAACAGATACACCACGGGTACACGTTCATTGCGCCAAGTGAACAGCGCATCGCGCTGCTGCTCACCGGGGCGCAGTGCCACACCGACCGGGCCCACGACGCCCTCGACTGCATTGAATCCAGAGCCATAGCTCGACAAATATACCGGTTGTAGGAATTGCTTGCGCAAGTCATCGTCCACCGCAGTTTTTGCGCTGTCTTGTTGCGTGGTCTGTGTGAACCGGGGGTCGTCGGGGGCGAGGCCGCCCAGTTTCATCAGCGCCGCCCAGGTGAACTGACGGCGCGAGTACGCCAGCTCGACTTTTTGTTCTGCCCCGGCCAGCAGATGCGGTACGACGATCTGGCCGGTGTACTGGCCGCGTGCGGTACGTGGGTCGCCCACGCCGTCGTTTGCGCCTAAATCCACATCGCGCAGTGTGCCGTGCGTGTTGATGACTTGAAGTTCGCGCCACAGGTGGCCGTTGAGGTAGACGTAAATCCAGCCGCTGGATACACCCATCGCCTGGGTGCGATCCAGTTGCGGGGTGAGGTGCCGCAGTGGCAATACCGGCACCAGCACGGTGGGCCAGCGGGCCTGCTGCGCATCCTGGTCGACTGGTTGCAGCGACTTGATCAAACGTACGCGCATCGGCGAACCGCCTTGCATGTTGATCAGGTACCACAGGCTGAACGGTGTGTTTGGCAGACCCTTCAGCGCGCATTCCAGGCGATGCGGGTCGGTGCCTTGGGAATGTGACGGCAGCATGCGCAGCGTTGCGGGAGCGTCCACCGAGCTCACCACCAGTGTGCCGGCCACGCCTGCGGCGCTTTGTCCGGCAATTTCGAGCGCGATTTTGTAGCGCGGTTCAGGCGGCGCCGGTTCGGGCCGGGGATTCTCCCGGCGGGGCGGAACGTAGGGTTGTCCAGAGAATGATGCTCGCGCGGGTTCGGTCTTGACCGGTTGTAGGCCGCTGACGGCCACGGGTGCCACGCGCAGCACACCTGCTTTCAATGCGTGGGTGGTTTGTCCCCGTAAACCCAGGTGATCCGTGAGCGCAAAAATGCCCTGCGCGATCAATGCGTGGCGGAAGACTTCAATCGCGGCCGCCGTTTGCCAGTATGGTTCGAGAAAGGCGTGAATCGCGGCATCATCAGCAAATTGCAGCGGCGGCAACAGCAACGGTTCGCGTGCGCCGTACAGCGCATAGGTTGAACCTGCGGATCCTCCGTGGAGTATGTGCATGGCAACTTCCTTATCGACAACGAATCCGGCTGCAAGCCTAAACGAGGGCGCGGGTCGCGCGCAATGACTCTAGCCACCGCGCACGGGGTGCTGGAAGTGTAGTGCGGCAAAGACACCAACTGCCGCCGCAAGCTGCACATGCCACCGGGACGAAGATCGGCGCGTGTGGAATTGTTGTATACAGACAACCACGTGCTGAGCGTGCACTAACCGGCACGCGACCGAGAGCCATGCTTGATTGAGCCTAAATGTTGCATGACATCGTGTGACCACTACACTAGGTTCATGCTATCAATGACCGGAGGCACCGCCGCATCCCCAACGATCACCAGATCATTGAGAATATCCAGGTCGCCTTCTTTCGCGGCGTCTTCATTATTGGCCGCCCCGAGGCTCAGCGGATAGGTGCCGGAGGGAATCATCACCGTATCCGCGCCCGCCAAGGCATTCGTTTCCATGATCGCCGCACGCAAGGTACACGCGGTTTGGTTTACCCCGATCTGCGCGGAACAGACACCGTCACCCGGCGTGGTATCAATCGCATCCACCGTGCTGTTCACCGTAAACGTCGCGGCGATGGTATTGCAGGAATACGTGGAAAAACCCAGAAACAGACTCGAAAGAACAACAGCAGATAAACGAACCGCACGAATGTTGCGTAGCATGACAGCCCTCTCCCATGATTGAAAAAATCACACTAACTATTCAGCCGTAACGGTTTACCCCCTCCGATACGCACCCGGATGCTACCGGACATGAATATTGCTGTCGATAAGCAACCTCTTAGCCTTTCCCTGAAGCAAGCGTAATTTTGCGCATCAACACTCCTGCCATTGATCCCACCTTTTTTGTCACCATATTGTTACCTGGTTGGAGATATACTCTGGCTCGCGCGCCAATGTTGGCGTCGCACCGAAGGACGGGGAAAAACATGAAACGAATCTTGGCAGCATTGCTGGTGGTCGTGGCAACAACAAGTTTACTGGCGGTGACTCCGGCCGAAGCCAAGCGCTTGGGCGGCGGCTCGTCACTGGGCATGAAGCGCGCGGCTCCCGCGCCTGCGCCGGCAGCACCTGCAGCGGCGCCCGCTGCACCGACACAAGGGGCTGCGCCTGCGGCACCCGCGCCGGCTGCACCCCCGGCCGCCGGTGGCTTTTCCAAATGGCTCGGGCCACTTGCGGGCCTGGGTATCGGCGCCGGCTTGATGGCGATGTTCGGCGGTGGCGGATTGGGCGCCGGTATGGGCAGCATGTTCGCCATGTTGGCACTCGCTGCGGTTGGATTCTTTTTGTTTCAGATGTTTCGGCGCAAGTCACAGACGAGCAGCGCGCCCACCATGCACTACGCCGGCGCTACGCCGGTTGAGGATGTGCCACACACTGCGACGGTGAAGCCGGTGGCAGATTTTCCAGTCGCCGCCGGGCCGGTGACTGCAACCTCGGTAGCAACTCTTGCCGAAACGCCGCGTTACCCGGTTGGCTTCGATGCCGAAGAGTTTGTGCGCCAGGCAAAAATATCGTTCATCCGCCTGCAAGCCGCCAACGACAGCAAAGACCTGCGCGACATTCGTGACTTCACCACCCCGGAGCTGTACGCGGAACTCGCCATGCAAATCCAGGAACGCGATGACGCACCGCAGCGTACCGAAGTGGTCAAGCTCGACGCTGAGCTGCTTGAAGCCAGCACTGAACAAGAACGCATGATCGCGAGTGTGCGTTATTCCGGGATGATTCGTGAAAATGCCACAAGTGATGCCGCGCCCTTCAGTGAAACTTGGCATGTTGTGAAAGACCTGAAACACGCCACGCCCACTTGGCACATCGCGGGTATTCAGCAGAGCAGTTGAAGCCATTTCGTAACAAAGGTAGGCATCGGCGCAGCGGTGAACGGCGTGCCGTGACGAGTTTGGCCGGCCCGCCGAAGGCATGAAGGAGCCGCTGTTAACGCTGTCAGTGCACAACCAACTCCGCGCTGCTGCGCGCGCGGGGGCACCTAACGTCCAGTGCTCCTTGGACTTGGCTCGTTCGACGACCAGCGTCGAAGTGAGTTCTACAGAATGGAGCTGGCAAGGCCAACATTTCCCCTTCCTGGAAAAATGTAAAGACCGGACCATTTACCATCGGGTCGGCGACACCTTCGACCCGGTGGCGCGGTTCACGACAGCGCTGATCAAGTTGGTGCCGACCGCTTGGGGGCCACCGACATTCGAAATCGACGGCATCAAGATGCTGCCCAGCGCGCAAGTGTCGCCGTATGCGGACGCGCAGCGCAAAGTCGCCTTGATTGAACCGCACGGCAAAGTGATTTTGGACACCTGCGGTGGCTTGGGTTATTTCGCCGCGTGGTGTTTGCTGGGTCAAGCCACGCAAGTGCTTTCTTACGAGAAAAATCCTGACGTCATCTGGCTGCGCAGCATCAATCCCTGGTCACCCCAAACGGGCTCCGGCTTGACATTAATGCAGACGGACATTGCGCAGCAAATTACTTCCTTGCCCAGCGCGTCGGTCGACGCTGTGTTGCACGACCCGCCACGCTTCGGAATCGCTGGCGAGCTCTACTCGCAAGTTTTTTATGATCACTTGGCGCGGGTGCTTAAACGCCACGGCAAGCTGTTTCACTACACCGGCACACCGAACAAACTGACCAGCGGGCGCGATGTGCCCAACGAGGTGGTGCAGCGCTTGCGGCTCGCCGGGTTTAGCGCCGAGCTGAACGGCGACGGGGTGTTGGCGGTGAAGAAATAAGATTTAGACGGGGCGTCGAACTCCAACAAAATCAGTCTTCATTGATTGCGCCATGCTTTATCGAAGCCAGTTCGATTACGACGACGCACGTAGCATAATCGCTAGCCTTAGAGCCCGTTCAACAGCTTATTGGAAGGAGCACGATGCCAAATAGAAACGATCCCTGCCTCTGTGGCAGTGGCAAGAAATACAAGAAGTGTTGCCTGCTAAAGCCTGAACTCACTCGTCCGACGACTGCGGCACCGGCGCCCACGGAAATTGACCACCTCATTGCGTTATTCAACACCGGGCGCCTTGCGGAACTGGAACAGCGGGCGCAGTTGCTGATTGCGCGTTTTCCGGATTCTGGCTTGGCGTGGAAGCTATTGGCTGGCGCGCTTTCTCTGCGTGGCAAAAACGCACTCTTGGCGTTTGAAAAAGCCGCAGCATTTTTGCCCGACGATGCCAAGACGCATTTCAATCTTGGGATTGCCCTGCGACATTCCGGGCAGCTCATGCGCGCCGTGGCAAGCTACCATCGGGCGCTCACGCTCAACCCCGATTACGCCGAGGCGCACAGCAATTTGGGGAATGTCTTAAAAGACCTTGGCCAGCTTGATGACGCAATCGCAAGTTACCTCCGCGCACTGGCACTGAAACCTGACGACCTGATCGCACGCGGCAACCTGCTGTCCTGCCGCAACTACGCTGACGTTTATTCCGCTGCCATTGCGTTTGAAGAAGCGCGGCATTTTGGCGAGTGGGTCGCACGCCAAGCACATCCCTATTCGGCTTGGCCCAACATTCCCGACGCCACTCGGGAGATTAACGTGGGCCTGGTTTCCGGCGATTTGCGCCAACATGCAGCAGGCTTTTTTGTGGAGGCGGTATTGACAACGTTAGCTTCCGACGCGTCCAGCCGGCTGAAATTCTTCGCTTATCCCAGCCACTCACACGTCGACGCGCTCACCGAGCGGATCAAGGCCGGCTGTCGCGGCTGGCATTCGGCGGTGGGACTTTCCGATGAAACCTTGGCACGACAGATACGCGCCGACGGCATCGACATTCTGCTCGACCTCTCGGGTCACACCGCCTACAACCGCCTGCCCATGTTCGCGTGGAAACCGGCGCCGGTGCAAGTCAGTTGGTTAGGCTATTTTGCGACCACCGGAGTCAGCGCGATTGACTACCTCATTGCCGATCCCTGGACTTTGCCGGCAACGGAAGAAGCGTATTTCACCGAAAAAATCTGGCGCCTGCCGCAGACCCGACTCTGCTTCACGCCGCCTGATGTTGATGTCGCGGTCGGCCCCCTCCCTGCGCTGGCAAGCGGCCACATCACCTTCGGCTGTTTTAATAATCTGGCAAAAATGAACGACCGCGTGGTGGCGTTGTGGGCACGCGTGCTTGCCGCAGTTCCGCAGAGCCGACTGTTCCTGAAGGCCAACCAACTTGCCGAACCCGCTGTACAACAGAGCGTTGTCGAACGCTTTGCCGCCCATGGAGTCGATGCCGCTCGACTCGTTTTGGAAGGCCCCGATCCCCGGGAAAAATACCTGGC
This sequence comes from Gammaproteobacteria bacterium, assembly GCA_031363085.1. Classification (GTDB taxonomy): domain Bacteria; phylum Pseudomonadota; class Gammaproteobacteria; order SG8-11; family SG8-11; genus UBA6921. Next base: position 18,548 of record JANLTU010000220.1, read on the forward strand.
CGCCTATCAACGCGTCGATATCGCCCTTGATCCGTTTCCCTACCCGGGCGGTGCTACCAGCGTTGAAGCGCTATGGATGGCGGTGCCGGTGCTGACGTTGGCAGGCGACCGGTTTCTGTCGCGCCAAGGTGTCGGGCTGCTGATGAACGCCGGGCTGCCGGAATGGATTGCGATTGACCCGGACGACTACGTTGCCCGCGCCGAACTTCACGCGCGTGACTTGAGCGCCTTAGCAACCCTGCGCAATCGCTTGCGGCGCCAGGTATTGGCATCACCCATTTTCGACGCCGCAAGTTTTGCCCGCCATTTTGAATCCGCGCTGTGCGCGCTGTGGGCACGCTGGTGCGAGCTACAGTAGCTGGAAGCAACATCAAGAGCGCCCTGCATCGTTGCGGCGCTAGGTCAAGGCCAATCCACTCACGAGTTTTGTGACACAACAGGCATACCCCCCAACTATGTCACTCTTGCCAGCTTGCGATCTGGACCACCGGATTGGCATCGCGTATTCTTTGGGCGTTTATATTTCAAATAACGGGGGTGAGGTATGCGTGCAAATATTTTTGCGGTTGCCTTAACCATCTTCGTTTGCGGATACACGCCGCTGGCCTGTGCGGCGGAGTCTTGGATAGACGTCGGTCCTGAGTATGGCAACATCCGCACACTCGTCCTTGATCCTGCCCATCCATCGACACTCTATGCCGGAACCAGCCACGGTGGTTTGTACCAATCAATCGACCGCGCCGCTCACTGGACCGCGCTGGATACCGGTCTCCAACCGTCAGGGGTAGGCGCGGTCGCGGTCGATCCCACCGACAGTGAAAAGCTCTATGCCATAGATGGTGCTTTTCTGGGCAGCGCGGACGGTGGCGCCCATTGGTCACGCACGCGCCCCGTTACCCAGCCGCTGTTGTCGCTTGCGATCTCGCCGTCTGATCCCGCCACGCTTTATGTTGGCACATCGCAGGGGAAAATTCTGGCGACACACAACCGTGGCGCCGCCTGGGCACAAGCTGGCACGGGATTACCTGATTCAACTTCCCCCAACCCTGTGAACACGCTGCTTGTCGACCCCACTCATCCGTCGGTGGTCTATGCCGGCATCGACGGCAAGGGCCTCTATAAATCTGTAAATGGCGGCGATGACTGGCAAACCAGCAACAGCGGATTGACCAATTACGTCATCAGCGCGCTTGCGTTCGCGCCGAACTCGACCACGCTACTTGTGGCCACCCACGGCGGCGGCATTTTCCGCAGTACCGACAGCGGCAGCTCCTGGTCGAACATAACGCAGAACGTGGCCCGCGCTGCGGATGTCAGCGCGCTGTATGTTCACACCGCATCGGCAACAATTTACGCGCTGGTGAGATATGCCGGCCTGATCAAGAGCACGGACGAGGGCACGAGCTGGAGCACGGTGAATACCGAGCTGGATGGCTTCGAAGCCACCGCCCTGGTGGTGGATTCGGCAGATCCGCTGACGATGTACATCGCTTCGTTTCGCAACGGCATTCGCAAGAGCACCGACGGCGGCAAAACCTTTGCTGTGGCGATGAAAGGGCTCCATAGCACGCGCCTTAATAAGGTGGTGGTTGACCCGAGTAACCCCAAAACTCTGTTCGCAAGCGCTGAAAATGTCGGCCTTTTCAAGAGCCTCAACGGCGGTGTGTGCTGGGCCAAGCTGACTCAAGGACTCGATTCGGTTTTCCCAGCCCAGTGGATCACCGCGCTGGCCATCGATCCCGCCGCGACCAACGTCGTGTATGCGGGCACTGCCAGCAAGGGCGTGCTGAAATCAAGCGATGGGGGGCTCAACTGGAATCCGATCAACACGGGCCTGCTATCTTTGCCTCGCGCACCCGGCCTGCCGTCGCAATACGCGCAAGTCTACCAAGTGCTGGTCGATCCGCGCGCGAGCCAAACACTCTACGCAGCGCTGGCACAAGACGGCGTATTCAAGTCCACGGATGCAGGCGGTCATTGGGTCGCGATCAACAACGGCCTAACCGCAGTTTCAGCGCTTGCGCTGGTGATCGATCCGTTGTTGCCCGCGACCTTGTATTTGGGCACGAATGCGCACGGAATTTTCAAATCCACCGATGGCGGAGCGACCTGGGCCGCAAAAAATAGCGGCATATCGTTGGAGCATTCGATCAGCGCTTTAGTCATCAACCCCGTCTCGCCTTCAACCGTAATTGCAGTTACCGCGTCGAACGTGTATCGCACTCTGGATGGTGCTGACACCTGGACCGCCGTCAACACCGATCTGCACGGCACCATCCTTGCCGTGGCTCTGGACCCTTTGGCGCCGCAGCATCTCTACGTGGGAACGACCAGCGCCGGCGTTTTTCATAGCGTCGACAACGGCGAGCATTGGACCACCCTTGGCGCGGGACTCGCACCTTCCCACGTAGTCGCGCTGGCCTTGGCCAGCATCAATGGCAGCGACTCGGTGTTGTATGCCGGCACCGATGGCCGTGGCTTGTTTGCACTGCTGCGCGGTGCCGCCACGCTGGAGGGCGACACCAGCACGTGCCCACCACAAGATTCGCCGGTCAAGCCAACGGGCAATGCGCCAACCGGAACCGGCGATGTCAAACCCAGCGACAACGGCAGCGCGAATATTACAAACAATAAAAGTGGCGGCGGCGGCATGTTCAACGCCGCTGCAATCGGTGTGCTGCTTGTTATGTTCGTGGTGGTTGCCGCGCGGCGGCGCGCTCTGGCTTACAAAGAGAGATACAGGTAAGAAATTTAACAAGAAAACCAGCGGCTAAAGCGAACCCCGGGGAACACCCATGACGAAGCAGCAAGAGGCGGCGGTTCAGGTCGAGCAGATTGCGCGCTCCATTGTGATGCTGCGTGGGCAGAAGGTATTGCTCGATGCCGATTTGGCAACCTTGTACGGCGCGGAAACCCGCGTGCTGGTGCAAGCGGTCAAGCGCAACCTTGATCGGTTCCCGGAAGATTTTATGTTTCAGTTGACGAATCAGGAGTTTAGCAACTTGATATCACAACCTGTGATGTCAAGCTGGGGTGGACGACGCAAGCGCCCCTATGCGTTCACCGAACAAGGTGTAGCCATGCTGTCGAGCGTGTTGAACAGCCCGCGCGCCATCGCAGTGAACATCGAAATCATGCGTGCGTTCGTGCGCCTGCGGGCGATGCTCGGCGCCAACAAAGAAGTTGCGCGCAAGCTGGAACGGCTGGAACACCAGCTCGAACTGCATGACGGTAAACTCACTACCCACGATGAAGCCATCGCCGCCGTGCTCTCCGCTATCCGCGAACTCATGGCACCGCCGGAGGCGGAGACACCACCGAAGAAGCAACGGATTGGATTTATTGCCGACGCGCAGTGACGTAGGAAAATTATCCCGGGTTACGCCGCAAAGCGGCTCACCCGGGCTACCTCCTACGGCAGGCCGTTGACTTTAACAACACGAGGTAATCCGTATGGCTAATGTGAAAGACGCAGCGAAGAAGTTGATCGACCATTTGCCGGATTGGGATGATGTCATTTATGAGATATATGTGAAGCAGAAAATCGAGGCGGGACTGCAAGCAGTACGGGACGGCCGCACGATTCCGCACGAAGAGATCGAACGCGAATTCCTTGGCGATGAAAGTTGAGTGGTCGCAACCGGCGCGCGATGACCTAGCACAGATTCGCGCTCACATCGCGGCGGACTCGCCGCGTTACGCGCGGCAGTTCTCCGAACGCATCATCGGGGCCGTGCGCAAGGTGCCGGAGGGCGACAGAGAACGCGGGCAGCTCAAAAAGAAAGCCAGCTAAAGGAAGGAACCATGTCCAGCAAAAACACATCGGCGCTCGTGCACATCGAGCGCATCGAGGGGCGCATTCTGGTGATCCGGGGGCAGAAGGTCATCGTCGATGCCGACCTCGCCGAACTGTATGGGGTGACCACCAAGGCACTTAATCAGGCAGTGCGGCGCAATCAAGACCGTTTCCCGAATGATTTCGTGTTTCAGTTGACCGACAAAGAGAAGGCTGGGGTGGTCACAGTTTGTGACCACCTCACCAAGCTCAAGTATTCCAGCACGTTGCCTTACGCGTTCACCGAGCATGGGGCGATCATGGCGGCGGCGGTGTTGAATACGCCGCTGGCGGTCGAGGTGAGTGTGTATGTAGTGCGTGCGTTTGTGCGGCTGCGTGTGATGTTGGTGTCGAACGTGGAACTCGCGCGCAAGTTGGAACGCCTGGAACATAAGCTCGAACTGCATGATGGCAAACTCACCACCCACGACGAGGCTATCGCCGCCGTGCTCTCCGCGATTCGGGAACTGATGGCGCCGCCTGCGCCGGAGAAGCCACCGAAGAAACGACGGATTGGGTTTGTTACCGACGAGGAGTGAACGGAGAAAACATTCCCGGGTTACGCCGCACGCGGCTAACCCAGGCTACTGCGCTGTTAAATGTCATGCTTGCGTACCAAAACCTTCAGACCGGGGATGAGGTGATCACCGGGATTTAAAACAACGCGGTGGGCGAGACCGTCCGTATGTTCGCGCCCCTACGGCAGGCCGTTGACTTTGGCGGGCAGGGGGCGATCCAAGGTTGTGCCGTCGCCCAGTTGCCCTGCATCGTTACGCCCCCAGCTCCAGACCGAGCCGTCCGTTTGCTTCGCGACGCTGAAGCCATACCCTCCGGCCACGTGGTTCACGTTGGCCAGCCCCAGGACGGGTACCGGCGTGTTACGGTTGAGCGTGGTGCCGTCGCCCAGTTGTCCGAAGCGATTGAAGCCCCAGGTCCACACCGTGCCATCCGCTTTGACGGC
>JANLTU010000226.1:0-28218 GCA_031363085.1 Gammaproteobacteria bacterium
GGTTTGGATACTTCGGTCATTCTGCAATGGCTGAAAGAAAATTATGGCTGCGAGGTGATCACCTTCACCGCCGACATCGGTCAGGGCGAAGAGCTCGAACCGGCGCGCAAGAAAGCCAAAATGTTCGGCGTGAAAAAAATCTACATCGACGATTTGCGCGAGGAATTCGCGCGCGATTTCGTGTTCCCGATGTTTCGCGCCAACACGGTTTATGAAGGCGAATATCTGCTCGGCACCTCGATCGCGCGGCCCTTGATCGCCAAGCGCTTGGTGGAAATCGCCAATGAAACCGGCGCCGACGCCATTTCGCACGGTGCCACCGGCAAAGGTAACGACCAGGTACGTTTTGAATTGGGTGCCTATGCCTTGAAGCCGGATGTGCGTGTGATCGCGCCGTGGCGCGAGTGGAATCTTACTTCGCGTGAAACACTGCTGGCGTATGCGGCGAAACACGGCATTCCCATCGAAATGAAAAAGGGCAAGAAGTCGCCGTACTCGATGGACGCCAACCTGCTGCATATTTCCTACGAAGGCGGCGTGCTCGAAGACCCCTGGTCAGAAGCCGAAGAATCCATGTGGCGCTGGACCGTGCCGGTGGAAAAAGCACCCGCCAAACCGACGTACCTTGAGTTGACATTTCGCCAGGGCGACATCGTCGCCATCGACGGCAAGAAATGGAGCCCGGCGAATCTCATGGCCAAGCTCAATGAAGTCGGCGGCGCGAACGGCGTGGGTCGTCTCGACATTGTCGAGAACCGTTACGTCGGCATGAAGTCGCGTGGCTGCTACGAAACCCCGGCGGGTACTATCATGCTCAAAGCGCATCGCGCGATTGAGTCGATCACACTTGATCGCGAAGTGGCGCATCTCAAAGATGAGCTGATGCCGCGCTACGCGTCGATGATTTACAATGGCTACTGGTGGTCACCGGAACGCATGATGTTGCAGAAGATGATCAATGCGTCGCAGGCCACCGTCAACGGCGTGGTGCGGCTAAAGCTATATAAAGGCAACGTTATCGTGGTGGGCCGCAAGTCCGATAAGGACAGCTTGTTTGATACCAAGATCGCGACCTTTGAAGAGGATGCCGGCAGCTACAATCAGGGCGACGCCACCGGCTTCATCAAACTCAATGCATTACGTTTGCGCATTGCCGCGAAGAAGCGCGGCGCGCCGAAATTTTAATGGGGTAGCAGCGCTGCTCCTACCCAGAGCATGAGTGAGGACTCCATGGAATACAAAAACGCCACCATCAAACACAAAGCCAACGTTTATCACGGCGGCAAAGTCACCAGCCGCACCGTGACCACCGCAAGCGGCGAAATGAAAACGCTGGGCGTGATGCTGCCCGGCGTGTATCACTTCAACACCCAGGCGCCGGAAGTGATCGACGTGCTGCAAGGCCGTTGTCGCGTGAAATTAGCGAATAGTCAAAACTGGGACGAATACGAAACCGGCGATAGCATCACTATTCCCGGCAATTCACATTTTGAAATCGACATCAGCGAATTGCTGGATTACGTCTGCCACTTTGGTTGATGAAATGAATTGATTGTAAGCGCACGGCAAGCAGTGCCCCTACAAACTCGTCCGTTTCTGCAAACACTGCAAATAGGCTTCTTGATCCGGCTCGGTGTTGTTGCGTTGCGCGTTCCACAGCACTTCGCCGAAGCACTCCATCATCTGATGTTCGGCTTCGTGGTCGCTGCCGAATTTCTTGGTCAGCGTGAAGTAAAGATCGCGCACCCCGGACGGCTGGTCGGTCATCGACTGATCGCGCAGCGCCAAGTGCATGCCCATGTGCAGAAACGGATTGGTGGCGCCTTCTTCGGGCAGATAATCCTTGTCCAGCGCATCTTCATCTTCTACTAGGGCGTGATACTCCGGATGGATCGCGATGACCTGTGCGACCTGGATTTCCAGCGGTTCTAGTGGCTGGTTTGCCTGGTATTTGCGCCAGGTGTCGAAAAAATAACGACGCATATTTTGTCGATTCGAGCCGAACAACATATTAGGTTGCCTCCGTCTTAAATTTGTACTCACACAGGTCTTCGAGCACACAGGCGCCGCAGCGCGGCTTGCGTGCGATGCAGGTATAACGCCCGTGCAGAATCAGCCAATGATGCGCGTCGTGTTTGAATTCGTCTGGCACTACGTTCAGTAATTTTTTTTCCACATCCAACACTGTTTTGCCCGGCGCTAATCCGATGCGATTGGCGACGCGAAAAATATGCGTGTCGACCGCAATGGTCGGCTGGCCAAACGCGGTGTTTAAAATCACGTTCGCAGTTTTGCGGCCTACGCCCGGCAGCGCTTCAAGCGCCGCGCGTTGGTCCGGTACCACCGCGCTATGCTGCTCGATGAGTCGTGCGCAGGTCTTGATAATATTGGCTGCCTTGCCGTTGTACAGGCCAATGGTCTTAATGTATTCCTTCAGCCCGATCTCGCCCAAGGCGAGAATTTTTTGCGGCGTGTTCGCCACGCGAAATAATTTCTGCGTCGCCTTGTTCACGCTCTTGTCGGTGGCCTGGGCGGATAGAATCACCGCAATCAGCAACTCGAACGGTGATTGATAAATCAGCTCCGTGGTCGGTTGCGGATTCTGCGCGCGTAAGCGCTGAAAAATCTCGGTGCGTCGGGTCGGGTTCATGGCGGCGCAGGCACTCTAACAAGGAATGCCCGGTGACGAAACAGCGCAGCAGTGCAATCTGATCGCGACCGATCCATCCATCGGCGTCGAGCCGCTCGCTAGGGTTGATTGCGGCTACTGTACACGGCCCACCATTACTGCTAGGAGTACGCCAAAGTACGGCTGGGATCGATACCAAACGTACTCTGTTTCTAATTTGAAGCGCAGATGGCGGGCATCGCCTACGACTATTCCGGCAACGATGGGAAGTGTCGGTGCGGAAATGTAGCCTAATTCGCCGAAATATCCATCGGCGCGTGCCACGCCGACGCCGCTTTGCAGCGTAAATCGCGCCAAGCCCGCAGTATGAATCCAAGCATAGAGTAGTTCGTGCGTATTGAGCAGGTCTTGATGACCGCAGCCCAACGGACACATTCCCTTGCCGCCGATGATCGCACGGTCGCTGTACTCGATGTAACGATACGAGAGTCGTCGATCAGCGTCGTCATACGCCAGGGTTACGCCGCTCGCCAACCCCACCTTGCCACCGGACACTCTTGATACTCCGGCGGTCAGGTCCCAGCGTAAGCGGGCGGATTCCGCTGTATTATTTTCTGCGTGTGCCGGCGTTGCCGCCGCGAGCAAAGTTATCGCGAGAGTCGCAAGGCTTGGATATTTTTCATGACCATCTGATTTCAAACCAGGAATGTTATGGCGTAAAACCCGCGAGAATATCCACCGCCTGCTGTAACTGCGCATGCGGTGTGTAGAAGTGCGGTGAAAAGCGGATGCCGCCACCGCGCGGTGCGCAGAACACGTTGTGCTCGGCCAGATAGTCGTGCAGCAGGGCCGGATTGGCGCGGCGGTGGCGGAACGTGACAATTCCGGCGAAGCGGCCGGTGGTGGCGTCGGTGATGAGTTCATAGTCGGGCAGGGCGGCGATGTGGGTCAGCAAAAATGCCGTGTTTTCAAGCACGCGCTGTTCGACTTCAGCCATGCCAACCTCCAGCAACAGCGACACGCTCGCTTCCAGAGCGTGAATGCCCAGCATGTTGGGGCTGCCGCATTCGAAGCGGCGCGCGCTGTGTGCCGGGGTCCAGGCAGCAGCGCTGTAGTCGCCGGAATTTTCGACCATATGCCAGCCAAACTGCTGTAAGTGCAGGCGCTCGCGTAATTCTGCGCGGCAATAAAACACCGCCACGCCTTCGGGGCCGAGCAGCCATTTGTGGCCGTCGGCAGCGACAAAATCGGCATGGATGTGTTGCACGTCGAAGCACAGTGCGCCGAGGCTTTGAATCGCGTCCACGCAGAACAGCGCGCCATGCGCGCGGCAATGCCGACCCAAGCGTGCCAAGTCGATGCGCAGGCCGCTTGCGTATTGCACTGAGCTGATCGATAACACGCGCGTGCGTGCGTCCATGTTTTGCATCAGCGCGTCTTCTGCGCTTGCGGCCGAAGCTAAGTTCACGCGTCGCGTTTGCACGCCGCGCGCCGCCAACGATTCCCACACGATGCGATTGGACGGGAATTCCTGCGTGCTGATTACGACATTGTCGCCGGGCTGCCAATCCAGCCCGTAGGCAACCACTGAAAGTGCTTCCGAGGTGTTTTTCAGCAACGCGATGTCATCGGTGGAAGGCGCGTTGAGCAGAGTGGTTAGGTGCTGTTTGAGTTGTTTCTCGGTCGCGTTCCAACGCGGGTAATTCAGGGCGCCTGTCGTGACATTTTCAACTGCAAAACGCTGCACCGCCTCGGCGCAGCGTTTTGCCCACGGCGCCACGGCAGCGTGATTGAGGTAAATCAAGTCAGTGCGCAACGGAAATTCGGATGACGAAGCGTTCATGCTGAGCATGGTAACTCGCACAGCGAAAATTTCCGATCATGTAGGTCGGAAGTTAGTGTGGAAATTTTTTGTTGACGATGAGCGGCTTCCTGTTTATAAATATATATGAAATACATTTTAAAGTTATCGTAATCATTTGCGCGTATGCATGCGCTGGATAAAACAATAAATCTCATTCGAACAGGAGAGGTATCTATGACGCAGTCGCTCTATGAAACTCTGGGTGGGGAAGCCGCAGTCAATGCTGCGGTGGATATTTTTTATCGCAAGGTGTTGGCTGACCAACGCATCAGCCGTTTCTTCGAAGGCGTGGACATGGACCAACAAGCAGCCAAGCAAAAAGCATTTTTAACGATGGTGTTTGGTGGCCCCAATAACTACACCGGCAAGGAGATGCGCACCAGTCACGCGCACTTGCTCAAACTGGGCTTGAACGACACGCACGTTGACGCGGTGATTGAAAATCTCGGCAGCACCTTGAAAGAGCTCGGCGTCAAGGACGGTGACATCGCCAAGGTTGCCGCCCTTGCCAATAGCGTGCGTAACGATGTGTTGAGTCGTTAATGTCGTGTTTAATTATTTTTGGAGCTAAAAAATAATCTTGAGTGCCCCTTCCCCTGCGGGGGAAGGAATCTTGCGTTGATCGTCATTTTAATAAAAAGCACTGCGCAAAGTGCCTGAAGCACGGAGGGTATCATGCCAATATTGACATTTTCTGGATGCAGCTACGCGTCGAACGAGAACGAGTCGGTGCTGGAAGCGTTAACGCGGCAAGGGGTCGCGATTCCACATTCCTGCAAGAGCGGTATTTGCCAAGCGTGCTTGATGCGCTCGACGCAGGGTGCACCACCGATTAGGGCGCAAAAAGGTCTGAAAGAATCGCAGCGGGCGCAGGGTTATTTTCTGGCCTGTAGTTGTGTGCCTAAGGTTGATATGCAGGTGACGCTCGACGCGCCGGAGTTGTTTCTGGTGCCGGCCCGGGTGCAATCGCTGTCACGTCTGAACGGCAAAGTCGCACGCTTACGGTTACAGGCGGCGCAACCCATCGAGTATCACGCCGGACAATTTGTAAACCTGCGGCGCGCGGACGGCTTGATGCGCAGTTATTCGCTCGCCAGCGTGCCCCAGCAAGACGACTATCTTGAATTACACGTGCAACGCAATGCCGGCGGACAGATGAGCGGCTGGATTCACGAGCAGCTTAAAGAGGGCGACACCGTACAAGTCAGTACTCCACATGGCGAGTGTTATTACCGACCCGACGCGCTAGATCAACCCCTGCTATTGATCGGCACCGGCTGTGGCCTTGCGCCACTGTACGGTGTGATTCGCGATGCGCTGCATTCGGGTCATCGCGGCCCCGTCTGGCTATTTCACGGCAGCCACACACGCAGCGGCCTGTATTTAGTGGATGAGTTACACGCGCTTGCCGACAGCCACAAAAATTTTCGTTACGTGCCGTGTCTGTCCGGGGAGCCGGGAGTTGACGGAGTGATGTCTGCGCGCGCCGACATAGCGGCGTTGCAGCAACATCCCAATCTGAAAAACTGGCGGGTGTTTTTGTGCGGTCATCCCGCCATGGTCAAGGCCGCCAAACGCGATGTTTTTCTTGCCGGTGCGGCGTTGCGCGACATCCAGGCTGATGCCTTTGTGTCCGCGCATTAAAAACAAGACTATCTTCTGCGCTTGATTCCTGCCTACAATCACGCAGTTTAAAAGTATGTGTGCCCATAACGACGATGTACGCGGATATTGTCTTGGTTGCGATTAATTTTTAGCTCTTTAAGCGGCAGACAAGGCTACTGCGTCAGACTCTTCAATTGGCAAACGCTAAGGGAGTGGCGCTTGTGATCAAGTCGCTTGTAACCAAAATACTTCGTACCTCACAACTCGGCTCGTACTTCGGCAAGTATCGAGAGATCGTCGGCGCGGTTGCGCTGTTCTTGTTGCTCGATCTGGCCGTTTTAATTCTAAATTTTTACATCTCTTTCCAAATTTCATCGGACACTGAGTCCATCAGCCTCGCCGGACGGCAGCAGGTGTTGACGCAGCAAATGGAAGAGGAATTACTCGTTGCGTTGGATGAGATGACGCAAGGTGTAAGGAAGCATCCCAGCCTCATCGGATTACGCAAAACGGTCACACTGTTCGACGACACGCTGACCGCGTTTGACAAGGGTGGCGTGGTGCCGGGCGGCGATGGTCTGCCGGTGTTGTTGAAAGCTGCACCAACACTTGAAAATCGCGCTTTGTTGGTGGAAGCCAAAACCCTTTGGCTGCCACTCAAGGACGCCCTCGATCCGCTCATGCTCGACAACAGCTACTCAATGGCAGCGCTTGATAATGCGTTGCGCTCGGTGCGCGAAAGCAGTGCTCAACTGCTGCTGTTGATGAACCGGCTGACAACGCAAATGACCAATACTGCTCTGGCCGAAGCCAACCGGCTGCGCTTGGTGCAAGCGATGGGTATCTTGCTGGCGTTGCTGAATTTTATTTTCATCCTGTTCAAGTTCATCGCGCGCTTGCGCGTTACCGATCATAAAGTTGAGATCGCACAAAAAGAAACCACCGACATTCTCGGCACCGTCAAGGAAGGACTGTTCCTGTTCGACGCAGACTTTCGCTTCGGCACACAGTATTCCGCGTCGTTGGCGGGCATCTTCGGCGTCGAGATCACGCCGGGAAGCGATTTCCGTGAGTTATTGCGCCAGATCATTCACCCGGATGTATTCGCGTTGACGATGGACTACATCACCCTGCTATTTGGTGATCGGGTGAAGGAATCCCTGGTGATTGAGCTCAATCCGCTGACGGCGATTGAGGTTACGGTGTCACGTCCTGACGGATCGTCGGTGCGAAGCTTCCTGACATTTCAGTTCAATCGTGTGTTGCGCGCACGCAAAGTTTCCCATTTGCTGGTCACGGTGTCGGATGTGACCGATCAAGTGGTGTTGGAGCGCGAGCTTGCGGCGGAAAGAAAGAAGAGCAAGGGAGAAATCTCCGTGCTGCTGGATCTGCTGAAGATCGACGCGCCGACGCTGAATCAATTCCTTGATGCGACAGAGAAAACGCTGCTTGAAATTAACGATCAACTGCGCAGTGTGCAAGGCAACGAGCACGACCTGCGCTTTCTGATTGCCCGGGTGTTTCGCCAAATTCACACCGTGAAGGGTGACGCCGCCGTGCTGGGTTTGCGCCCCTTCGAAGATCTTGCGCATCGGTTTGAAATACTGCTGGTGCGGCTGCGTGAAAAAGGCACGGTCACCGGCAGCGATCTGATCGCCATGCCGCTGCCGCTGGACGAACTGTTTGACCGCGTGGCCGTCGTGCGCGATCTATCGAACCGGCTCGCCGATTACCACGATACCTCCGTTCCGAAGGCCGGAAGGGCCAGCCTAACTGACGATTTGAAGCAGCTTGCACAGCGTATCGCGGCTGATCACGGCAAAGAAGTGCAAGTGGCCGCCGATCTTAAGCCGCTCGAATCGCTGCCCGCCGCCTCGCAACTCGAAATCAAAACGGTGATTGTGCAACTACTGCGTAATGCGATAGTTCACGGGATCGAATCCGCCGCCGAGCGTGTGGTGCAGGAAAAGTCTCCGGTCGGCAGTATTTACATCGCGCTGAAACTCGATAAGGAAGGCGGCGGGTATGAACTGCACTTGCGCGACGACGGACGCGGTTTGATTCCGTACCGTATCAAAGAGGCGCTGATCGAATCAGGTCGTTACACGGCGGCACAGCTTGAAGATTTCGAAGACAAGCAGATCATCATGAGAATTTTTGATCCGGGCTTCAGTACCGTACAGCAGGCAGACCGCGATGCGGGCCACGGCGTCGGTATGGATATCGTGAAACAAAAAATTCTGCAGCTCGGCGCGCGGCTGCGTATTCAGACGCGCGAGAATTGCTACACCCAGTTCATCGTTCGATTTGCCGTTTAAACGTTTGTTTTATCGAAGGGTTGACATGAAATCGTATTTTCTTAGCGTGCTGATTCCAGCCGTACTGACTCTATGTTGAGCAGTGCGGATGCAGCATCGAAAGCAGCAGTTTTTTTCGCATTGCCTCACGTTGATACTTCGCCCGACAAAAAAATCCAAGGATTTTATTTTGTCATCAGTTTGGACGAAACGGACGCGTCGCCATGAAGCTGATGATCGTCGATGATTCCAATATCATTCGATCACGCATCGCACGCGCTACGTTGCAGTCGTCGCTGCAGCGGCTCCAAATTGTCGGGCTGGCATGCAACGGTAACGAGGCGGTCAATATCTGTGTGCGTAAAGCGCCCGATTTAGTGACGATGGATTTGACCATGCCCGGCATGAATGGAATTGAATGTATCGAAGCTTTATTGGAGCTCGCTCCGCGGCTGCGCATCTTGGTGATTTCCGCCTTGAGTGACAAAGCCACGGCAATTGAGGCGTTAAAGCGCGGCGCACATGGGTACCTGCATAAACCGTTCACCGATGCGCGGCTAGCAAGTGCACTGGTGGAATTAATGGAAGACCTGGAGGCTGACCGTGGCTGACATGACCGACAATGAATTGAAGATTTTTATCAATGCCGTTACGCATTACTTCGCGCAGCTTACCCGTGAGCCCGCGACCGTCCGTGCGGCATATCTTGCCAATGGCGAGATTCCGCATTTCGATTACACCGGATTGATTACAGTGTCGGGGCGCTATCGTGGCTGTGTATATTTTTCCACTTCCGGCGACGCACTGCGCGCCTTGCTGTTGGAGTTCCGTGAGCCGGATCGGCGCGAATCAAACTTGCTCGACGCGGTTGGCGAAATCGCGAACACCATCGCCGGAAATGCACGCAGGCATTTCGGAAGAGAGCTGGAAATTTCGGCACCAGTGACCATTCGCGGTGTGCCGGAACAAATTAAATCCGCTGTTCGCGCGCGCCCCTTCGCCATTCAATTGGATTGGTCGAATCACGATGCCGTCATGGTTGTTGATCTCGCGCTGGAAGAGTAGGGCGATCACCTGCTTAATGTATAGAACCGCTACTTTTAAGTGGTGCGCGCCACGCTCGTGGTTGCGCACGCAGGTACAGGTTGGGTAGCGTCGGGTTGTCTGCGGCCTTCAATTCCGCGTCTTGGGTGTCCGCGCACTGAATTAAAACTCCTTCCAAAATTTGATCCCTGGTTTGGTGCAAATAAGCTAAAGCAGCTCGCATTGTTAATGGCGATACGCCGTGAATTATGCCTAATTTAGGCTGTTTTCTAGCAAAATGGCTAAGTTGGCATGCGCCTTGTAATGTCTTAGTTATGAACGGCAAAGCACGTGAAGCAGGCATAAAGCGCAACCCCGACAACGCGCAGCGCCGGGTGATTCTGATCTACGAAGCGCCTGCACGAGCGCAGGTGCTCGAATCCACCCTGCGTGCCTCCGGTCATCAGGTGGTGGCCACGTTGTGCGGCATGCGCGAGCTGGCGGAACGGATCGATGCGTTGCAACCCGATATCATTGTCATGGACATGGAGCAACCGGACCTCGACCTGCTGGATGAACTGCGTGCCCTCACGCAGGATCGACCACGACCGATTCTGCTGTTCGCGCAACATGGCGACGAGCATGTCATTCGCCAGGCGATACGCATCGGCGTGAGTTCGTTTGTGGTGGACGGCTGGAGCAGCACGCGCGTGAAGGCGTTGGTTGACGTGGCGATTGCGCGCTTCGCGGAAAATCAAGCCCTGCGCGAAGCGCTGGATGAGGCCAAGACCACGCTGGCGGAACGCAAGGTGGTCGAACGTGCCAAGGGAATATTAATGCTGCGCCGCAAATGCGATGAGCAGCAGGCGTATGGTTTGCTGCGCAAGATGGCGATGGATCGCAACGAGAAAATAGTCAAGGTCGCGCACAGTGTGATTGGCGCGGCGGAGTTACTGGGTTAATTAACACAACACGTGCGGCCCGATCCGGGTCGCACGCTTGCACAACGCGCCAACGGCGGTGCGTGTGTGCGGACAACGGCGTCCATTGTCGCGAACTGGTTTGATTTCGCGGGAGTGGCGCCGTTTTTTTTGCCGGAGACACAACGAGGAGCATTTGCAGCATGACGAATAAATACGACCGTAAAGGGAGTAAAACCAATACCGATCCCACACGCCGCAATTTAATCAAGGCCGGTGCTGCCATAGGTGGCTTCGCCGCGTTTGGCCTGACGCCGGGCTTGCGCAGTGCGGCGTGGGCGGCCGGTTCCGATGCGCCGGAAAAAACTGATTTAAAAATTGGCTTCATTCCACTCACCGACTGCGCCAGCGTGGTGATGGCCGGGGAGCTGGGTCTTTACAAAAAATACGGACTCAAAGTCGAGGTGACCAAAGAAGCAAGCTGGGCAGCAGTACGTGACAAATTAGTCAACGGCGAACTGGATGCGGCGCACGTGCTGTATGGTTTGATCTACGGCGTGCAACTGGGAATCGGCGGGCCGCAGAAAGACATGGCGGTGCTGATGACGCTGAATCACAACGGCCAAGCCATCACGCTGTCGAACCAGCTCAAGGCCAAGGGCGTGAATGACGGCGCGTCGCTGAAAAAACTCATCGACAGCGACAAGCGCGACTACACCTTCGCGCACACCTTCCCGACCGGCACGCACGCGATGTGGATTTACTACTGGCTCGCGCAGCACGGTATTCATCCGTTCGCCGATGTCAAGACCATCACCGTACCGCCGCCGCAAATGGTAGCCAACATGCGCGTCGGTAACATGGACGGCTATTGCGTGGGTGAACCCTGGAACGCACGCGCAATTGCCGACGGTATCGGCTTCACGGCGACGACCACGCAAGACCTGTGGAAGGATCATCCCGAAAAAGTGCTTGGCACCACGTTGGAGTTCACACAGAAAAATCCCAACACCACGCGTGCAATGTTGATGGCGGTGTTGGAAGCAGCGAAGCACATCGACACGACTGCAAACCGCCCGAGTGTGGCGAAGGTGATTGCCAGCAAGTCGTATGTCAATGCGCCGGAAGACGTGATCGAAGGCCGCTTCCTGGGCAACTACGACAACGGGAATGGCAAGACTTGGCAGGACGCGAACTTCATGAAGTTCTACAACGACGGTGCGGTGAATTTTCCTTATCTGTCCGACGGCATGTGGTTCCTGACGCAGCACAAGCGTTGGGGCTTGCTGAAAGAGCATCCGGATTATCTGACCGTGGCCAAAAAAATAAACCAGATCGAGCTGTACAAGCAGGCGGCAGCGCAATTGAAAATTTCAGTGCCCAGCGATCCGCTGCGGAGCGTGACATTTTTCGACGGTGTGGTGTGGGATGGAAAAAATCCCAAGATTTACGCCGACAGTTTCAAGATCAAGGTGTAGCGGAGAAAACTCATGAGCGTTTTGAAAATGCACCCATGTGTGACCGACGAGCCGGCGGTTGCAGTCAATCTACCCGCGTTGCCCACACCGTATTTGGTACCGAAAATCGATCCTGCTGTGCTGCAAAACCGGCGTGCCAAGGAGCATCGCGACGCGTTGTTACGGCACGTCTTGCCGCCACTGATTGGGTTATTTCTGTTCATGGCGCTGTGGGCCTTCGTGGCGCAAATCAGCCCGCAATTACCCGGCCCCGCCAAGACTTGGCACGCGGCGCTGGAATTGTTCAGCGATCCGTTTTACGACCACGGGCCGAACGACAAGGGCATCGGCTGGAACATCCTGGGCTCGCTCAAACGCGTGGGTTTGGGTTTCGGCATGGCGGCGCTGGTCGGTATTCCGCTGGGCTTCATGATCGGCCGCTTCGTGTTCCTGCAGCGCATGACGGCGCCAATTGTCAGCTTGTTGCGGCCGGTGTCGCCGCTGGCGTGGTTGCCGATCGGTTTGTTGGTATTCAAAGAATCGCAGCCTGCGGCGATCTGGGTGATTTTCATTTCGTCGATCTGGCCGATCATCATCAACACGGCAGTGGGCGTGAGCAAGGTGCCGCAGGATTACATGAACGTGGCGCGTGTGCTGAATCTGTCGGAGTGGAAAATCTTCACGCGCATTTTGTTCCCCGCCGTATTGCCCTTCATGATGACCGGCATTCGCTTGTCCATCGGTGTGGCGTGGCTGGTGATCGTCGCCGCCGAGATGCTTACCGGCGGCGTCGGCTTAGGTTTCTGGGTGTGGGACGAGTGGAACAACCTGAATGTCGCACACATCATCGTTGCGATTTTTATCGTGGGCATCGTCGGCCTATTGCTGGAGCAACTGCTGCTGCTGGCGGCGAAACGGTTTGAATATTAATCGCAGGAGAGGGGATTGCCGTGGAAAAATTCGTACAGATAGAAAATGTCAAAATGAGCTTCGACACCAAGCGCGGTGAATTCGTTGCGTTGCGTGACGTGCATCTGAATATCAAGCAGGGCGAGTTTGTGTCCATCATCGGCCACTCCGGGTGCGGCAAATCAACGCTGTTAAATTTGATCGCCGGCCTGACCGTGCCGAGTGAGGGCGTACTGCTGTGCGCCGGGCGCGAAATCGCCGGACCCGGGCCGGATCGCGCCGTGGTGTTTCAAAACCATTCGCTGCTGCCGTGGCTCACCTGCCTGGGTAACGTGGTTCTGGCGGTGGAGCGCGTGTTCGGTCGTACTGAGTCGCGTGCGCAACTGAATAAACGCGCCGAGGATGCACTGGATCTGGTCGGTCTCACGCAGGCGATTCACAAACATCCGCACGAAATTTCCGGCGGCATGAAACAGCGCGTCGGCATTGCGCGCGCGTTGTCGATGCAACCCAAGGTATTGTTGCTCGACGAGCCTTTCGGTGCGCTCGATGCGCTCACCCGTGCGCATCTGCAAGACGAATTGCTGCGCATCATCGCCAATCTAAAAGCCACCGCAGTGATGGTGACGCACGATGTGGATGAAGCGGTGCTGCTATCCGACCGCATCGTCATGATGACCAACGGGCCGGCTGCAACCATCGGCGAAGTTTTAGAAGTGAATTTACCGCGTCCACGTAATCGTCTGGAACTGGCGGGAGATGCACGCTATGTCCAGGCACGTGGCGAGTTATTGAAGTTTTTGTATCAGCGCCACAAGCACGCCGCGTGAACGGTTAATTCACGCGGTGCCAGGGCTTGTCAAAACTAACATGTCTTCGTGCAATGCTGGCAATGCCTTTCTGGGGGCTCAAGGCCGAGCTACAGCATTGGCCAACTGTCGACAACTCAGGTGCATCCCGGGTGGTTGACATCCGGGATGCATGAATTACGCATGCGATGTTATTTCGCGCAACGGAAACCAATGACCAAAGAGGAATCTTCCGGACTTGAGTTGTAATCCACTGTGAATACCCCAGAATCCAAACCATGGTCATAAGCCCCGCCTCGCCGTGTTGCCGCAGGCAAACGAGTGGTATGGGTAGCAGTATTGGGGGGGTATGTGGCGGGATTTACACTGGCGACATAGTCACCGCCAAATATGGCGGATTGCGTGACGTAATTCGGAGCCCAAGTGGGGCTTCCGCCTTGCACCCATTCTGCGACCCATTCGTGGAGATTGCCTACCATGTCATACGCCCCCACATCAGAAACACAAGCGGTGTGTGCTCCAGTATTGCTCGGTTCGGCCAAGTTCAAGGCGCAGTCTGTTATTTTCACATCAGGCGTACCGAATGCAGCCATCTGCCACTCCTGATTGGTAGGCAGGCGCTTACCCGCGTTGCGGCAGGCGGCGAGCGCCTGGAACCATGTGATAAAACGCGAAGGTATAACACCGACGATAGATGCAGCGTATAAATTCTTGCAGCCGTTGGCGGTATCAGGGCAACCACCCGCATCGTAGTCATCCAGAGCTTGGCCACGTTGTGGAGATCTTCTAACATCACTTAAATCAGCTAATTGTGCCGTGCCGTTCTTGATCTTGGCGATAAGGTTCAATGCAGCGATGTTATCGCTGCCCGCAGTCGCTGGTACAACTATTTGCCACACACTGGCCTCGTATTTGTCGATACACCCTGGTCCGTTAGCCACCATATCGGGCGGGCATTGATTGGTTTCCAAAACGGTTACGCGTGTTTGCAGATCGCTGATGTTGGTCTTGTTGCTGGCATTGTCGTTGGTGAGTGTGCTGATACGCGCGTGGTTGTCGTTCACTGCGTTTTTAAGTGAGGTGAAATTGCTGTTCACTTCGTTGGCGTCGGTCTTGGCACCGTTGGCAAATTCCTTGAGGGTGCCGACGTCCTGCGCGAATGTGCCCGTGCTCAGAACCACGCTGATCAGCGCGGCCAGCGCGTGCATGCGAGATGAATTTACATCCATAAAGTCCTACTCCATAAGGGTTTGTGGGTAATGTGTGAAGCGGGGGTTGCTAGCTTAGAATCCCCCAGTTTGAGGTGTACCAGAAGGATTGAGCTTTGGTGGATATCACTTTGCCACCTTTGGACAACGTGCTCGCCGTCATGCGTTGAAGGCGGATAAACATAACAGCGACCTCGGCACACCGTAGTGAGTTGTGATGGTACGTGAGCGAAGGGGGGCGAGTCGATAGGGTGGCTGGACTACGAGAAAACAACGCCAGATATAATCCTAGAAACGGCAGTTGGCCGCTGCAAGGCAGAAGTAAGTGCATGCTGTATTTAGAGCCACTGTATGGGTGAGACCCGCTACGGCCTGCGGAGCACGCCCCGTTGCGCGCATGGCGGCGTTGCACCTCGCCCCCTCCCCGCGCAAAGTTAGCGCGCTATTCGTCGCTCGTTGCGCCTTGCCCCGCACCCAACGTGCCCACTCCGCAAGCCGTTCAACTGCCGTTTCTAGGATAATAATCGCCGCTACGGCAGCAACAGCGTGCGCGTGTCGGCCAAGGCGCGGCGTGACGGCAGCGCGGGTGCAATCAACTTCAGCAATTTTTCCGCTGTTGCGCGATAGGCAGTGAGTTTGCCGCCGACGATGCTGACGAGGCGCGGTTGTTTGGTGTTGTTACACACCAGCAGCGTCTCGCGTGGACGATGGAAGGCATTGCCGTCGGCACACGGCAGCACGCGCAGGCCAGCGAAGGATTCGCACACGTCGGTGGTGTGGGTTTGCGGAAAGTAGTGGTGGTAGGTTGCTAGCAGATAGTCGATCTCTTGCGGTAATGCGTGCACGGCGGCGGGGTCGCCGTGGTAGTGGGTTTCGGTGGTGCCGATCAGAGTGTGGCCTTGCCACGGCATGACAAAGACCGCGCGGCGATCCTGTGGCGCTTCGACGTAATAAATTCCCTGCTGTGTTGTTGCTGCCACGACGAGGTGCGCACCCTGCACCAGATCGACGGCGGGGATGAGGGGCAGGGGCGTGACTTTTTTCAATACATCGCTGACCCATGGGCCGGCGGCGTTGACCAGCACGCGAGTGAGGACTTCGTGGGTTCGATTTTGGTGCGCGTAACGTACGCAAGAGTTTTCCGCAAGCACGCTTGCGCTGAGAAATTCAGCCGGTATTTTTACCGTGGCACCTAAGGTTTGCGCCGACTGCAACACTGCGCGCGTGAGTGCCGCGTCATCGGTCTGCGCGTCGAAATAGCGATAAACCGCCTGTAAATCCTGTGTGGCGAGGCGGTCGAGCGCGTCCCATTGTGCGCGTGGCACTTGCGAAAAGCGCAGGTTTTGACTTAATCCGCCCAGCAGGGAGTACAGACTTAAGCCGCTGCGAATCTGCCACGGGCGGCGGGTGGTGTGGCGGTACACCGGAATGTAGAACGGCACTCGGCGCACCAGATGGGGCGCCAACTTCAATAGCAGTTCGCGTTCACGCAGGCATTCGCGCACCAGTGCCAATTGGCCGCTTTCCAGATAACGCAAACCGCCGTGAATTAATTTGCTGGAGCGACTCGACGTGCCGAAGGCGGGGGAGTGTTGTTCCAGCAGCAGCACTGCATGTCCGTGTGCGGCGGTTGCCTGTGCGATGCCTGCGCCGTGGATGCCTGCGCCGATGATGACGACGTCGTAGCGCTCAGCGCTCAAGACAAGCTCCGGCGCCTAAGCGCCGCTCGCGCAGCATCTCGCCGATGGCGTTGGTTTCAATCAGCGCTGCGCCGCGCTGCGCCAGCCGCAACGCCAGCTCGGGATCAGAGACTTCATACACGGCCCAGGTCCACGCGGACGTGGTGTTTTGCGGTAGCGTGGCGATGCTGTCTGGCAAGGTTTCGTGATCGGTAAAAATGTATTCAGGGTGTAGTGCGGCGCCGAGTGCGAGCGCGTCTTGACTCCACGGCTCGAACACCCAGCCGATGGGAAGCGCACTGTGGGCACGCGTATAGCGCAGGGCGTCGGCGTCGAAAGAAATAATGACGCATTGCCGGGAGATATCGGCGAGGGCGGCGAACACCGCATCCATCACCGGCGCGACGCCGAAACGTCGCAGGCTGGCGCGTTTGATTTCAACAAAGGCTCGGGTGCGCGGTGTGGTGCTCAGGTACTGGGCGATCTCGGTCAGCGTGCTGATGCGGACGGCGGAAAATTTTTCGCCCAGGCGTGCGGCTTCGCCGAAAGCAAAGCAGCGCGCTTGCGCCAGCGTCAGGTCGTGGATGCAGTGATCGACACCCGCCATGCGTTTCAGGTCGGCGTCGTGCAACAACACCGGCACCGCGTCGGCGGTGAGTTGGATATCGAACTCCACGCAGCACGCGCCTGCGCGCACAGCGGCCTCAAGCGCAACCTGGGTGTTCTCCGGGTAGTGCAGCAGGTAACCACGGTGGGCGATCAGGGTAGGGAGCATGACATTTAGTTGGTTCGGTCAGCAGAGGGTTGTCCAAACACGGCATTCCTTTCCCCCGCCAGCGGGCAGGGCCGCTTGCCACCGATGCTTAATCGGTGGATTACGGCGAAGTGATCGCGAAGCCCATCAGGGTGGCGCGCAGGTCTTTATTTAAGATCTTTTCGACATCGTCTTTGGCGCGTTGCGCGACCACCGGTTTGGTTTGCGCCGAGACTTTAATTTGCCAGCGTTTGTTGCCCCGGGTCTTGCCATTTTTGTCGAGCAGCTTGAGGTCGAGCGTGCCTTGCGACCACCACCAACCGTCGGATTTTTGGCCGATGTCCTCCAGGTTCAACGAGCTTTCCAGCGTGAAGTCGGCGCTGGGCGACTCGTCGGTGGTAAAACCGGCGGCGGCAATCGCGCCTGCCAAAATGTTTTTGAGTTCTCCGCTGTCGTCGTTGGTGACGGCAGGATGCACATGCGAGCGACTGAGTAATTTTTCAAAATCACTTTGTAACGAAGCGATGCTCCAGGTGGTGCGCACGCCTTCACCGCTGCGGTCGACCACGCTCAAGCTGCGTTGGAACGCGAGCCGTTCAATTTGCGCATTGAGCGCGCGATTGGCCTTGGCGATTTTCACCAACGCGTCGTCGCTGTTGGCGGCGGCATCAATGTTGATGCGCGTGGTTTCATCTAGCCGGCTGATTTCTTGCTGCAATGCCGCTGCCGCCTGCTGGCGCGACAGGATCGCCAACGCGTAGTTTTCTGAGTTTACGGAATCGCGCCACACGTCGCCGATTTGAATGCCGCGCACGATCTGGTCGGTGCTGGTGACGATGGTGCGTGTGACATCGAGTTGAGCGTGTGTTTGCTGCGGTTTATCGTCTTCTTTCACAGCGCTGAAGGCTTGCACGTCTTTTTGATTTTCCTGGATGTACACCTCGAATGTTTTGGCCAGATCGGCGCGCGCACGGTCTTTGGCATCGTCGGAGGATTGTTTGCTTTGTCCGCGACCGGTGAGGTACAGCTCCGGGGGGTACTGCTTGCTGCGCCCGCTGACCCAGTCCGGTGGATTGACGGGTTTGCTGGGGGTTCCGCTGCAGGCACCGAGCAATACCGCACCCACAACGAGCATTCGCGTTCTAAATATCATGACGGTGCACTCCAGTGAATTTAAGAGGTCCAGTGAAACGCAAGATAAGTGGCTTTGTCTCGCGTAATCGATACGTTGCCGAAGTCTTCGCTGTGAACCAGTTTGCCCGAGCTGTCCAATAACTCAAGTTGGGCTTTGTAGATCCCCGGAGGCAACGACATGCGCCCCAGTTGAATCTGCGCGGGTAAGCTGGACCAACTGCGCGTATCCGCCTGTTCGGAAACCACCCCGGCGAGGTTCATCAACAAGCCAACCCCGGCGTCGCGTTTTTCGGTTTCTTTAGTCATGCGATATTTTACCGCCGCTCGCGCCACCGCGCGTGCGGTGATGGCGGCCATATGCGACTCCAAAGATTTGAGCGCAAGCGCGTTGACGTCTTCAACCAAGTCGAGGCGCACGGTTTGGTCGCCCACGCGCAGGCGCGCTTGCGTGACCTGCACGGCGCGCGGCCGGTACACCGGCAACGCGATACGGATGAAGCGGCCGGAGCCGGGATCGAGCGCCTGCGATGCGACTTCGCTTTTGAGTGCCGCCAAGCCGCTGTGTAATGTCAACACCAGTTCGCCGTTGCCGGTGCGGCTGGCCACGCTGGGCCAGTCTTTAATGCCGAATTCCTCGCGGTAAGCTTTGAGGTCGTCATTAAGCCCCTGGCGCTCGGCTAGCCGCAGCAATGCATATTTGAGCGACTCGGGCAGGGCAACGTTGTATTTATTTTTGTAAATCTTAAAGGCTTCGTAGGCTTTGCGATACTCGATCATCGCATCTGACCACTCGCCCAGATTTTCGAAAATGATGCCGCTCAAATAGCGCGCGAAGGCTTCTTCGGTGAGTGCCGCGCCGGTGGTGCTGCTGTTCAACTCGCGGATTTTTACGTCGACTTGCAACGCTTCCACGCGCGCTTCGTACGGTTGTTGCAAGTCGAGGTAGTTGAGTGCTTTGTAAATGTGCAGCAACACTTTTTCGAAATCTTCGCCTTCGTAGCTGTGGACAGTGTCGTTGACGATGAAGGAGCTGGTTTGCTCAGTGACGCTGACCGCCTCCACCTTGTCGATGAAGCGCTGTGCCGACTCGAATGCGGTATTGCTCTCCGCGTAGCGTTTATTCAGGCGCAGCAGCATGCCCTGATTTAGGAAATACAGGGGTGCGTCGGCGCCGCTGGGCGTATAAGCCGAGTCGAGCGCTTTTAACGCAGCGTCGGGTTGATGTGCCGCGAGCGCGCGTTCAATCGGTTGAAATTTGTAGGCGTAGTTGGCACACCCGCTCGCGGCGTTAAATACGATGCCGACGAGCGCTGCGCGGAAAATTAAACGTGCATGCATACTGGAAACCCACCGTGTGCGAGGTTGCCGCCGCACACCGGTGCGTTATAGCCGCATCTTGCCTTTTTCCACCAGTTTTTTGATTTTCTTCTGGCCCACCCACACCTTGCGATTGTCGGCCAAGCTGATCAAGGTCAGGTCGACTTGATAAAATTTCACCTGAGTTTTGCCTTCCGCGTCGATGATGGTGTTGATTTCACCTTTGAGCATAAAGTCTGCACCCTGCTCCTTGCCCATCGCCTTGCGCGTGTCCTCGGCGGCGTTCAAATCCTGGTCTTTACGTTCGTCGCGGACTTCCTGGCGCTCGGATTTCGACGCAACGAACTGTATGTCGCCGGCGTTGATCAGGTTGCGTTCGATGTCGCCGACGAACACGTTCACCGCGATATGCTCGTGACTGAGGTTTTTAATTTCACCGACGATCAGCGACGGAGTTTTTTTGCCTTCGGACTTATAACGAGCGAGCCACGGTGCCGACACCACGTCTTTGATCATTTCTTCCGACACCAGACGCGAGTCGGTGTCGTTCCAATCGCCGCTCAGATCCTTGACCTTGTCCGTTTCGATGCGCTCAACCTTGGTGCCTCCGCAACCAAGCACCAGCAGCGCACTCATGAGGATGGCTCCAATTGATACTAAGCGAATAGCGTGCATTATTTTCTCCCCGTTTGTTTATCGAAAATGGTGTCGCCGTGTTGTTCGAAATGGGCACGTAAGTCGGTATTCATTTCTTGGGTATTTTTCAGGATGTCTTTGAAGTATTTCATGTCAAGCTCGGCCAGCGAATAGATGGTGCCGTCTTTGTCGTCGCGCCAGTTGGCGATGATTTTCACGCCGGTGAGATTCACTCGCGTGACGTTCTCAATGGAGCGTGACACGCTTTGTTGAGCTTCGGCACTTGTGCCCGTCGAAGACGATGCCAGAAAGTCTTTTGACACCACGTCCATGTATGAGGTCAAGATGCGCGCGACTTCCGAACGGGCGCGATTTTCCGCCGTGCTGCGCTGTAATTCCATATCGCCCAGCTTGGGTGCGGAGCCGATGCCGTGAAATAAACGCCCGTCTTTGGCGTTCAAAATATTGGTGCCTTCGTTGACCCAGTCCGGCGCAGCTTTGATTTTCAAATCGCTTTCCACGACGGTTTTTCCGCCGCCGCATGCGCTCAACCATACGACCGACAGTGCCAGCAAAACGGTACCGATTTTTTTCCCCGTGTCCATGATGATCTCCTTGCAAGGCGTGAAGTGTCGAGGATCATGAATCACATCGCAGAGACAGTCAATTGAGGAAACAACGCAGTTCATCTGCCCATTCAGCGCATGTTCAGCACCCAACAGTTAGCCTGAAGATCAGATAACATGTGGCACGGAGGAATCGACTATGCATATACGGGCAATCATGATTACTGCGGCCTTGTTCGGCGTGTTGTCGAGCGGCCTCGTTCGCGCTGACGACGACGATTACCGGCATGGACATCACCGCCATCATCAACATGACTACGCGCGTGCAGAAGTCGTTTATGCGCCGGTCATTTATGTCGAGCCCCTGTACCAAATAGTGCGGCGCACACGCCCCAGCCGCGAGTGCTGGTCGACCACCGAGTCATACGCCGACGGACGCGGTGGCGACAGCGCGGCCGGTTTGGTGTTGGGCGGCGTGCTCGGTGGCATGCTCGGTAACAACATCGCTCATGGTCATGACCGCGATGTTGCCGTCATCGCCGGCACCTTGTTGGGTGCGACCATTGGTCATGACCTGGATCATGGGCGTGCCGCCGCGCCGGTCACGCGCACCCGCTGCGAGGAGTACAGCGATGACGACACGCATCAGCAAATCATCGGCTACCGGGTGCAGTACCGTTATTCCGGTCGCATCTACGAAACTCAAACCGAACGTCCTCCCGGCGCGCACGTGCGCATCACTGTGAGTATTGACGACTAGCTCGATAGGCCGAAGAGCACTGCTTGCAATGTTGCCGAGGTTTTGAATTAATGTCGGCTCTTCGCGCGTGAGCGCGTTTTTCTTAACAAACGTTAAGCTTGGAGAGACGATGATGAAGCCCATTCGGCGTGTAATTCCTGCACTGGTCATGACCGCACTGTTTCCGCTGCACGCGGGCGCAGCCGATTTGAAGTGGAATGGATTTTTGGATTTCACCTTCATGGCGATCGACGATACGACTTCTGGGCCCAGTCCGACGCAAGGTAAATTCGACATGATGGGCGAGCTGGATCTGAATGCCACCTTGGGCAACGCCGTCACGGCGCGCATGGATTTTGATTTGGGAACTGCGATGCAAACTATGCCTATGGGTGACTCTGGTCGCTTTGAACAAGCGTTTGTGGCGTGGGACTCGCCGAAGGGTATTCAATTCAAAGGCGGCTTGTTCAACAATCCATTGAGCTGGGAAGCCGAAGACGCGCCCGACCTTTACCAGATCAGTCACGGGCAGTTGTATAGCATTTGGGATTACACCACGGAGTTAAATGGCGACAACTTGATGGGTGTGGCGGTGTCGGGTAAAACCGGCATCGTGACCTTAACCGCTGCGGCGCTCAATGACCTGCAACAAGTCGATGAAAAAAATTCCTTCATGGGCATGGTGGAGATCAAGCCTGACACCCAGATGGATTTAAAAGTGGGTTTTATTACTCAAAAAACCTTGTTTAAAACCATCGTGGATATCAACGCGACTTACACCCAAGGGTTGATCATGCTCGGTGGCGAAATCATGTTGCCCAGTGAGATCATCGACATGGGCCTGGGCATTACCGGCACTTACAAGTTCTCGGAACAAGTCAGCGGCACGCTGCGTTTTGATAATGTCAGCTATGACCGGAAAGGCTATGACGACAGCCGCTCGTTCACGATTGCGGCGAGCTATATGCTGGATAAAAATTTAATGGTGAACGCAGAGCTGCGTTCTAACGGTTCCGACAACAATTTTTATGCAGCTAAGATCAAAAATGCCGACGGCAATCAGGTGCAGTTGGAGTTGATTGCAACCTTCTAAGTTCTGACTGAAGTAATCCGCTGGTGGGTCGCGGCACAGGCATGTCCGACCCACACTGGGTTACTGCGGCTAATGCAGCGGCCGTGGCCTACCCAAGTGATATCCCTGCACATAATCCACGCCCAGATTGCGTAACGCGAGCAGCGTGTGGTCGTTCTCGACACTTTCGGCGATGGTCTTGATGCCCATCAAGTGGCCGATCTGATTGATCGATTCGACCATAGCGGTGTTGATGCGGTCGCCGGACATGTCGACCACGAAACTGCCGTCGATTTTCAGATAATCCACCGGCAGGTTTTTCAGGTAGGTGAAGGAGCTGACACCGCTGCCGAAGTCGTCGAGCGAGAAGCGGCAACCCAGGGTTTTGAGCGAGGTGATGAAGTGCGTGGCCTTGGCGACATTCTGGATCGCGGCAGTTTCGGTGATTTCAAAACCGATCCGGTTCGCCGCCACGCCGCTGCTTTGCAACTCGGTGGTGACGAAGTCGAGAAACTGTCCGTCGCTTAAGGTTTGTCCCGACACGTTGATGAAATAAGGCGACTGCTGCCCGTTTATTGCTTGCTTCTTCAGCCAGTCGAGAAAATTGCGCACCACCCAACGATCAATGCGCGGCATCAAATGATAGCGTTCCGCCGACGGTAAAAAATGCGCCGGCGCGACAATTTGTCCGGCGCTGTCAAGCATGCGCACCAGCACCTCGCCGTGCTGCGGTTGGGAATTGTCGTGCAAGTCGACGATGGGCTGAAAATATAGCCGGAATTGATCTTCATCCAGCGCGCGCTGGATGCGTTGCATCCACTGCATCTGCCCATGATGCTTGGCCATGGTGAGATCGTTTTGGTGGAAGATATGAATGCGGTTGCGGCCCAGCTCCTTGGCAACATAGCAGGCGGAATCGGCGGCGCGCAGCACGTCGGTGATCACCGAGAACTCCTTGTTGAGCGGAACCACGCCGATGCTGGCGGCGAGGTTAAACGCTTTATCTTCCCAGGCAAAACGCAGTGCTTTCACGCTTTCGAGCAAAAACGCCGCGACATCCACGCCGCGCTCCAGCGTGCAGTTGAACAGCAGCACGCCGAACTCGTCGCCGCCCAGGCGCGCTAAAATGTCATGCTCGCCCAAGGTTGCAGCCAGTTTTGTGCTCAGTTGTTTGACCAGTTCGTCGCCGGCCGCGTGCCCGCAGGTGTCGTTGACCACTTTGAATTGATCAAGATCGATGTAGCACACCACGTAAGGCGTGCTGCCGCGTCGCACCCCGGCGAGCGCGGTATGCACGCAGTGTTCGAATTCGCGGCGATTGATCAGTCCGGTGAGCGCGTCGTGCGAGGTCTGGTAGGACATCTTGTGCACTAGGCGGCGCATCTCGGTCACGTCGCGCAGCACCAGCACGGCGCCGATGACTTGCTGCTTGGCGTTACGCAGCGGGGTTGAATTGATTTCCACGTAAGATTCTTTGCTGCGGTCGCGATGCACCAACACGTTGTACTGGGATTGGCTGGCGCGCGTCAGTCGGTCGTAGTAATCGGCCGACTCGTCTTGGCGTGAACTCTCATCACGCAACTGCAGAATGTTTTGCAATGCGCTGCCGCGCGCTTCCAGGTGCGCCCAGCCGGTGAGTTTGGAGGCGGTTTGATTCATGTAAATGACCGCACCGAAGGTGTCGGTGGTGATCACGCCCTCGCCGATGGAATCGAGCGTCACCTGCGATAATTCGTTCAGTTGTTTGAAGCGTTCTTCGGTATGCGTGCGCTGCATCGACAACAAGCGGGTTTTGATGATCAACGCGGCTTCGCGCGCCACACCTTCGATCAGCGCCACGTCACCGGTGCTGTAGTTACGCTGAGTTTGGGTGTTGACCGACATCAGTACGCCGAGCATTTCGTTCTCGGCGATCAGCGGCACCAGCAGTGCGGATTCGGTGGTGATGTCGGGCGCGAGATGGGGTGTTTCGGTGTCCTCGGGCGTGGCGCGATACAGCGCGGTTTTGCGGTTGTTGAAACATTCCGCGACCAGCGTCGGCGCAATCAAGGGCAGGCGGAAATGTCCGGTGGGATTGAAGGCGACGCCGGTATAAGCGACGCACAACAATTCGTTTTGGGTGTCGTCGTGCAAGAACAGGAAACACATGTCGTCGTCGACCGCTTGCGCGCAGATATTGCCCAGCGCCGCGAAGCATTCGCTGGGTTTGAGTGCGCTGAGGTTGTGCATGATGCGGTTGCTGAGGGTCAGCACCTGTTGATGGATGCGCAGTTCGTCGAGCAGAATCTGAAAATGTCCAGCAATGACACCGATGTCGTCGGTCGATTGCGGAGATAAGGCCAAGCCGCTCGCCGGGTCGGCGAGCCGAACGTGCAGCATGCTTTGTAAGGGCTGTAGCGACTGCCCGAAACTGCGCATCAACATCAAGGTGCCGGCCACGGCGAGCAGTTCCAAGGCCAGCCACATTACAAATATTTCGAGGTCGAAGATGCCGGTGCGTGTCCAGTAATACTGGACCAGCAGCGTGTCGATCAGCAGCGGTATCAACGCACCGATCAGAAAAACCTTGGTGCGTATCGTAACGTGTGGTGTGATCAGCCGGGTGGTGCTCAGTGCGCGCCCGAATAAATCCAGAAAGCGCATGAACACCGGCAGCCCCACAACGATGGTAACGACGAGCGCAACCAGGTGAATACGGAACCAGTCGGCGGCTTCTGGTTCGAAGTCTGCATGAATTTGCGCGCTGGTGATGACCAGTGCGGGCGCGAGCAAAATGTAGCCCAGAAACACCGACCAGAAGGCCAGCGGAAAGCGGCGCAAGCGGCGTTCCGCTTCCGCTGCGCCGGCCGGCGTGCGGTGGGTAAGGTAAGCAAGGACTGGCTGAACATAGCGGCCGAAATACCATTCGGTGAACATCAGGCTGGCCACCAGATACAACACGATCGGCAGGCTGAGCAACACGTTCATCATTTGCGGCACTGAAAACATTTCGATGAAGACTAAAAATGTCAGGCCAAGCGCGGGTGGAGTGGACCAAGCAACGAACATGAGAACGCGAAATCGGCGAGCAAACTGGTTTGCCGCGATGGGCGGAGGGTAAGGTGCAGCAAGGTCGTTACTGTTCAGATGCATGCACCGTAGCGAATTACGCAATCAAAGCTTGGATAAACACGACCAATAATAGTACGTGCTTTATTGATGTAAACGGCATGACGCAGTTTTTATCTGAACGAGCGGCCAAATGCGAAGGGATTCGCGCGTCAAATTTACGGCAAGTCGAGCGATGAGCATGGGTGACCGATAACGCACCATGGTATTTCCTGCTTCTGAAACCGTCAATGAATAAGCGATCCGCGCGAATCCGCACCGGATACGGGCGCGCCTGTGTGCTGGTTGTGGCCTGCTGCGCAGGGGTGCCGGGCTATGGCGATGCGTCGCCGCAGGACTTGACCGCACAACGCAAAACTTTCCTCACTGCCCAGGCCGCAGTGATTGCCGGTAAAAGCGCGCTTTTCAAAACCTTGCTGCCTCAACTTGAAACCTACCCCCTGTATGGCTATCTGCTCTACGAAGACTTAAGTCGCCGCTTGCCCAGCGCTAAAGAAGCCGAACTGCGTGCATTTCTGGCGCGCACCATGGGCAGCCCGATCAACGCGCGGCTGCGTAACCTGTGGCTGACGCAGCTTGCACAGCAGCAGCAGTGGAAAACCTATGTGACGGTTTACGAACCGCAGGGGGACGACGAGCTGCATTGCTATTTTTTGCGCGCGCGTCTGGCCACCGGAAAAATTAAAGACCTGATGGATGACGTCAAACGCATGTGGCTGGTGGGGCGCGAGCAACCCACGCAATGCGATCCGGTGTTCGAAGCTTGGCGGCGCGCCAAAGGCATGACTGAAGACGTGGTGTGGCAGCGCATTCGGCTGGCGATGGAGGCGAGCAAGCTGTCACTGGCGCAAACGCTGGCGGCGTATCTGAAACCGGACGGGCGCGGTTGGGTCGAGCGCTGGGTGCGGGTGCATCAAACTCCGGCGAAAGAGCTGGAGCAGGCGGGCTTACGTCAAGACCTGCCCATCGCGCGCGAAATCATGTGTTACGGGGTGTTGCGCTTGCTGAAGTTTGACGTCGATGTCGCCAATGAACGTTGGCGTGCGCTCAAACCGTTGTATGCGTTCACGCCACAGCAGATTGCGTTGGTAGAGCGCGAGATTGCGTTGCAGGCGGCGTATCGCCAACACCCGCGCGCGTTGGAGTGGCTGAACGCACTCAGTGTCGCCGACGAGCAAGTGGTGCAGTGGCGCGCGCGCGTTGCGCTGTCGCAGGGCGATTGGAATGCGCTGCGTGCGGTGATCACCGCCTTGTCGCCGGCCGATGCACAGCAAGATCAATGGTTATATTGGAAGGCGCGTGCGCTGGCGGAAATCGGCGCCGCGCAGGGTGAGTCGGTTTACGACGGCGTGGTGTTCGATCTATTCGACGCGCTGGTCGGGCGGCGCAGTTATTACGGCTTCCTCGCCGCCGACCGCTTGGTGCGCGACTACGAATTCAAACATGCCAGTGTGCAATTCACCGACGCGGAGTTAGCGCAAGTTGCACAACTGCCAGCCCTGCAACGTGCCTACGAATTATTGCTGTTGGATCGCACCTTGGACGCGCGCAAGGAATGGTTGCTGGCGACGGCGCGCTTTAATAGCCGCCAACTGCAAGTTGCAGCGGTGCTCGCACATCAATGGGGCTGGCATGATCGCGCCATTATTACGCTGGGGCAGAGTGCGGAAAACGACGACATGGATGTGCGCTTCCCGATGGCCTACCAGGATCAGGTGGCGGCGGTGTCGCGTCGCTACGGTCTCGATCCGGCCTGGGTCTACGGCATCATTCGCCAGGAGAGTGCCTTCATGCTCGATTCCCGTTCGGGTGCCGGCGCGCTGGGCTTGATGCAACTGATTCCGGCGACCGCGAGCTTCACCGCCAAGCTGATCAAGCTGCCGTTAAAAGGCAATTACGAACTGCTCGATGTGGATCGTAATATCGAACTGGGCAGCGCCTATCTAAAACATCTGGCCGACCAATACGCCGGCAATCCGGTGTTGGCGACGGCGGCGTATAACGCCGGGCCGCAGCGCGTGAATTTGTGGCTGCCGGCAACATCGCAAGCCGCCGACGTGTGGGTGGAAACCGTGCCGTATCGCGAAACGCGCGAGTACATCAAACGTGTGTTCACCTACACGACGATTTTCGACCAACGCCTGGGCGGGCAAACCACGCGCTTGTCGCTGCGCATGCCGGCGGTTAAGTAAACCAAACCTTCTGGTACACTCCCGCACCGCAGCGGGTGAATAAAAATAATGTTGAATGATAAATGTTGAATGCAAGCGTGCGCGGTGCGCATCCTCCACACGCAACATTGAGCATTTGCCATGCAAATTTACACAGGAGCGGATATGAGCGTTAAGCGTCGGATTTGTGTGGTAGGCGGCACCGGATTTGTCGGGCAACATCTGGTGGTGCGCCTCGCCGACGAAGGGCATTACGTAAAAGTCTTGGCGCGGCACCGCGAGCGCCATCGTGACCTGTTAGTGTTGCCGAGCGTGCATGTG
>JANLTU010000014.1:0-10115 GCA_031363085.1 Gammaproteobacteria bacterium
TGCCGGCCGCGCGTAACGCCGACTCGTAAGCGTGCACATGGGTGCGATTACGCACCAGGATCATGATGTCTGCGTAATGCAGCTCGCGCGCGTTGGAAGCCTCGCCGATGACGGTGCGTGCTGCGATTAATTGCGCGATGCATTGTGCGATTTGCACGCCTTCGCGTTGATAGCGTTGGTCTTCTGTGACGATGCGCGGTTGCAGCAGTGGGTTGCGCAAAGCGTTGGTTGCGACGGGCGGGTCGGTGTTGGTGTCCGCGATCAGCGGCAACACTTCCACACGCCCCCACAGGGCTTCGTGGTGCGTAGTGTGGTGCGGAAATTCCAGCCAAGTTTCGCGTATCGCGTCTGCTTCAAACACCGCATTGACCGTATCGATAATGGCTTGCGCCGAGCGTCGGGAGACATCCAGTGAAAAACTTTCCGCATGCACATGGGTTTGTAGCCAGTGCTGTGCGGTGGAGAAAACGCGTGCATCCGCGCGGCGGAAACGGTAAATCGACTGCTTGGCGTCGCCGACCAGAAACACGCTGCGCGCGCGTTCGTCGCCACCGGCCGCAAGCTCGTCGAGCAGCGGCAACAACAGGCGCCATTGAATCGGATTAGTGTCCTGAAACTCGTCGATCAACACATGGTCGATGCGCTGGTCGAGTTTGTACTGCACCCAGTGTGCATGGTCCGAGCGATTAAGCAGGGTGTAGGTGTTCCATTCAAGATCGTTGAAATCCAATTGTCGACGTTCGTCTTTGATGCGTTGATAGTGTTCGATCAACTGTTGACCGGCGCACTGCCAAGCGCGCGTTTGTGCCAAGGTTTGTTGTGCGCGCAGCAGGTCTAACGCGTCGATCAAGCGCGCGGCGAGCTGCTCGTGCAAGTGCAAAAAGCGTGCTTCGTCGGCTGCGCCCAGTGCCTGCAATTGCGCCTTGGATGATTTTCGTTTCAGTGGTTGCTGTTCCTGGGTTAGAAACGCACGTTGTATCAGCGCAAAACGTTGTGCATTGTCGACGTCATTTTGCAGCGCGTCATCCAGGCGCGCGGCGTGCGCGCGATTAGTTTCAGTGCCATGTTTTTGCAATAGCAGGGCGAATGCTGCGATGTCGGC
Organism: Gammaproteobacteria bacterium; assembly: GCA_031363085.1. Lineage (GTDB taxonomy): Bacteria > Pseudomonadota > Gammaproteobacteria > SG8-11 > SG8-11 > UBA6921. Next base: position 1,103 of record JANLTU010000014.1, read on the forward strand.
ACAATGGGTGGCTAGAAAGTGTGCCTGCGGATCGAGCTCGGGGTCCACGTTGAGTAAGCGTTGCGTATCGTTCACAGCGAAGACCAGCGGATCGTGGGCATGCGCGGTGTACGCCCACCACTCGTTGCGGTGTGCCAGAAAATTTAACAGCGCACTTTCGGTAGCAGTTCCGCCGATGCGGTCATATAAAAAATCTACAGCGATGGCCGGCGGACTATTTGGCGCGAGTGTCGCTTCTGAATACAGCGCATCTAGCGCTTCGTGCTCCAGTGCACGCGTTGCCTCCAGTAGTTCAAAGCCGGGTGCCACCTCGGCTTCGAGCGGGAATCGCCGCAGAATATCTTGGCAAAAGGCGTGGAAGGTCGTGGTACGCGGCGGACGCGGCGTGCGTAATAACGCTTCATAAAGCCCGCATGCGGCCAAGCGATATTCCGCCGTCACCGGCACGCCCATGCGCTGCAGTTCGTGCTCAAGGGCCAAGGCGTCGGCACTGGCTAATATCAGCAAACGCTCACGTAGCCGCGTTTGCATTTCGGCGGCGGCTTTGCGCGTAAAGGTGATCGCCAAGATGCCGTCGGGACGTGCGCCGTCGAGCAATAAGCGAATCATACGCGTGACCAGCAGCCACGTTTTACCGGTGCCGGCTGAGGCGCTGACGGTAGCATTTTGGCGCGGATTACCTGCGTTAATCACGTCCTGCGATAGCGTATTGAGCATTTGAGTCATTGAGTTGGATGATTTTAATCAAGGGTTAAGTTTTAGAGGTCAAGCTTCACACCCATCGGCGCTGAATTGGTTTGAAACTGGTGTGTAGCGCACACAAAAGGGACTTGCCACTAAAGCTAGTTTTGCTATCTTTAGTGGGCGTCGAGGCTCCACGGTAGTTACATGGAGGTTCGCTACGGACAGCACAGCGGTTAAGTTGTACGCTAGACCAGATGTAGTCAGGCACGGAAAAGTCTGACATGGAGATAGGGCGGCCTTCGGGCCGCCTCCATTTTTTAAGCCCCTAAAATTATTTCTCTTCAATTTAGTTTTCTCCCACAGTTGAATCGTTCCAGGCCGAACGTCGGCACAATCCTTCCATAGCACAAATGTCGCAGGTGTTGGCATCACCCCAGGCAGGTACTGCTTGGCCGTCGCGCAGTTGTTGCATGACGGTGATCAAACGCTCGGTATTTTGTGAACACAGTGCGTGCAGTGTCTCGCCACTGAGTACGGCGGTGGTTTTTACCGTCTCGGTGTCGATGGCCACGAATTCTGCGCGGGCCACAGTCCGCGCGTCGCCGAGTAAATTCGCGTAAAACGGTAACTGCACTGCTTCGCCAGCATCGATCTCGTGTTGTCGCGGCACGGCGCCGGTTTTGTAGTCGACAATCCCTACTCCCGCGTTGTGGGTGTCGATGCGATCAACGCGGCCGTCGAGCGTGAGGTCGGCGTGTCCAAGCGAGCGTTGTTGCTTTAATTCGACTGCATCTACGCTCCATTCAGCGGCGCGGTTGATTTGCCAATCGATGTAGGCCGGAACCACCGCCAGCCAGCGTTTGAGCCAGCCGCGATGACGGAAGTCGTCGTCAACGTCGCGTGCAAATACCGCCCGTGCAATCATTTCCATGTGTGCAATGGCGGCAGCGCGATTGGCAGGGGTGACGCGCGCGTTGAACGGCGCGGGCAATCCGGTTGTTTGGATATGAAATGCCTGCAGACACAGATGCACGCGTTTACCGTAATCGTCTTTTTGCAGCGCTTCACGCACCGCTTCGGGTGGTTTTAATTTCAAACCGTAGGCCGCAAAAAACTGGTAGGGACAATTCAACAGGGTTTGATAGCTGTATGCGGAAACAGTGCCCGGCAACAATGCCGCGTCGATGCGCGCTCGCGGTGCACGGGTTGGTTTGGGCAACGGTGCGGTATCTGTACCTTGCACTTGCGTGCGTGGATCGCCGAGCAGGGCTTCTAGTTCCAGGTCGTGCAAGCCCACGCCATAGGCAAGCCGATGGAAGGTATGCAGCGTGTCCCACCATGGTGATGCGACCACCTCTTCGCCATCGCGATCATGCACGCGCGTCAGCAGCACGCGCGGTGCGCATTCGAGCAGGCGGCGGAAATCATGCAACATTGCGCTGCGCTGCTGCTGTGCCGTTGGCAGGCCCAGCTCGGCGCGCACGCCGTCGTTGAAAAATGGCGAGCTCTGGCCCGTACTGGGGAGAAATTCCTGCTCGCAGCCGGCGATGATGAGCGCGTCGAAACGTGCCAGCGCACTGTGCGCGAAGTTGCACAACTGCACGCGCCCAGCGCTGCGCGGTGGAACGAAATTGTACATTTCCAGCGCGCGTCCCAGCCAAGCGCGAAACTCCAGCCAAGTCATGCGCAGCGCCGAGGCTTCGGCGGCGCTGCGCAGTAATTCCAGTTCTTGTACGACGCGTACGCCGGCGGCGTCCTCGCGCCATGCGCGTTCCAGTCCCAGGCGTGCGATGCTGTCGTGCAGTGCCTGCAAAAATTCATGTGCCGGACGGGCGCGCTTGCCTAACAGCGGCAGCAACGGTTGCGCCGCGCTTTGTAAACGGTCAAGCAGGGCCTCAAGCGCGTCGTAATCCCGGCCCAGCTCGCCGGGCAAACGTTCGCGACGGCGTCGCAGTTGGTGGCGATAACGTTCCAGATTGCGCGTGATATTTTCGTGGCGAACGATGTCTTCTTCCAGACGATAGACGCTGGCGAGATGTTCGTCGCGATCCAAATCAGAAAAAATAAACGCGGATTTTAATACGTCGAGCATGGGCTCGTGGGCAAAGTCTTCTTCGACGCATTCCAGCCAGCGTTCCAATACGCTGGCGGCGCGGGTGGTGGACAAGGCCCAGCCGGTCAAGTCGTCGGGCGTAACACCGGCGCGGTCAAGCAGGGCGCGCAAGCGCCGCGCCAGCAGCCGATTCTCAGTGACGATGCCAACGTGCTGTGCGCCATCCAGCAGCCAGCGGCGTACCTGCAGCTCGATGGCGCGGGCCTCTTCCTCCGCGCCGTGCGCCGCGAACAGCGACCAATGTGCCGCAACTTGACTGATCGGGTGGCGGGTGGCGAAGGCGCGCGCGCGCTCGGCCAGCGCCGGGACGGCCGGGCCGAAGGCAGCATCCAGAAAGTCCGCGCAGGCGGAGTTCGCCACATTGGGTATGTCGACCTCACCCAGCACGGTCGCCAGTGCATGCAACGGCGTATGCGCGTCGTCGCTGGCGGTGGGTGTCGTGCCGCCGTGCAGTACTACGGTGCAGGTGGCGCGTTCCGCAAGGGCTCTGAGCCAAGCAATTTCTGCGGCGTACAGGCGGCTGAAGCCGACGGCGTATACGTGGTGATCGGCATTCACGTGGTCGCTACTGTGTGCGAGTTGCAACAGGTAGGCGCTGTGCGCATCGAGACTATGCATGCTGTGCAGTTGCTCGTGCCACGCCTGCCACAAGGTGTGCACCAGAGCGGCCTCGCGGCTTAGCGCTTGCGGTGCAGCGGCGCGCACGCCATAGGCGTGCGCCAAGCGTGCGTGAAACGCGTCGAGGTCGGGCGCTAATGTGCATTGATGTAGGGTCAGTTCGTCAAACAAGCGCAACAGGCTGTCGGTTAGATGCCATGGGCGCGCCTTGCCATACAAGTGCGGATGCCGCACCAGCGCTTCGGTCAACAACAATTCGCGCGCATAACCGCTGACCACGGTGGGTTGTTGAGTAGCGTGCTGCGCGACCCACAGGCGCGGCGTGCTGATGCTGGGGCCGAGTAAGGCGTGACAACCGCAAGCGCGCGCCGCCGCAAGCAACTCGCGCCGCAGCCGCGCGGCGGCGGTGAGTTCCGGCAACAGAATAACCAGGGCGGTCAGGTCGGGAAGCTGCGCGCGATGCATCGTGCAGATCCGTTGCGCGAGGACGCGCAGCGGATCATCTGCACAGGGAACCGAAATGACCTGGGGCGCAGCGATTTACTTCTCCAGGTACTTGAGCTTGTCTTTTACCGTGTCCCATTCCTTGGCATCGTCGGGGGCGGGTATTTTCTGCGTGATCACCGGCCAGGTTTTTGCCAGCTCGACATTCAGCTTGATAAATTGCTGCTGCGCCGCAGGCACATCGTCTTCCGCCAGGATCGCATTCACCGGGCACTCCGGTTCGCACAAGCTGCAATCGATGCATTCGTCGGGGTCGATCACCAACATGTTCGGGCCTTTATGGAAGCAATCCACCGGACAGACTTCCACGCAGTCAGTGTAGACGCAGCGTATGCAACTTTCGGTAACGACGTAGGTCATGAATTCGCTCTCGGTCAGTCAAAGTATACGGGCGTCATTTTAAACACAACCGCCGATGCGTGCGAACTGCTATCCGCTCGCCGCCATGGCGAGTCATCGGTTTTCGCTCTTGTGCGCGCCACAGCGTGTGCAGCGGTACCGCGTGACTAGTGTAGTTAACATATTACTTGGCGGTTTCAAGCCCCACGTGCAAAAAGTGCAACATGCTGCTTTAAAGTTGAAAGCCTCAGGTATAAACAACTCGGCCGGGCACTTTTATTCCAGCCGCGCTGGTTTTGCGCGGGGTGCGGGAGAAGCCAGGCGACTTGCGCGGCCGAGTGTTTAGTTTCCACGCGAGTTCGTCCAGCTCTTTCTGAGTGAAGCCGCTCAAGTCACTGCCCTTGGGCAGGTACTGCCGCAGTAAGCCGTTAGTGTTTTCCCCTCCCCGCGCAAAGCCAACGCGGTGGGGAATCATCGTTAATACCGCGTTGCCAGGGGCTGTGCGGATCGGCGAAGTACACCTTCACCCCGGCTGCTTCCGTCAATTTCTGGTGTGCTGCCATTTCTCGCCCCTGATCGTAAGTCATAGAGAGGCGGTTCTGTGCCTCGATCCGGTTGAGCACGTGACTGAAGCCCTTCACAGCCGATTCGGTGCTGGTCGTGTCCATCTTGGCCAGTACGGTGAATAGCGTTGTACGTTCCACCAGCGTGCCCACCGATGAGCAGTTGTTACGCGCCCTTGATCAGATCACCTCCCAGTGCCCCGACACCAACCATTCTTCGACTTCAGGCGGCCGGTCATGAATGCTGACCCTGTCGGGTATTTTTCCCCGCCGGTCCTCGCCGCGTGCACGCGGGCTGCGCTTGGCATGACCCAAGCGCAGCCACCCAGTCACTTCCGTACGCAACGCGCCGCGCCGCATCGCGTAGATCGCGGTGTGGAGAATTTCGTGAGAAACCAGTAACGAAGGAGTATCAGGGTGCACACTGGCCAGTGTGCCAGCAACCTGCTCGGGCGAGTAGCCCGTTTTCAGATAGCCAACAACGTGCCCCACACGGCGGTTCCCGGGTGCAAGCGCTTCTCAACACGCGGCTTGACCGTACAGGCGTGCGTGCGGATGCACTGCTTCGGCCCGATAGCCGTCTGCCATTGAAGGACGAGGCGTCTTGGGGCGAGTCCAACCGTTGCCTCGCAGTTCGCATGACAGTGTCGATGCCGAACGATTCAGACTCTGCGCTATCGCCCCCGGTTTCATTCTCATCGCAAGTTGCGTTTGAATCATTGCCCGTTCTTCAATATTCAACTGCTTGTAGTTCTTTCCCATGCAACATTTTCTCCCAAAAAATGTTGCACTTGGATTTTGAGCGCGCCTACCTCAAAGAAGTAGTGGTAGCGAAAAATAGGATAGTGCATAGGGAGCAATCGCCGAGATATTCGTAGCAGTCACTTGCAGAGGTATACGGTTCATCCTTGAAAATAAAAAAGCCCGTAGCGCGTGGATGGAGAATCGCGATACGGGCAATAAAGGATTACCGATGACCGTGCACATGGGGAAGTGGGAGGGAGCAGCGGCCACCCGTGCAATCCATGAATCTAATGTAATGGAAGTGGCGCCAGAGCTTCTGCTAATCGGATCACAGTTGCACTATGGGTCGTGGATAATTGGGGCAGAAAAAATTCAAATATCCGCTGCCTGCTCGCCGGCATTTCCGATGTAGCTTTTAGGGGTCAGTTGTTTTAATTGCTGTTTTTCACGGGCGGGAATGGTCAGTGTGTCGATAAACGCATGCAGCGACGTACGATCCATGCGCTTGCCGCGCGTGAGTTCTTTGAGTTTCTCGTATGGCTTGTCAACACCGTGGCGGCGCATGATGGTCTGGATCGGTTCAGCGAGCACTTCCCAATTATTGTCGAGATCTGCGTCCAGGCGCGCGGTATCGACTTCAAGTTTACGCAGACCTTTGAGTGTCGACTGAAATGCGATGACGCAGTAACCGACCGCCACACCCAGGTTGCGCAGTACGGTGGAGTCGGTAAGGTCGCGCTGCCAGCGCGAGATCGGCAATTTGCTGCTGAAGTGGTGTAGCAAGGCGTTGGCGAGGCCGAGATTGCCCTCGGAGTTTTCAAAGTCAATCGGGTTTACTTTGTGCGGCATGGTCGACGAGCCGACTTCGCCGGCGACGGTTTTTTGCTTGAAATAGCCCACGGAAATATAGCCCCACAGGTCGCGGTCAAAATCCAACAGCACAGTGTTGAAGCGCGCCAGCGCATCCATGTATTCGGCGATGTAGTCGTGTGGTTCGATTTGCGTCGTGTATGGATTCCATTGCAAGCCCAGACTCTCAACGAATTTTTGCGCAAGCACGGGCCAGTCAAGCTCCGGATACGCCGCCAGATGTGCGTTGTAGTTGCCGACCGCGCCGTTCATTTTGCCCAGCAGTGGCACGTCGCCCAGTTGTTGGCGCTGGCGCTTCAGGCGATACGCAACATTTGCCATCTCTTTGCCCAACGTGGTCGGTGATGCCGGTTGGCCGTGCGTGCGCGCCAGCATCGGCTGATTAGCGTAGTTACGCGCGAGCGCGCTGATGGCGTCAATCAGTTCGCCCATCAGTGGCAGTAACACTGACGCGCGTGCGGCCCGTAGCATCAACGCGTGCGACAGATTGTTGATATCTTCCGAGGTGCAGGCAAAGTGGATGAATTCGCTGATGGCTTCGAGTTCGGCTTGGCCCTGAATACGCTCTTTCAGGAAATACTCAATTGCCTTCACGTCGTGGTTGGTGGTGCGCTCGATGTTTTTCACGCGCCGCGCGTCTTCCACACCAAAATTGGCGGCAATCTCATCCAACGTGGTGCGCGCATGCGCCGACAGCGGCGGCACTTCGTTAATTTCCGGGATGTCCGCCAGCATTTGCAGCCAGCGCACTTCAACCAGCACGCGATGCCGGTTCAAACCGTACTCGCTGAAGATCGGCCGCAGGTCGGCGGTCTTGTCGCTATAACGACCATCGAGGGGCGAGACGGCGGTGAGATTGCTCAGGTCCATCGCGATTTCCTTAGTAGTTGCGCGCTCAATCTTTAATTGCGGATCGGGTATTCTATAACCGGTTACCATAATGACGTAAAACCATTTAGCTCTACGGACCCCAATCATGCTGACCGATTATCGCAAACACGTTACCGAGCGCGCCGCGCTGGGCTTGCCGCCGCTGCCGTTGAACGCAGTGCAGACTGCCGCGCTGGTGAATCTAATTAAATCGAACGCGCCCGAAGGCCAGGAGCTGGTGGAGTTGCTCACTCAGCGCGTGCCGCCGGGAGTGGATCAAGCCGCCTATGTCAAGGCCGGCTTCCTCGCGGCGGTGGCCAAGGGTGAGGCCGTGTGTGCGCTGCTGACACGTGAGCGTGCAACGGAGTTGTTGGGCACGATGCTCGGCGGCTACAACATCCAGCCATTGATTGCCTTGCTCGACGATGCGTCGCTTGCGCCACTGGCGGTGAAGGCGCTGTCGAAAACCCTGTTGATGTTTGACGCGTTTCACGACGTGGTGGCCAAAGCGGACAACAACGCGCGTGCGCAACAGGTGCTGGAGTCATGGGCGCAAGCCGCGTGGTTCACCGCACGTCCGGCGTTGGCGGAAGAACTCACCGTTACCGTGTTCAAGGTGCTGGGTGAGACCAATACTGACGACCTGTCGCCGGCCTCCGAAGCCTGGAGCCGCCCCGACATTCCGTTGCACGCCAAGGCGATGCTGGTGAGCAAAATGCCCGACGGCTTGCAGGCCATCGAACAGTTGAAACAGAAAGGCCATCCGCTGGCTTACGTGGGCGACGTGGTCGGCACCGGTTCATCGCGCAAGTCGGCCATCAACTCGGTGCTGTGGAGCATCGGCGCCGACATTCCGTTTGTGCCCAACAAGCGCCAAGGCGGCGTGATCCTCGGCGGAAAAATCGCACCGATCTTTTTCAATACGGCCGAAGATTCCGGCGCGTTACCGATTGAGTGTGATGTTAGCAAGCTCAACATGGGCGACGTCATCACCATCCATCCAAAGCTAGGTCGCATCACCGACGCTCAAGGCAACGAACTGGCACGCTTTGATCTCAAGCCCAGCACGATGCCGGATGAGGTGCGCGCCGGGGGGCGTATTCCGTTGATCATCGGGCGCGCGCTCACCGACCGCGCCCGCGACACGTTGAAACTCGCGCATTCGACTGAATTCATCCGCCCGGTCGCGCCCAAAGACACCGGCAAAGGCTACACGCTGGCACAAAAAATGGTCGGCCGCGCCTGCGGCGTCACGGGGGTGCGTCCGGGAACCTATTGCGAGCCGCGCATGACCACAGTGGGTTCGCAAGACACCACCGGCGCGATGACGCGCGACGAATTAAAAGAGCTCGCGTGCCTGGGTTTCTCGGCGGATTTGGTGATGCAAAGTTTTTGTCACACTGCGGCGTATCCGAAGCCGGTGGACGTGAAACTACAACACGAGCTACCGGAATTCATGACCACGCGCGGCGGCGTGAGTTTGCGTCCGGGTGACGGCATCATTCACTCGTGGCTCAACCGCATGATCTTGCCCGACACGGTGGGCACCGGCGGCGACTCGCATACGCGCTTCCCGATTGGCATCAGTTTTCCGGCAGGGTCAGGTCTGGTCGCGTTCGCCGCTGCGCTGGGCGTAATGCCGCTCGATATGCCGGAGTCGGTGCTGGTGCGCTTCAAAGGCCAGATGCAACCCGGAGTGACCTTGCGC
>JANLTU010000073.1:0-18851 GCA_031363085.1 Gammaproteobacteria bacterium
GCGGTAGAAAGCCGGGATGGCGGAACTGGTAGACGCGCTGGACTCAAAATCCAGTAGTGGTGACACTGTGGGAGTTCGATTCTCCCTCCCGGCACCATCCAAATATTGTCAATACATGGCCTTTTGTGCGCGCCATTCTTAGTTCTATTTCCAATTTAAAACAAGACTAGGCGCCACGCCGCAGACAGTGCCGTTGCACGGCAAGGCGGGGCAATAACGTATCGTTTTAAATTGGAAATGGAATTACATCGCGTACAACGTTTGGTTGTCGCTTTTTTTAACAGCGCCTGCTTCAGTCCCACCCTTCAATACGCGTTACGTGTTCCACAAGCGCTGGAATTTTCATCCGCATTAACGCCCAAGAACATCCTGTTTTTATAAAAGCCTTCCCGCTAGAACAGCACCGTACCGCACCCAAAACGAAGCCGTCGTAAATCCTTACAACGTGCCGGATGCGCTGTCGATGAGCGCGCATATTCGATAACAAAAATAACAACTTGTAATTCTGGCACGTGCATTGCTGACCTCCTGTCACGTTGGCTTATTTGAATGTCAGCTCTTAGTTTAAATCTTCTCTACTCACCGAGGTATTTATCAATGAAAACGGCAATGAAGTTTTTCAAGCACACAGCGACTGGCCTGCTCGGTGCGCTGGCAATGGTGGACGTCGGTTCAGTGCAAGCACAAACGCTGGTACTGGAAGGTTCTGATGCTTCGACCTTTCACGATTTACAGCCGGGCGGTCTTGCCTATGTCACCCAGCTATTCGCGTTTCTGAAAGATGGCTCAGCGCTACCGGTTGCCGTGTTTGGTAATGGCTCATTGATGACCACCGCTCCCGCTGACACGGTGTTCCTAAGCGATCTGAGCGGCATAAGCAGCGGTACCTACAGTGCCCTGTATATTCAAAGTCCGGGGGGTTGCTGCAGCCAGAACCTCAGCGGAGCGTCGACCTACTCCGCACAAATCGGTGCCTACTACGCCGCTGGCGGAAGCGTTGCCATTCAGGATTATACCGGCGGTGATTGGTCATTCATCAGTCCGATTTTAGCAACTCCTCCGGCCGGAACGGTGAAGGGCTACAGCACCGGCTTCGGTGGCCCGGGCTGCACCGACGCGGAAGTGTTCACCGCCGATGCACTGGCCAAGGGTTTCACCCAGCCCCCGGCATTGGGTTGCTGGGAGCATCAGGCGTATTCGAAGTCGTACTTCGTCGACACCCTAGGCTTTTTGAGCTTGGTTGATGCAGACCCTGCTTATGGCACGAGCACAACCGGCGCACCTGCATTCTCCGCCTTCTTGGCCTTGGGCGGCAGCTTAGGCACCCCGGGTGGAACGCCGGGTGGCACGGTGGCGGAACCTGCAACGCTGGCCTTGATGAGCTTGGGCTTGGCCGGTCTGGGCTTCAGCCGTCGCGCACTGAAACTCGCATAAGCTACTACGTTTAGCAGTATCTGTTCGAAAGCCGCCCTTGGGGCGGCTTTCTTTTTTCCTGCGCAGCACATCATGATGCTGAAGTTAGTTCAATTGTTTGGCCAAAGCTTCTGCGGCGGCACGATCCTCAAATGCGTCCTTGTGCGTAAGCGCTCGCTTTACCAATTCGCGCGCGCCGTTGGGATCGCCGGACGCATGACGCGCACGTGCCAGGTGATAACTGATGGTGGGGTCGTCGGGGAACGCCTGCGTAGCCTCGTCCAATATTATTTTACCGCGCGCCACATCGCCGCGTTGCACCAGCACCCAACCCAGCGTGTCGGCGATGCGTGGATTTTTTCCGCCAATTTTGTAGGCCAGCTCAGCGGTTTCCACGGCGCGTGCGTCATTCGCCGCGAGATACACCAACGCCAGATTATTCAACGCAATGACGTTGTTTGGATTTAACTTCAACGCACCTTGGTAAGTCGCCATCGATTCCTTGAGTTGTTTCTGCGCCATTTGCGCTTCGGCCAACACAATCAATACCGCTTCGTCATTGGCATGTTTTTCCAACCACGCTTGCAAGGGCGCGACGCGTTGCTCGTACGGCGCATTCGCCGCCGTCAAGGCGCGGTACTGTTTGATGGTCAGCAACGTGGCGGACTGGCGTTGCGTCGCCTGCGCATAAGCGGCGACAGCGGCGGAATAATTTTTCTGACTCATCAACACATCGCCGCGCAATATATATCCGTCGGCCGCTTCGGGTTTGCGCTTGATCGCTGCGTCGGCCAATTGCAAGGCGCTGTCGGCGTTGCCTGCACGCATCTCCAGCGTCGCCAGCGCCGCGCTGGCCGGAAAATAATTGCTGTCCAGTTTCAGTGCCTCCTTGAAGCTGCTGCGCGCCTGTGGAGTTTTTTTCAACGCGACTTGCGCTTGCCCCAATTGCAGACGCGCCGTCGCCGAGCGCGGTTGGCCGGTAACCAGTTTTTCAAAATTGATTTCCGCGCCGCGATAATCATTGCGCTGCATCTGTAGCTCGCCGGTTAACGACAGCCCCATCGGATGATGTGGATTTTTGTCCATGATTTCCTGCGCCAACTCGGTGGCGAGCTTGGCATCGCCGCTCTCCAGCGCGACACGTGCCAGCAACAGCCGGGGTTGTGGCGCCGCCGGATCGGTCTGGCGCGCGCGCTGCAACCAATCGGTGGCCGCAGGCGTATGACCCTGCGCAAATTCAGCATGCGCCATGCCCATCAAGGCCGCCAGGTCTTTACCATTTTGTTCCAGAATCCGTTGATACCATTTTGCCGCCTCGGCGGGCTTGTTTTCGACCATATCGAGCAGCGCGAGATTCAGCATGGCCGGGGGAAAAGCCGATTTCAAATCGACGGCGGCGCGAAACTCCTGGCGCGCGGCCGTTGTGTCTTGCATTTGAAAATGCACCAAACCAAGCAGGTTGTGCACCAATGGTTCGCGCGGGCTTTCCTTCACCATTTTTTGTGCTTGCACCAACGCGGCGGGGTAGTCCTCTTTACGCAGCAAGGTCGCGACTTTGAGCAGGTTATTCTGCAACGCGGATTCTTTCGCGGACATGGATTTTTCAAGCTCGCTCAGCGCTTGGTCGTACTGCCCCTCGCGAAAGTAAGACTCTGCCAGAGTGGTACGCAGCAGCGAACTTTGCGGTGCCGCCTCGACCGCTTTTTTGAGCACCGCGCGGCTGGCACGCGGGTCGTTCATCTGGATTGCGGCAGTACCCAGCAGGGTCAGAGTTTCGTTAGTGTTGTTGTTGGCACGCTTGATGTTTTCCAGTGTTTTCACCGCACGCTCCGGCTGTTTCAACTGGATCTGTGTGGCCGCCAATAATTTGCGTGCGTAATCATCAACCGGAATTTCCACCAGATGCTTGTTCAGAAAATCAGCCGCCTGTTCGTAGTTGCCCAGCGCGTAACTTGATGCGCCCAACAACGCAAAGATGGGCGTGCTACCCGGCCGACGCTGCTCCAGCGTGCGTTGAAAATAGGTCAACGCCGTGGTGTAGTCCGCCTTGCGATACGCCAACAAACCGCGCAGGTAATTGGCGGCGGGATCCTTACCGTTCATCTTCAGTAAAACATCGGCGTGCGTGAGTGCTGCATCATCCTGGTTGAGCGCCAGCAAACTCGACGCCAGACCGTAGTGCATTTCAAATAGATGCACCGACGAGGTGGTCTTGCCGGCAAGTTGCAACGCTTTCTCATAGGCGCTTTGCGCTTCGGCGTAACGACGCGCAACCAACGCAGCCTCGCCCTGATACTCCCACAGCAACGGGCTGTTTGGATCAACTGCATGCGCCTTGGCGGCGAATTCCTGCGCCGGTTGCATTTCGCCCCGGTAAAGTTTTTGGCGCGCAGCAGCCAACAAAGCCGGTAAAAAATTAGCATCCGTGCGCAATGCGGTTTCGATATCGGGCGTGGCGTCGTCCCCGGCACCGATCATCAAGCGCGCATCGGCGCGTAGCACTGAAAACTCCATGCGCGTGTGCGCGTCCACCGATGCAGGCACGGTGATTTCTGTAACGATTCGTTTGTATTGTTGCTGCGCGGACAAGGCACGTGCCAGATGAATGGCGATACTTTCGGACGCGATGCCGGCATCCTTGGCGCGCACCAATTCCTGCTCGGCGGCAAGACCGTTGCCTTGCTCGTTATACAACGCGGCCAACAACACACGTGCTGCACCGTTTTTGGGATTGAGTTGCAACGCATTGCGGGTTTCGATAATCGCGGCAGCCAGATTGCCTTTGGATTTTTCCGCCTCGGCGCGCTGAAGATATTCAGGCTCCGTGAAACTTGGTGTGCACGCCGCGCAAAACAGCATTGCAAAAACCACGCTGGCCACGGTTCTGAAAGTCATGTTCTGTCTCCGCTATTTGATGTTGCAGAAACCCCGCATGCGATCCTTCAGTTCCAGCAGCCCGACGGGCGGCTGGCGTGGGGTGCTAATTCGCACTTGTTCAATATCTCACCGGACGGCACCTAAACTTAAATGTCTTTATTTGACTCCTTTCATGATATTTAGCGCAGCGGCCACCATCGAGCCCATGTCAGCGATATTGCCGGGGAGGATCAGCGTATTGCCCTGCTTGGCCACGCCGGCAAATGCCTCGACATATTTCTCCGCAACTTTAAGGTTAACGGCATCCATCCCGCCGGGCGATTGAATCGCCTGCGCGACCATCAGAATGGATTTAGCGGTAGCTTCGGCCACCGCCTTGAGCGCTTCGGCTTGACCTTGTGCATTGTTAATGGCGGCCTGTTTCTCGCCTTCCGAACGCTGGATAAATGCCTCGCGCTCACCGGTGGCGATGTTGATCTGTTCTTGCTTGCGGCCTTCGGACGCGGCAATCAGCGCGCGCTTTTCGCGTTCTGCGGTGATTTGCGCCTGCATCGCATGGAGAATTTCCTTGGGCGGCGTCAAGTCCTTAATCTCGTAACGCAACACCTTGACGCCCCAATTGGATGCCGCTTCGTCCAGCACCGCGACAATGGAAGTATTGATATGCGCGCGTTCTTCAAAAGTTTTATCGAGCTCCATTTTGCCGATCACCGAACGCAACGTGGTCTGCGCAAGCTGGGTAATCGCAACGATGTAATTGCTGGCGCCGTACGACGCCAGCTTCGGATCAGTCACCTGAAAATACAACACACCATCCACCTGCAACTGCGTGTTATCCCGGGTGATGCAAATCTGGCTGGGGACATCCAGCGGCACTTCTTTGAGCATGTGACGGTAGGCGACGCGGTCAATAAATGGCACCACGATATTCAACCCCGGCACCAGCGTGGCATGATAACGACCCAGACGCTCAACGATCCAGGCGTGTTGCTGCGGCACGACCTTCACCGCCTTGATAATAAAAATGACGACGGCGAACAGTACAAAAGCAGCGATTTCCAACATGTTTTTCTTCCTCTGGCAACCAATCAACGGGGTGGTTTGTGATGACTCAAAATTAGCGTTGAGCCACGCATGGATTGGATAAATAAAGGTTGCTCACGGGGTATATCGGCCGATGTCAGCTCAGCGTCCCATTCGGCGCCGCGATAGGCAACCCGCAGCGTGCCGTCGTCGCGCCAGTGCAGCACGTGCACCGCTTGGCCGATATCGAGACTCTGGTTTTCAGCCGCTTCCGGTTGCGCTATTTTTGAACGATGCAGGAGGATGGTGCCGGCGATACCCACCACGGCGGACAGCACGATTTGCATGGGCAGTGACCCATCAAACACTGCGGCGACGCCACCGGTGGCCAATGCAACCGCCAGCACCAGCAAGTAAAACGTGCCGGTCGCCATTTCTGCCGCAAGCAGGAGCAACGCCAGCAGAAACCAAAAAATGTAAGCCGCCATGTTTTCTCCGCTGCGCCTGCTTAATAATTCTGCTCGATGTTACGCCAGAATCCGAGGGCCAACAAAACCGCGTACTATTTTTAGTTCAGAGACACTTCTCATGTATTACTTCATCGTTTCGTCACATGGTCGCGTTCAGATTTAACCGCTCACACCGATAGTAACGGCACGCAGCGCGTTGCATTCGCGCCATCCTGCTCTATGCTTTTTAAAACCTGTAGGAAAAATCACCATGTCTGCTCTAACCAAGTCACCCGCGTGGAAAGCACTCGCTGCGCACTACGCAGAAATCAAAGAGGTACAGATGCGCGAGCTGTTTGCGCACGATGCCAAACGGTTTGACAAATTTTCGCTGCGCTGCGGCGATCTGCTGCTGGACTACTCCAAGAATCGCATCACCAAAGACACGCTGGATTGCCTGTTCACGCTGGCGCAACAGGCGCAGCTCGATCAATGGATCGCGCGCATGTTCAGCGGCGAGCGCATCAACACCACCGAGGATCGCTCGGTGTTGCACATCGCCCTGCGCAATCGCGCCAATCGCCCGATCTTGGTGGACGGTAGCGACGTGATGCCAAGCGTGAATGCGGTGCTGGCCAAGATGCGTTCGTTTTCCAATGCGGTGCGGCATGGCCGCTGGAAAGGTTACACCGGCAAACGCATCACCGACGTTGTCAACATCGGCATCGGCGGCTCCGATCTTGGTCCGGTGATGGTCACCGAAGCCTTGAAAGCGTATTCGAAAGCCAATTTGAAAGTGCATTTCGTTTCCAACGTCGACGGCACGCAACTGGTTGAAACCGTCAAAGCCCTGCACCCGGAAACTACCTTGTTCATCGTTGCGTCGAAAACCTTCACCACGCAGGAAACGCTGGCCAACGCCTACAGCGCACGCGATTGGTTGCTCAAAGGTTTGGGCAACAAGGCAGCGGTGGCCAAACATTTTGTCGCGCTGTCGACCAATGCGAAAGCAGTCGCCAAGTTCGGCATCGACACCAAAAACATGTTTGAGTTTTGGGACTGGGTCGGCGGGCGCTATTCACTGTGCTCGGCGATTGGTTTGTCCATTGCGATCTACATCGGCATGGATCATTTCGAAGAATTACTGACCGGCGCACACGCCATGGACCAGCACTTCAGGAGCGCGCCGTTCGCGAAAAACATGCCGGTTCTGCTGGGCTTGCTGGGCGTTTGGTACAACAATTTTTTCGGCGCACAAACCCACGCGATTCTGCCCTACGACCAATACCTGCATCGCTTCGCGGCCTATTTTCAACAAGGCGACATGGAAAGCAACGGCAAGCGGGTGACGCGCGCGGGCGAGGTTGTTGACTATTCCACCGGACCCGTGATTTGGGGCGAGCCCGGCACCAACGGGCAGCATGCGTTTTACCAGCTCATCCACCAGGGCACGAAATTAATTCCCTGCGACTTCATCGCGCCGATTGAGTCGCACAACCCCATCGGCGAACACCATGCGATTTTATTGTCGAATTTTTTCGCGCAAACCGAAGCCTTAATGAAAGGTAAAACCGACGCCGAGGCACGCGCCGAACTGGTCGCCGCCGGCATGGAAGACGCAGCGCTGGAGCAATTGCTGCCGCACAAAACTTTTGCTGGTAACAAACCCACTAACTCGATTCTGATGAAAAAAATCACGCCGCACACGCTCGGTGCGCTGATCGCGCTCTACGAACACAAAATTTTTGTGCAGGGCGTGATCTGGAACATCAACTACTTCGACCAATGGGGCGTGGAACTCGGCAAGCAACTCGCCAAGGCGATCCTGCCAGAATTGAAAACCGACAAGAAGGTCATGTCGCACGACGCGTCCACCAACGGGCTCATTAACTTTTACAAGGCACAGCGTGGGCGCTAAAGGTTTCATAGCGAAGTACGTTAACCGGCTCAGTCCGTGAGCTCGCCGTTGCAACCCGTTTTTTCTGGAGAGGATTTTACATGCGCATCCGGTTGTGGATCTTCTGCATCGCGCTGCTGTGTTCTGCGTCGGCGCGCGCCGAAAACATACCGAATCCGCCAGTGCAATCCGGCGGCGGGCATTTTGTTAATCCACCCTATACCGAACAAAAAGTCGTGTTTGAATTTTACTTTGACGACCCGCAAAAACTTTCACCCGCCTTGCAGTGGGTGCGCGCCCTGATGAAGCCGCTGATTGAACCACCCTACGACTATCTGCCCGAGTTTCTCGATCTCAAAGTGGTTATGCACGGCACTGAAATCGTAACAGTGGCACGCAAGAACTACGCAACCTATCACGATGCGGTCGAACGCATGCGCTATTACGCCAGCATCGGGGTTGAGTTCCGCGTGTGCGCGCAAGCCCTGGACGAATACGGCTATCGCCCGGAAGATTTACAGGATTTTGTCAAGATCGTGCCCTCGGCGATCACTGACATCGCCCACTGGCAGCTCAAAGGCTATGCGCTCATCACGCCACAAGTACTCGAAAAGAAATTCAGCATCGAAGATATTCGCTAGGAAATCGAACTGTAAATATAGGGCGATGCGGCGACCTTCCCCAAGCCAGATAAATTTTATGCTGAGTGGAATTATGCAATTCGTCCAACACGCAGGAAAAAATGATCAACTTATTTTCACGCGGTGGCATAGTGCCTGTGATCGCTCCTCACATGCGCTCGTGGGCGACGGCTGCGTCCGGGTGCAGCGCAAAACGATAGGGTTCCAGCAGCCAGCTTTCCCGGCTTGCTGTCAATACTAGGCATGAGGGTCCGCCATGCGTGCGCACGCGGCCGGCGGCACCGGGATTGATAACCCAAGGTTGTTCGTCTTGATCACACACGAGTTGATGCGAATGACCGTAGACGATGGCACGAGCATGCGGGTGGCTACGACGTAGCAGGTCGTGACGTGGGGCGTGATGGCCATGGCGGTGGCCGTGCTCGATGGCCAGTACACCGCCGGGTAATTCCAATTCAGCCATATGCGGAAGTTGTTGCACGATGTCGGCTTCGAATTCCGACCACTTTTCGGGGATGTCGTTGTTACCGGCCACGGCGATGACGCGGCCGCTGCGTGGACGCATGGCATCAAGCACGCTGGCGGCCATGACGTCGCCGGCGTGCACGGCATGGTGGCAGTCATGGATTATGTTTGCGATGCGCGGATCGAGGAATCCGTGGGTATCAGAAATGATCGCGACGGTGATTGTCTGCGGCATGATTTACTCTCTATTTTTTGAAGCAACACGCTGGCTAGCAAGCGTAAGCTAACCTGCATGCAACTCTATCATGGGCTTTGGACAACCTGATGACAGAAGCCCTGCTCACGTGGCAAGAACTATCTAAGGGCAGTTATAGAACCGCCCTAAATGTCACCGGACAGCCATACTGGCGGTACTGCCGGGTGCCATGCTCGGAGTTACCTTGTCGGTGCGCGACGCGGTTTCGATCACCGGATGATCGTGTTCGTCCAAGTGTAACGCGATGTGTTTCTCCGTGCGCATGTGATTCACCTGATCCATACTCAAACCGAAATAGGTACCGACTTGCTCAGCGGTGACGGCACCGGGCCCGCCACTGCGCCGATTGTGGCGTCCGTAGCGCGTTTGATTCCAGGTGATCCACAGCCCCAAGCACAGCCACATCGTCAAAATGGCAACACCGTAACCATAGGCGTCGGCTACAGACTCAATACCGGCCGGTGTGATCATGCGGTCGGCAAATAATGCGACCCCGGCGTACCACAAGACCAAGCTCAGCAACGGCGTTACAAAATAGGCCCACAAACCCCAGGATGCAAACATCACGGCGGCTTCGAGCATTTTTTCAGGCTGCGGGATGACCTTCCAAAAAAATGAGCGTTGTTCGGATACTTTGCGCCGTTCGAGAATCCACTGCGGAATGGTCAGCAGTGTTCGCTTGGGGCTGATCCAGCGTGCGTGTCGGGCTTGCTTACGTTTCGCCAGCATACCTTTGGGTACCGCAACTACGGTGGTCGCGGCACTCAAGAACCAATAGCCGGCGGGATACCAGATGGCCCAGAACGTGTGCTTGATCAATCCGCGCCGTTCGTAGTGCCGATCAATAATCAAGCCCACAATGAATTGCAGCAGGCACACGGTCGCGAGGATTACGCCGGTCCAACCCGGCACCATCGTCGGCACCCGCAACACGTCCGGCCAATAGTCCTCGGGCAAAGTGTTGGTTGCCGCCCAACACATGACGGAGAACACCAACGCGTAGCACCACAAGACGCTCATCCAGTATTCGAGGCTGACAATCCACATGCGGCGATTCTTCCAACGAAAAATGTCACTACCGAACTTAACCGCCGCTTCATAACCGCCCTGCGCCCAACGCAGCCGTTGACGCCACAAGGCATTGAATTTTTCGGGAACCAGAATCCAAGTAATCGAGCGTGGTTCAAAACGAATGTCCCAGCGACGCAACTGAAGCTTCCAACTGATATCGATGTCTTCAGTCACGGTCTCGCTCGACCAGTACCCCACGTCGTGCAACGCCGCCGTGCGGAAACACGCGTTCACGCCGGACACGGTAAACACACGTCCGACGCTGCGCTGGGTGCGCTTCACCATGCCGACGATGGCGGAAAACTCGCCGATCTGAATTCGTCCGAGCAGAGATTTGTCGTTGACCACACGCGGGTTGCCGGTCACGGCGCCGACACGCGGTGCATCTTCGAACTGCTTCATCATCCAGAACAATGCATTTTTTTCCAGCAACGCGTCGGCGTCTATGCACATCACAAATTCAGCCGACGTCGCCAACACACCCATGCGCAATGCCGCTGCCTTGCCATAGTTGCTGGTGAGGGTAACCACTTTAAGCTGCGGCACGGTAGCACTCAGCTTCTTCAGAATGTCGCCGGTTGCGTCGGTGCTCCCATCATTGATGGCGATGATTTCAATGGAAGGATAATTATTCGCGGCAAGTTGACGGATGACATCGCTGATACTGGTTTGTTCGTTATGACAGGGCACTAAAATTGCCACGGTGGGATGGCGTTTGAGTTCCGGAGTGCTTTGCTGACCTTCCCAGCGGAAGAAAAACAGCAGCGAGCCCGTGATCCAATACATCGCCATAAAAAGCGGGTAGAAAAACATGAACACAAAAAAGATGAGTCCCATAGATCAACTCCCGCTGCGTGTAGTGCGGTCCGTCACTTCACGCGGCTTAGCGTTATCCAGCGCCCATTCCAAAGGTACGCCGTAATTCGTAATGCCTTGCGCACTTAACTGCGTAACCACCGCATTTAGTCCTTGTTCGTCACGTGCATCCTGGACGGCGACCCACACCCGAGCAGGATCAACATGTGCTGTGCCACGAAGTCCTGTGGACGAGACTAAGAAAAAATCAAACTCAGCACTGCGGGGTTGGTCACCGAAGACGCCGTAATTGATATGTGGACGGTAGCGTGCAACTACATCCCGCACCATTTTCAAATGTTCAGCACTGACGTCGGATGCAAACAGCAACGCATTGAAGCGTGTCAGACGCGTTAGATCCGAAAAAAAGACGGGTTCGTCTTTAACCTGCAGATTGGCCGGCAGCCGCAACACAATGTGCCTGATATTCAGTCGTATGCGGATCTGGTGCACAACACGATCCAGCACATCGGCAGTAACCGCGCAGGCACGGGTGGTAAAAAATGCATGTAGCCCATCGGCGCTCACGGGCGTGACAATCACCGCATTCACCTGTAACGCCGCCAGCCGTTCGAGCGAATCGGACAACAATGCCTCCTGTTCAGCTTCGGTTTTTCCGACATAGGCGTCAAGACTTAACTCGGCAAAATGGCGTGGCACGGGCACGTTTGAGCGCACCAATAATTTCGAAAAGTTCGCAAGCTCCGGTCGATCTACGATCAAGGTTCGACCCACGACGCCCTTGGTAAAATCAGAATTGTCGGAATCGCTTAACACGAAATGCAGGCGCATACCTAGTGCACGCGCTTCTGATATAACAACCTCGTCATATTCGCCATAGGGCCACGCCACCGCATGGGGCGCTCGCGCCAATTCCTGCTGCATACGCAATGCGGATGTTGCAAGGTCGCGACGCACGCGCGCGCGAAATTGCGTTTCGTCTTCGAAGCTTTGCGTTGCTGGGAAATACTCGCGGGTGGTTGCCGCAGCACGCTGGTTACCGCGTGAATTGGCGAGAATTCCTTGATGCAGGTTATGGGTATGCGACACCACACTCACCCAACGCGACGCCGCAATCTGGCGAGCGTCGCTCCAGGACATGACTTTTCCGCGATACTCTGGCGGCACATCAATGTCGTCGAGCCAGGCAGTCACCAAACTCACAACCGAAGGGAAACGATAAATTTCCAGCACAGGTTTAACAAACTCGCGATAACTTTTCAGCCCATCGTCAAAGGTTAACAACACGGCTTTTTCTGGCAACGCCACATGTTTTTTGATGGCCTGCTCCACTGTTGCCAGGGACAGAGGTTGATAGCCATTTTGTTGCAGATAATCCATGTGTGCAACAAATAGGGCACGACTCACCGCAAAACGATCACTGCCCGGGTCGGCAACTACATCATGATAATTCAACACGATCAGATCGCCGGCGCGCGTGCTTACAGACGCACCCATCATTAATACCACGACCAGACACATGCGGAGGGTCATCACAATTTTCGACTCACCGAAATATTGAAATTGGTTTCAACCTCGCGATTTCCGTCGTACACGCTTTGGCGCAACGCCGCACCCCAAGTCAGCGAAGTTGCTTCGTTAAAATCGTAATCTTGCTCGTAGCGCAGGCCGTAAGTCGGAAATGGGCTATGACTTACTTGCGCATAACTGCCCATGTGGGCATAGATGTGATCCACATGGCGGGGGAATTTGGAGTCGTACACCAAGTCCAGTTTGTAGGTTAGCGTGGTGCTCAGATCGCGCGTTGGGTTGTAGTACACCGTGTTATCTGAACTCAAGGTATTGCCGGTGTGGTACACGCCGCCAATAATGCGTTGCTCACGACGTGGTGCCAATTCAAATGCATAACCCAGCGAACCGTTCAATACACGCCGCTTGTTGCCATCGGAAAAATCATAATAGGCCGCGCCGCCGGCGGCATCCCAGCGATAATCGAGCGTGTGATAATTCGCCGATGCAGTAAAACGCCGCGCGTGGATGCCCTGCTCCTGCGCGCGCGCGCGCAACGGAACGTCTTCGGCGAAGCTCGCAAACTCAAGTTGGCCTTGCAAGGAAACCGATGGCGTGAGCACCACGGTGGTGGTGCTGCCAAAAGAGGCGCCATTGTCCATCTCGGCGGCGATGTCTTGGATGAGCGTGACGTTTCGATTGACACCGTAAATGATCCCGGCGCCCAGACGATGGAAGTCGCCGGTCTCGAATTTTGGGTCGTCCGCGCGCACATGTAGAAAGCGTAAGTACCATGCCGCTCGATCATTAATTTTTCGCTTCAGCCGCGCGCTTAAATGCCAATCAGTTGCACCGGCATCCGATTTTGATCTTGATATAGCGGCGTCGACTACCGGACGACGATCAAGCGCGAATCGGTGTTTGATTTGGCGCAACGCGTCTTGCGACTCTTCATCACCGCTGCGACGGTTAGCCTCGGTGAGCAAATCCAGCGCGGCTTCGGTTTTGCCTTCATCGGCCAAGCATTGTGCGACCGGCGTAATTAAATAAGTTTCTTTGCTCGGATGCGCTTTTATTTTCTCGTAACGTTCCAGCGCAATATCGCAACGCCCCATCCAGGTTGAGATAATAACGTAGTCACGCTGCACCGGGTAATTCTTGGGGTCGCGAACTAGAATTGAGTCAAGTATGGATAGCGCTTCGGAGTAGTTTTCTTTCCGGGCAAGGTCAACAGCGCGCTCGTGCAATGCATCGGTAGACTCGTCAAATGCAACCTGCGCAATTCCCGGCGTACCTGCGAATAGCGACACCAAAAACCCTATTGTAGCGACCTGACTCCTCACCGATACTGTCCTCTTTAGAAATGAATCAAAGACATCTCCCATATCTAGGGAGACAACGCGTCCATTCTACATCGGCATCAGGCACAGAAACCTGGATCGGAATCTATAACGCTGTCGCTAGCCGCCATCTTCAGAGAGCTGGTCGCGCTCACGAAAACGTTCGATTATTATCCTGTCCGGTGGCGGCGGATAAAATGTTAGGTAATAAAGTCATCGTCTGGATGTCCAATTTCGGCGCGAATGCCACACTGCTTATTCCACACGCAACGACGCCTGATCGGAAACGCTAGTAATAATCACGCTAGTTATTTAATACTGGATGACCTGGAAATCAGGTTACCACTGGCACTGAGGGTAAAAATTTGGCAAGTAATACAGCGCGGGTCCACTTCACATTGGCGGGCTATCACTTCAATCCCGACCAGATCACACAGCACCTCGGCATACAACCCACTTCTGTCGATGCCTCCGGTGCCAGAAGTGACTTGAGCAAGCCGGTGCTGAGCTCTTGGGAGTTGTCGACCGAGACGGTTACGGGTGATATCAACGTGTACAAGTTGACTGACGATCTGATCAAGAAAATCGAGCCGGCGAAGGACAAGATCCTGGCAATCTGTAAAAGTCATAACCTGTCACCGAGGATCAACTTGGTTCTGGTACTGTCTGTTGATAAATCGGAATCAGTGCCCGATGTCGGTTTCGGCGGAAGAACGATCCACTTCCTGGCAGATATTGGTGCCTTTATTAATGTGGATTACCAGCTTTCCAAACGGTTATAAGCTTTCACGTCGGTATGTTACGACCACCCGCCAGAACACAGTGCAATGTCTTCGCCGTATTCATTTGCCGGATCCCATCGCCGCTTCGCGCATCCATGCACTCTCGCGGCATACACTCCATCCCTGGAGATAAAAAAAGCACGCTGTAATAAAGCGTGCTTGTCACAACTCACTTTGGATCAAGTCACCGCGCGACCCGTCCGGGTACGCGCGGCTGGCAGACTTAGGGCTTTTTGGGGGTCTTGTACGGCACTTCTTTCTGGAAAGGTTCCCAGGTGGTTTTATAGCCGACATAGCCCTTTGCATTCGCTGGCATCTGAGTGGTTGTCAGAAAACGTGACTTGCCTTCTGGAACCTTAGGCCTGGTTTTTGGCGCATCGCTCATCGTGATCACTCCTATATGGTTGAACGGGAGGAATGTAAAAACGGCTGTCAGTCCCTCCCACCTAAACTGACGAAATCATACCCTCTAACGCGTGTAATGTCCCTTGTTGGGAATCACATGCCGCACGCCCCCTTGGGGATTTTCGACATCACCCTGGTAGCGGGGAATGATGTGAATATGAACATGGAAAATACTCTGCCCCGCTGCGGGCCCAACATTGACGCCAATGTTATAGCCGTCGGGATTGAACTCCTGGTCCAGCAACCTGCGCTCCTCGTTGATCAGTTCCATGCACGCGTTGATCTCTGCGGGCGTCAGATCGAAAAAGCTGGCGACGTGACGACGCGGGATGACCAACGTATGTCCCGGGCTCACGGCGTAGCTATCACGCGCGCTGTACGCGAGTTCGTTATTCAGCGAAACCCCGCGTGGATCTTTACAAAACAGGCACGGGTTATTGGGGTCACGCTTTTTTACCGGTTGTTCTTCCGCCGTCAAACTTAAATACCCTTCGTCTAATGAACCTCGGAATAATTCGTTTCCGTCATTCCCGCGCATGCGGGAATCCAGCTTTTTTCAAGGCTCTGGATCCCCGCCTTCGCGGGGATGACGAGCTTCCTAATTGTTGAGCGCTAACCGCTGATGCTCGCGCGCTTTGCCTTTTTGATTTGATCCTCGCAATGCTTTAAACAAAGCGGTTGAAGAGCATGCGGAAAACATTCGATGATCAATTCGAACTCATCAGCCGCTTCGTCGGCGAGTGTCGTGTCTTTCGTTAACTCAGCCAGCACACTTCGTGCGGTAGACCTGTTTACCCGACATAGAACCGCGAGATGAATGGGGAGTTGCTGCTCCAGGCAGACTGTCAACGCGGTCTCGTAAGATCTTATTGCCTCTTCCAGGCGATCCGGGTTTTCTTCTGATTCACCCAAATGATGCAGCACCGCACCACAATTATTGTGAGCAGCGGCTAACTCGAAAGGGTAATGATCTGCATCGAGCACGGCCAGTGCATTTTTATAGGCAACGACGGATTTTTGAAACGTACGATTACCTTTCAGCAGCTTACCGTGCGCATGGAAGGTCGCGCCCAGTTGATGCATGGCCGTTGACCATTGCTCCGGCGTCTCTTTACGAGACCATACCAGCAACGCATGGGTATAAACATCAATGGCTGTTTTCAATAACTTCGCGCTCTCCAGTTGCCGGCCCAAGGCCTGGTGGGCGGTAGCCAGGTTGTATTGTGTTGCCGCCCAGTCGAGGGGCGATGTTTCCTGGCCGAACACTTCCAACGCCGTGTTAAAACACTGTATGGCCTTTTCATACAACTCAACATCTCGTTGCTGTTGCCCCTGAGCCGCGAAAATGTTTCCCAGACTGTTCTGAGTCTCGGCCCAGGCGGATGGCTCCTGGTGGCGATAATCATCGGTCAGCGAAGCTTCAAGTGCCTCACGCACACTGGCAAGAATATTGGCGCTGAAATGGTGCTGTTCATAGTTCCCCCGCGTATGCAGAAAATTATCCGCCACGGTGATCTTGGTATCCGGCGTAGCCGCTTGCGCCCAAGCATCGCCCAGCCTGCCGATGGAATTCGCCAAGGCAAGTTCCAGGGCCTTGTTGCGCAGGTAAAAATTGTAAGTATGAGAGAAGTTCATTTATGCGCGACTAAGAATGTCATTGATGTCAGGGTCGGCGCCAACCGCTCCGCCAAGTTCGATTTCTTCATCGGTCGCATCACGTATCGTCAAGACTTCCAACCTGAATATGACTTCTCTGCCACACAATGGATTATTTCCATCGACAGTTAATGTTTTGTCATCGAGCCGGGTCACGATAAAGTTTCTGGGCTCACCATTTTCATTTTCCATGGTGATGGTCATACCAATTTCCCGAAATTCCTCTGGGACGTTTTCAATATGATCAGTAAACACCAGTGCTTCGTCTCTCTCGCCATACAGCAGCCGGGTGTCCACCGGCACTTCGATGACATCGCCCACTTTTTTGCCATCCAGTTCTTTGGTCACCTGTTCAGACAGTACATCGTTCACGCCATGGACGTATCCCAGCGGATAATTAATGGTAAGCAGCACGCCACCGGTCTTTTGATCGATGACCTTGTAATTCAATTCAACAAATTTTTCGTTTTGTATCGTATCTGACATGACTAGGTATCGATAAAGCCGTCTTAGAACAGCGTGGCACCGAAGATTTTAACCTCGTCCTTTTCGTAACCCAGCACCAGTCTGCCCAGCCATTCACCTTTATCCTTGGCGTTAGTCTGTTTGTAGAGCACCGTGACATATTCACCACGGCGGATAATGCCGAGATATTGGTAATCCGTTGACAGGTTTTTCGCCAGATCGCTTCGGGCAAACTGCTTGCCCATCTCGATTTCATTGGCGCCCATTTTCATCGGCGTTGAGAAATGCCGGGTAAACGCACCATAGTTTTTCTCATTCGAATATTTTACGAGATCAGCCCACATGGGATTTGCCAGCGCTAAAATCTCTTCATCTGTTTTTTCAATAATATTCATCGTTACCCATCGACATCCGTCGGCAAACTACAAATCATAAAAAAGGCCAACACCAAAAAAATGTTGGCCTATTCTTACGCCAATCAAGTTTTCATGACTTGTAGGATCAAGCCCTTATTCTGTTGGCCTTATTGTTCACTGACCAAATGGTAAAGTGGCGCTTTTTCCATCGTGTATTCACCTGTTTTGCGATCACGATGAGAAACCGTCAGTACGTGCCAATTTTTATCATCCAGTTTCATCGCGTCACCACGGTAGTAGTAACCCGGCCAGCGCGTTTCCTTGCGGAATAAAGTATGTTGGAACACACTTTCAGAAGTACGCATACGGTGATGTAATTCCCATGCACGCAACAGCTCGTGGATATCTGATGCCGCAATCTTCTCCATATCTTCCTCAAGCGTTTTAATTTTCTTGAGACCAATATTGAGAAGTTTTTCGTTGGTCATGTAGTTGACACCAAACCCGCCACAATACTCATCCATCAGTTTCTGCAAACGATCCAGACCCTGTCTCGGATTGATGAAGTTTGGATTGACTGACCCGGCCACGACTTCATTGCTGTACACCCGGTAGGTCTCCATCGGCTTGTAGATCTTCTCTTTCAGCTTGGCAATCTGCTCATCAGAAACGCGAATGCCTTCGCCCTTACCGTCATCGATATACTTGCAGGCGGCCTTGGCGGCCAAACGGCCTTCGGTGAATGAGCCTGACGAGAACGCGTGCGGCGTACCACCGACCGCATCACCCGCACCAAACAGGCCTTCAACCGTAGTCATACGGTTGTAACCCCAGTAGTAAGCCGGAGGGGAAACATCTTCCGGACCTGAGCACCATGCACCACAACCCGTGGCATGCGAACCCATGACGTAGGGCTCAGACGTCGTTAATTCTGGGTTTTCGTATTTCGGATCCACGTCCGTGGCTGCCCACAGCACCGCTTGACCCACGGTCATGCCTAAGAAGTTGTGCCAGCCAATTTCTTCAAGATGAGGATCCTGGAAGGCTTCCATGGTCACCATGTGAATGGGGCCGCGACCGGCATTCACTTCAGAGATAAAGGCATGGTTACGTAAACAGGTCGGTATGGGTTTATGGGACAAGTGCTGTCCTTCCGTATCCAGGTATTCTTTACCGACCATTTCCGTCAGGCCCGGGAACCACTTGGACTCATACTCTTCGCCCAAGCCATTTTGGGTATAAGTCTTGAGATGCAGGAAGTAGGCACCGACCGGGCCGTAACCATCCTTGAAGCGAGCCAGCACAATTCGGTTTTCCATCTGCGTCATCTTCGCGCCTGCTTCGATCATCAGGCCATACGCCGATCCCGAGGACCACGGTGCGTACCAGACGCGACCCGCGCCTTCACCGACGGAACGCGGCTTGAAAAT
>JANLTU010000061.1:0-4138 GCA_031363085.1 Gammaproteobacteria bacterium
CGGATTCAAGAACCAACCGCAACAGTTAATGTTTAGTCGCTGCTTTAGCGAGTTCCATGTTGTGCAGGAGCTCGGTGTAAACCTCGACCGGTGATCGGAATCCAAGCGACTTCCTTGGGCGTGTGTTCAAACTCCACGCAATCGCATCCAACTGTTCTTGCGTGTAAGCCGACAGGTCAGCGCCCTTGGGCAAATACTGGCGCAGCAATCCATTGGTGTTCTCGTTCAATCCACGCTGCCATGGACTGTGGGGGTCGCAGAAATACACCGCCACCCCAGTGCGCTCCGTCAATTGCGCGTGTTTGCTCATCTCACGTCCTTGGTCGTAGGTGAAGGTTTTGCGCAGCTCTGCGGGGATCGCACTGAGCGCTTCACTGAATCCATCCAGCGCGGATTGCGCTGTGCCATCGGGCATCTTGGCTAACACCACGATGCGTGTTGTGCGTTCAACCAGCGTGCCCACAGAAGAGCGGTTCATCGCACCTTTGATCAGGTCCGCTTCCCAGGGCCCGGGGATCAGGCGATCAGTGACTTCCGGTGGGCGTAGGTGAATGCGCTGCATTGCCGCGATATGCCCACAGCCACCCGGTGCGCGAGTCTTGGAACGGCGTTGGTCTCGACTCCAACGCAAACAGGCGATCAATTCACGGCGCAATTCGCCTCGTGGCATGGCGTAGAGCGTGTGATAAATCGTTTCGTGGCTGACCCGCTGGGCGGGTTGATTCGGATGCATACGCTTGAGCGTGCCTGCAATTTGCTCAGGCGACCACTTTTTCTTGAGCTGTTCCTTCACTGCGTCAAACAGCGCACTGCCGACCACGAGCTTCAATGCCTTGCGTGATTTGAAACGCAACTGACGGGCTTGTTCTCCTGCGCGCAATCCGACGTAGCCCGATTCCGCGCCCCGATCCCGCGCCAGCTCCCGTGAGATCGTGCGGGGGGAACGTTTCAAGAATCGCCCTATTTCCCGCAGCCCACCTCCTGCGTGTTGCATCAACATAATCGTCGCTCGCTCTTCGCACTCAATTGCGTGTACTGCTTTTCTGTCTTTCCCATCCCAACACCTTATCCTCTACAAGGTGTTGCGGTTGATTATTGAGCGCGCCGAAATTAGCCGCTAATATGCGTTTTGGTGTGTAAACCCTCTAGACATCGTTAGAAAGATAATCTTCAAGTCAAACCACAGGGACCAGTTCTCGATGTAATAGTGGTCGTACTCCACGCGCTTTTTCATTTTTTCCAGGGTGTCGGTTTCCCCGCGGCAGCCGTTGATTTGTGCCCACCCGGTAATGCCCGGCTTCACTTTGTGGCGTTGCATGTAAGCGTCGATTTGGTCTTTGTATTCTTCGTTATGCGCGAGTGCATGGGGTCGCGGCCCCACGATCGACATTTTCCCTTGTAGTACATTAAAAAATTGTGGTAGCTCGTCTAGGCTGGTCTGACGCAAAAAGGCGCCGAATTTGGTAATGCGTTGATCGTTCTTGCACGCTTGAGTTATTTTTCCGTCATCTTCCTGGTGCATATACATGGTGCGGAATTTATAGACATTAATGGTCTTGCCGTCCCAACCATGTCTTCGCTGTTTAAAAATGATTGGGCCGGGTGAGCTGAACTTTACGCCTATCGCAATAATTGCCAACAACGGGCTGATGAGGGTGAGGATGAGCAATCCGAGGATACGATCTTCGACAGCTTTGACCAACCGATTTATTCCCACCATGGGTGTGGCGTTGAGATCAAGAATTGGAATGCCAGCAATTTCTGTTACCGAATGGTTAAGCAATCGAAAGCTGAAAATATCGGGAATGAATCGAATGGTAACCGTAGAGTGACGCAACGCATGAAGCACCTCCTTTACGCGGCTTTCTGCGCGCAGTGGCAAGGCGATCCACACTTCATCGATACGCGGTTTATTCTCCCCGATGGCGTCGATGATTCGTCCCACATTACCGCGCACCGGGATTTCGTCGACAAGCGTGTTAAGAAGATGTTCTGCATCGTCCAGAAAATACTCGACGTTGAGTCCGGTCCAATTGGCTTCTTTTATCTTGTGCGCAACGGAGCGACCAAGCCTACCAGCACCGAGGATGACAATCCGCTTTTGGTTACCGCCCCGCGCACGTAGAACGCGCAAAACCTGACCGAGCAAAAAGCGGGATACGATGATGAGAACCAAAGACAGCGCCGCCCACAGAAAAAACCACTGTCGGGAATACTCAAGGTTTGCTTTGAAAGCAACACCTATGACGATCAATGCCATAACAACGCTGAGCCATGCGAACGACAAGATTTGCAATTGTTGCAGCCAACCACGTCCACGCCAGGAACGGTATATACCAAAAAACGGAAAAATAACCGCGCCCAGTAGCGTGCCTAACACCAGGACCAGCCGGTAGTTGTCGGGAATGGAAAGTCCGCTTTGAAATCCATCGAAACGAATTGCATAAGCCAAGATACCGCCAAGTAGGACGCTCACTAGATCAACAAGTCGCGTCACTAAGGCCAGCGTGCTTGCGTATTCTTGTAGTAAGCCATGTCGTAACATTGAGCTTCTCTGCTTTTATCAATTAATCGACCGCAAGATAATACTGTATTTAACGAAAGGCGAGACCTAATTTTCTGGCTGGGCAGTTGGTGTAGTTTTTCAATTTGTATGCATTTCAGGCATTGTGACTCAGCGTATGCCTTTTCGACGCCAGCAAAATCTCGCCCATTACCCCGCAAGCAATCCCTGCCGGGCAAATAATGCGAGCAAGCGATCCACGTTGCCACTGATGCGTGCATGCGTCTGTGCGGCGGTGTGGTCGTGTGAAAGCAGCGCGTCACGGGTGCCGAGGTCTTGATCGATTTCGGCGATTAAGTTTTGCGTGAGTTCGCCGCAGGTGCGGGTTCCGTTGAGTTGCGTGAGCAGGTGGCGTGACAGCGGGTCGAGGTCGACGTCGATGTGGCGGACTGAGGACACATGTCCGCGTGATGCCTGGACGTGTGCTAGTTGATGCGCGCGCGGGCGTTGACTAATCTGGTTGAAATACTGCTGCGCGCGCGGTGTCAGCATCAGCGCGCGGGCGCTGAACAGGCTGAATAACTCGCTGAGTAGGATGCTGCGCTGTTGTGCCAATGTCGCGGCGCCGGTGCGGATGAGTTCCGCACTGGCTGCATCGGCGAGTGCGTCAAAGCGCAGCGCATTGGGAAATGCAGTTGCGAGGTGTTGTAGGACAAGCTTGGTGAGCGGATGCGTCACCGCATAATCTTTGCCGCTGGACGACAGGTAGGACTGGCTGCGGGGAGCTTCAAGATCTGGTGTTTCGCGTGGGGTTAAGTACGCAACTAGTCCATATTTCCGCATAAAGTCGAGATCGAGCTCCCGTCGCAGTTCGGGCTGTGCACGGCACAACAGGCTGCGTCGAAACGGACGCACGCGTAGAAAGTCCATGTACTGTTCCTGTTCG
The DNA here is from genome assembly GCA_031363085.1 of Gammaproteobacteria bacterium. Lineage (GTDB taxonomy): Bacteria > Pseudomonadota > Gammaproteobacteria > SG8-11 > SG8-11 > UBA6921. Next base: position 3,450 of record JANLTU010000061.1, read on the forward strand.
AGCAGGTCATCGTAGGGCGCAAGTAATTGTGCGGCTGCATCGCCCAGCGTCGACGGGAACATCGTGTACAGATCAGAGTCGCACAGGTATTTCAAACCGTGTTGTTGCGCGCGCTGCATGAAATCGCTGAACAGCAGTGGCGTGTTGATGTCTTCCAGATACTCGTGAAACAGGTAACTGCGCGACGCTTGGCGCAGATGTGCTACTTCTTGTTTCAACCAATCCACCGACGGTGACTCCAGCTCGGCATAACCGCTGTGCAGGAATTCGAGCAGCTCCTGCGCCGCGTGCAGTCGTTCGCGCGGTGTGTGCAGAAGGCGGCAGTGGTGCAGCAGCATGTCGCGTAGCATTGCGCGCCCGCGCCAGCCGGGCAAGGTGTTGTAGCTGATGTAAGCCACGCCGTGCGGCGCGAGCAGACTGCCACACAATTCCAAGATGCGTTCCTGAATCTGCGGCGGTACCCAAGAAAAAATCCCGTGCGCGATGATGTAGTCGAAGCTGCCTAATGTGTCGGTCAACGTCAGCACGTCGTGATGCAGCAGTTCGATGTTGGTCAGTTGCAACTGCTCGATCAGCACGCGCCCGCTGTCGATTTGCACGCGCGACAGTTCCACGCCGACGAATTCACTGCGCGGCAGGTAGTAGGCGAGCGGGATAATGTTGGCGCCGTCCGCGCAGCCGAATTCCAA
>JANLTU010000079.1:0-7634 GCA_031363085.1 Gammaproteobacteria bacterium
TAGCCGTAGGGCCGTGGGTTTTGTCGGAGTGCGCGCGGTAGCGCGGGCGGAGACAAAACACAAGGCACCCGACACGGCGTAGAGTCACTGTGGTAGTCATGGCGCGCCGCTGTGTGGCGCGTCGTGACGGACGCAGGACGGGCCCGGGCCGCCGCAGGCATACTCGCCGCCGAGCGCAGGCGTTTTGGGACTTGGATGTCCCAAAATGTATACCGAGCACGGCGGCGCAATCGTACATCGGTTAGATTCTTCGCTACTTCGGGCGCGCTCCATAGGGACCGCGGGCCAGGGTTAAGATGGTCGAAATCTGTATGCCAGGTCCAGACTGTTCCATTGCGATCCAACGCAGCGCTTAGCCATCCGCCAGCTGAAATTGCGACTGCAACGGACTGACCAAGCATCGGAGTGGGTACAACTGGGGTCGTAGACGCATCCCACATCCATACCGAACCATCAGTTTTTAGAGCAAGTGAAAATCCTCCACCCGCACTTATCGCTGCGACATTTGAAAGTCCATCAACTGTTGCAGGAATCCTCTGACAAACTAATCCGCCGTCACTCGGGGGGCAGACTCTTGTCTGGCCCCATTCCCATACCATTCCGTTATTGTCGAGTGCCAGGGTGTGACTGTCACCGGCCGACGTCGCAATGGCATTCGTCGGTGATATGAGGGGCGTCGGAATAGCCCTCGGCTCAAAAGTCCCATTACCTAAAGTGCCGGCATAGTTTTGTCCCCAAGTCCAAACTCGCCCATCCATCGTCACTGCGGCCGAGTGAATCTGTCCGCTGGATACACTACGTACTTCCGCGAGTTCAGGTATGAGCATTGGATCCTTCACCTGCTCGGGCAGTGATCCTGATATTGCATTGCCATTGTTGTATCCCCACCCCCAAACATTGCGATTCGCGTCGCTTACGAGGGTGTAAGTCCCTCCGGCTGACAACGTCTTGACTTGTGTGGGTAGAGTCAGTTGCACGATACCCGTTCGCTGGTTAGGCGTCCCATTGCCGAGCTGCCCATAGCTGTTGTTGCCCCACGTCAACATCGCTCCGTCGCGGCGCAGCGCAACGTTAGAGAGCGCCCCGGCTGATATTGAAGTGATGTCCCAAAGTCCTCTAACCCGTGCGGGGTCAACGCGGGCTAAGAAATCTGTGACGGGGTCAGAGGCACGGTGCCCCCAAGCTAGGATCGATCCATCGCGCTTCACCGCAAGGCTCTGTTGTCCACCTGCTCCGATCACGGCAATTTCCGATAACCCTGCGACCCGTGCAGGTACATCACGACGATCTACAGTATCGTCTCCCAATTGATCTTCAAAATTGTCGCCCCAGCTCCAAACGAAACCGTCTCGGTCAAGAGCCAGGGAATGTGTCGAGCCTGCCGCCAACGCAACAAAATTGGATGGAGCAGAAACTGCTTCGGGCCGGGTCAGGATCGCTTGTCCGGAAATCCACTGTCCACCCCACTCGTAGAGCGTGCCATTCCTTTTCAACGCAAGGCTATGCCCCCCGCCGGCGACAATGCTTACCACATCAGTGAAATCTGGAATCATGATTGGGCGATCACTGAATGTTGCTGTGCTGACACCGAGCTGGCCCGCGCTATTGTCGCCCCATACCCACACGGTTCCGTTATGTTTGAGCGCCATGCTGTGACCTCCCCCAGCTGAAATGGCAATGATGTCGGTGAGATCGCTAATTTGGCTCGGAATAGTGCGACCGAGATTGGTGCCATCGCCCAATTGGCCAGTTTGGTTTCCACCCCATGCCCAGACTGTTCCATCTTGTTTCAGGGCGAGCACGTGGCTATACCCACCCGCGATGGCCGATATATTGTGTAATGCTGGCACCAGTACCGGGTGGGGTATCTGGTACCAAACAGTCGTATCCTGAATTTCTTCCACAATATCTCGGCCCCATCCCCACACGGTTCCATCGCGTTTTAGGATAGCCGTATAACTGATACCTGCCACCGCAGATATGACGTTGGACAACTCAGCAACTGGGAGCGGAACAATACGGTCAGTCTGTGTATTGTCTCCAAGCTGGCCATCATAGTTAGTTCCCCATGTCCGCAAACTACCGTCGGGCTCCACCGCCGCCACATGGAGAAAGCCGACCGCGAGAGGTGTACCGATCTGGGACAGCTGCGAAGATGCTCCCCGGGCTGGATCTTCATGGGTCGTACTCGAACAACCGAGTGCAATAAGCACTACGAGTACTGCTAGAACGGTATGGCGTTTCATGAGACGGACACTCCGTTATCTATCATATCAGAACAATTGAAGGAAGTCGGACGACTTGCACAGTACGCATTGTTGCCGATTAAGCGTCAACCCTCGTGAAAAGTGCGTCCCAGCATATAGCCCAGCGGGACATCGTCTCAAGCATCCTTTTGAGAAGTTTGGCTATAGGAATGTCTGCATTTAGTCGAAAATTACAACAGTGCCGATGATGCGCGACGGTCCGCAATGGGTCGTGCACTGACTTTCAGATTGGGGCTCGCATAGGCGAATTACACGAGAGTATCGCGCGACTCCTTCAATCGAACCGCGCCAACCTATTAAATTGAAAGCAGTGGTGAGTCGTGAAGCGCTATTCTCGAAAGTTGCTTTGACCTAACCGTTTAGTCCACGCGGCCGCTACTCGGCATCAGAGGATAAGTTTAATAACGTTTAAAAGTTTAGTGCAAGGCTCTTTCAGGTGGCGCCCTGTGTCAGGGCCAGTTGTAGATCGTCGATCCAGCCCTGCAGTTTGCGGTTGAAGTGTTCCTGTTGTTTTTGGGTACAGAGCGCGTCGATTTCCAGGATCAAGTCGTAGACCGCCGCACGATGCGCGTTAAGTTCAGGCGCGGTGGTTTCTGCCGACACCCACGCAACGAAAGCACGGCTCGCGGCCATGCGATCCTCGCGTGCAGCACGCACCAATTCGACAAACTGGCGTTGCCGTTCTTTGGTCTGCGTTAGCCAAATCTCCAGCACATCGGGAATGTGCTCAATCGACGGCGTGAGCTGTTGTTCTTGTGCCGTGCTGAGTGGGCCGGTCCAGTCCGTGACAATATCCAGAATACGTTCGGTGCGCTCTATGCTGCGTTCGCGGGGTGGCAGTTTGAGGCGCTTTTCCCAGTCTTTATTGGCTTTGGCCAGTGATTTTTGCAGGTACTCCAACTGCTCGTCCGACACTTGTGCAAAGAATTCGGCGCTGTCGTCGGCAAGACGGATGGCCAGTGCGTTACGCAGCGCGGTAATTTCGGTCACCACGTCTTCGAGCGCGCCTTTGTTTATGCCGGCGGCGGCTGCCGCTTGGGTGCGGCGTAGAGAGGCGATGGTTTTTGCAAGCTCGATTTCACGATGCCAGCGCAACTGTTCACGCAGATGTTCTTTGAGAAAAGCTTTTTGCGGCCGGGTGAGATTAAAGGAATCGTCGAGCCGCCAGAGCAGCAGCCAGTCGGCGTTGTTGTAGGCCACGCGCACCAAGCAGGCGCTGAGCAACAACGTGCCGAGCAGAAGGGTGAGCTGTGCCCATCGTCTCCGACATGACACGGTTAGGCCGACGCTGCTGCAAGCAATGGCACGCTGTCGCGCGCCAGCACCGGTTTGAGGTAATGCCCAGTGTACGAGCGAGTGTGCGCGATGAGGTCTTCGGGTGTGCCGGTGCAGAGAATTTCACCGCCTTTGTCGCCGCCTTCGGGGCCCAGGTCAATAACCCAGTCGGCGGTCTTGATGACATCCAGATTGTGCTCGATCACCACGATGGTGTTGCCGTGGTCGCGCAGCCGGTGCAGCACGTGCAGCAGTTGCTCGATATCGTAGAAATGCAGGCCGGTGGTGGGCTCGTCGAGAATGTACAGCGTGTTGCCGGTGTCACGTTTCGACAATTCGCGCGACAGCTTCACGCGCTGCGCCTCGCCGCCGGACAACGTAGTCGCACTCTGGCCGAGGCGGATGTAGCTCAGGCCCACGTCGACCAGGGTTTGCAGCTTGCGCGCCAGCGCCGGTACCGCGTCGAAAAACGCGCGCGCGTCTTCCACCGTCATCTCCAGCACTTCGTGAATGGTCTTGGCCTTGTAGCGCACTTCCAGCGTTTCGCGGTTGTAGCGTTTGCCCTTGCACACGTCGCAAGGTACATAAACGTCGGGCAGAAAATGCATTTCCACTTTGAGCACGCCGTCGCCTTGGCAGGCTTCGCAGCGCCCGCCCTTGACATTAAAACTGAAGCGGCCGGGTTGATAGCCGCGGGCGCGCGCTTCGGGGGTTTGCGCGAATAACTCCCGGATCGGTCCGAACAAGCCGGTGTAAGTGGCGGGGTTGGAGCGCGGCGTGCGGCCGATGGGGCTTTGGTCGATGTTCACCACGCTTTCAAATTGCTCCAGCCCGTCGATGGCTTTGTGTGCCGCCGGTTCGTCGCCGGCGTCGTGCAGCAATTTTGCCGTGGCGCGGTAGAGCGTGTCGTTGATCAGCGTTGATTTTCCGGAACCAGACACGCCGGTGACCGCCGTCATCAAACCCAGCGGGATCTCGACCGTGACATTTTTTAGATTGTTGCCGCGCGCGTTGCGGATGGTCAGCACGCGTGCACGGTCGGATGGTGTGCGTTGTGCCGGCACCTCAATGCGGCGCGCGCCGCTCAGGTACTGGCCGGTCAGCGACGCGGGGTTCGCGCAAACCTCGGCGGACGTGCCTTGCGCGACGATGTTGCCGCCGTGCACACCCGCGCCGGGGCCGATATCAACCACGTGGTCGGCGGCGCGAATCGCGTCTTCGTCGTGCTCGACCACGATCACGGTGTTGCCCAGATCGCGCAGGAAAATCAGCGTGTCGAGCAAGCGTTGGTTGTCGCGCTGGTGCAGGCCGATGGAGGGCTCGTCGAGCACGTACATCACGCCGACGAGTCCCGCGCCGATCTGGCTGGCGAGCCGGATGCGCTGCGCTTCGCCGCCCGATAGCGTGTCGGCGCTGCGTTCCAGTGTCAGGTAATCGAGCCCGACATTGACTAAAAAATTCAGACGCTGGCCGATTTCGGTGACGATTTTCGCGGCGATTTCGCCGCGCGCGCCGGGCAGGCTCAATTCGGCAAAAAACTTTTGTGCGCGCCCAATCGGCAGCGCGACTAATTGCGGCAACGTGTGCTCGGCGATGTACACATGCCGCGCGCCGATGTTCAAACGCGCGCCGCCGCAATCCGGGCACGGGCGCGTGGTCAGGTATTTCGTCAGTTCTTCGCGCACTGCGGGAGATTCACTCTCGCGATAACGCCGCTCCATGTTAGGAATGATGCCTTCGAACGGATGCCGACGGGTCACGTTGTGACCACTGTCCATCGAGTAGCTGAACTTGATTTCTTCGTCGCCGCTGCCGGTTAAAACCACGTTGCGGATTTTTTCCGGCAACGTGTTAAACGGTGTTTCCAGATCAAACTTGTAGTGCTTGGCGAGCGCCGACATCATCTGAAAATAATACGCATTGCGCCGGTCCCAGCCGCGCACCGCACCGCCTGCGAGGCTCAACTCGGGATGCGCGACGATGTGCGCCGGGTCGAAAAATTGTTTGACGCCCAGTCCGTCGCAACCCTGACACGCGCCGGCCGGATTGTTAAAAGAGAAAATACGCGGCTCCAATTCATTGATGCTGTAGCCGCACGTCGGGCAGGCGAATTTGGCGGAGAACACCCAGTCGTCGCGCTTCGCATCGTCGAGAAATGCGACACGCGCGACGCCGTCGGCTAACGTCAGTGCGGTTTCGAAGGATTCAGCCAGACGCTGCTGCAAATCGGCGCGCACCTTGAAGCGATCAATCACCGCTTCCACGGTGTGCTTCTTGCGCAAGTCAAGCTTGGGCGCCTGATCCAGTTCGACGACGTTGCCGTCGATGCGCGCGCGTACGAAACCCTGCGCACGCAATTCATCCAGCACGTTCAGATGCTCGCCCTTGCGCTGCTGAATCACCGGCGCCAACAACATCACGCGCGTGCCTTCCGGCAGCCCCAGCACTTGGTCAACCATCTGGCTGATGGTCTGCGCGTCGAGCCGCACGTCGTGCTGCGGGCAGCGTGGCTCGCCGGCACGCGCGAACAACAGGCGCAGGTAATCGTAAATCTCGGTGATGGTGCCGACGGTGGAACGCGGGTTGTGCGAGGTGGATTTCTGTTCGATGGAAATCGCCGGTGACAAGCCTTCGATATGGTCGATGTCGGGCTTTTCCATTATCGACAGAAACTGCCGCGCGTAGCTCGACAGCGATTCCACGTAGCGGCGCTGGCCCTCGGCATAAATCGTATCGAACGCCAACGACGACTTACCCGAGCCCGACAAGCCGGTGATGACGATGAGCCGGTCGCGCGGCAAATCCAGGTCAATGTTTTTGAGATTGTGCGTGCGTGCGCCGCGAATGCGAATGTAGTCCATGGCCTAGCTTACGAAGGGGAAGAGGCGGCTACTATACGGCGTCGGTGTTGGGGGAGGCAAAGGGCGGAGCGTTTAGCCCGTCGAAAGTGCAACAGCACGCTTCGGAAACGCTCGCAGCAGTTTGCTGTCCATCGTTACGAGCTGGGTGTCGAGCTGCACTGCCAGCGCTGCAAATTCGCAGTCGTATGCCGAGCAGTCGCTGTCTATCGCTAACTTAAGCACCGCCAGCGAGTCAACTTCAAACTCCGAACCCTCCAGCAGGCTTTCGGCCTCTTGTTGCACGCTACTGGCTTGGTCAAGCGTGAGTGCCTTCCGCCGGAGGTAACCGGCCAGGATATTGCGCAACTCGCTGCGCCACAGGATGGGCGCGGCCCACTCGGGGTCACGCTCCAGCAGTGCCTCAGCAGCAGCGGTGTGCTCGCCCGGCAAGTACAAATAAGCGATCACGTTCGTGTCCACCACAATCATGGACGGCCTTGGCGTTTCACAGTGTCAATGTCGTGTGCGCTGAATTTACGCTTCGGCAATGCGCCCCGCAGCGCGCGTGCGCGCGCCAAGCGCTCCGCAGGCGTCAGCTTGGTCGGTAATAACACCGACTCCAGGCACACGATGGCTTCGCTATTCAAGCTGCGGCGGTGCGCGACTGCGGAAAGTTTCAGGCGTTCGTACACGGAGTCCGGAATGTTTTTCAGGGTCAGCGACGTGGGCATAGTGTTCTCCAACCAAAATGGAACCATTATGGTTTCTATCGGCGCAGTGGTCAATGACTTGCGTTTAGGAGTGACCGTGCTGGAACGTAAACTAGGTTACGCATTTCATAGGTAGGTTGCCTTACGAAGGAACGCAGGGTAGCCACCGGCAGCGTGCGGCGTAACCCGGAGATGCTTTCTCCCTTCACTTCTCATTGTGTCCTGATGTTGGGCACTAGGCTGGAGTCGGAGCAGCTTGCGGCGACTGCAAATTGTTCATACGCTCTGGTTAGGCGGCATATCAGGGATTCCCAATGTTCTACTCAAGAAAGCTAAACCCAGAAACAGGACAAGTTGAAGTCTGGGAGTGCGATTGGTCAGATCCTGGCACCGGAATGGCAAAGAAGGAGCACATGGAGCGAAGCGAGTGCGACGACCCCCGGGTAGCCGTAGGGCCGTGGGTTTTGTCGGAGTGCGCGCGGTAGCGCGGGCGGAGACAAAACACAAGGCACCCGACACGGCGTAGAGTCACTGTGGTAGTC
>JANLTU010000128.1:0-6389 GCA_031363085.1 Gammaproteobacteria bacterium
GCGGCTGCAAGCCGCTTCCACTGCGGCCCCGTTGCTAGGTAACAAAAGCGGGGTAAATTCCAATGCCGCGCCTATCAGGAATAGGGTCAGGCTTGCATAATTGTATTTATAAGTTTTCATAAATTGAAATATAACAGCACCAGTCATCTTTTTAGATTGAGGAAATCGAAAATGAAACCGAAGATTTTTCGAAACAGAGTAGCTGCAATAACCTGTCTCACAGTAGTGGCTCTATTATTTGCCCCATTCGTATGGGCACAACCCGCAGACTTGATCCCTCTCAAGGATCCGAACAGCTTGGTGAAACCTGGTGACAAACCGTTGCTACAGATTTCATCTGCCGTGCACGGCTTCTTTATCAACACGGACGGGAAACAAATCAAGGTGACCCCGGAATTCATTCTGCAAACACAAGATGCCTATGTCCAGAACCTGAAGAGACAATTGACCCCCACCATGCTACCAGCGTACCAAAAGATACTAGATGTCATTTCCAGTACGGGCTCATTGTCTGAAGCAGATCGCGTATGGTCAAACGCCATTCTCATCGGCTTCTTGCTTAACACAGTCAAGGTGGCTGACGAACCCACTGTTCGCTCGCGCAACCAGTCGCTGCTGTCGAGCTACGCAAAATTGATAGGCAGCCCGATTGCTTCTGGTGACCTTGCCGCGAGCAAGACTCCTCAATGGGTCAAGATGAAACAGATCTTCACGCGCGACGATATTGCTTCCATCGTCGGACGCGAAGATATTGCCTCCATTGTTGGAAACAAAGGCTTTCGCTACAGTTACTCAGCGAAATGCAAGGCCGCTGGCGTACCAGTCCCACCCAACTGGGATGCCAAAATTAACGTTGCCGACGACGTGGTCTCGGCAAATGGCTGGAAAAAGCAGGGTCAACTCACAACCAACTACCTGACGCAGCCCGGCCAACATCCGAACGCCAACACCATCGTGTATTCGTATATCCCGAAAACGGGTCCGAAGGGTTTGTGCATTGCATTACCGATTCTTCAAAATGACCCCGGAGTCACACCAAATACGGTCATTGATGCACTGGGAATTATTTGCCAAGGTATCAGCACGACGGGTGATCCCAACAAAAGCAATAGCAAGGCCTGCTTCTGGGACAACAACGGTGACGAAACGCTTATGGCGAATACAAACTACAAAATAAATAGTGTCGCCTTCAAGGCGCCACCGAAACTACCCGATGACAACCAATGCACTGACTGCCACGCTGGCGAGAATGCCTTCATCGTCCATCCGGGCACACCACTTGAGGCCGCGAAAAAAGAATTCAATAAACTGAATACACCCAACTTCACGTCGCAAAACAATTGGTATAGCCCCGTTCAGCCTACGTGGCCGATCAATCCAGAGCCTGCAGCCTACCCGAATGGAAACGGACTTTGCGGAAGTTGCCACAAGGCTTCCTACGCCGGACGTTTACCCAATGTGAATCCATTTGGACTTGGAGGTACGCCACCCAGAGACAATTTGTATAAATTTTGTTATTTCCTGTTGCCCAATGTTTTGACTCAGGTTGTGAACCCGGCGGTCTTCAATCCCGGAACTATGGCTAGCCACGTTGCGAGCAACTCTGCGGATGTGACAACGCTGTACCAATCGTGCAAGTCACTGTTTCCATATTTCCCAGCAACCCAGAATGAATGGTTGCAACCGCAAACGCCCCCCTAAATTGAATCGGTAGAGCAGAAGGCGTGATTTAATATTCCGTATGCCCGGGTCAGGCTTGTGTAATTATTTTTTAATAAATAATTTTTCCAAAAGTGGTTGGGTATTACTGCGTTTTTAATCCGCTGGCTTGCCGCCAGCTTTGCCAAGGGTAAGGGATTGAACCCGTAAAGATTAAACGAGGAGATTCCGCCATGCTTTCTGAACACAAGCGCATTGAATTAACTGTCGAGGTCGAGCCTTGGGGGCCTGAAACGTCTGCCATTGATGCGGTTTCATGCGCGTTGCTGGAGCATCCCCGGCTACAGGATTACCTTACGAATACGCGTCATCGCTTATTGACATTTAACCTTCTGGATCGCGAGCAGAAGACAACGCTGCCCCGGCCGCCGGGACGTTATCGTGCCACCATTTATGACTACACCAATAACCGCACGCTGGTGGCGGAAGGTTGTCTGGATGAGCCTGACTTGCTGGTGGTTACCGAGTCCGCAGCTCAGCCGCTGCCGAGTAACGAAGAGTTCGCGGCGGCGGTAAATCTCCTGCTCGAAGACCCCGACATTGGCCCGAGGCTGCGCCAGCAGCAATTGCATGCCTATCGCCCGATGCCTCCTCTTCTTGAAGCCGAAGAACCAGACGGGCGTGTGGAACGAACCTTGGCCGTGGGCTTGTTCTCAGACGAGGCTGGGCATCGCATCGTCGGAGTGAACCTGATTCGCAACAGCGTGTTGCACCAGTTGCATGATGTCGCTCATCCGGGCGCAGATGTGTGTGGCCCGCCGGCCGCTGGCGGTTGCGCGGAGGGTGGTGCAACCCAACAGTTACGTCTCAAGGTCGTCCAAGGTTCGACGCTGTTGTGGAGTTTCACTGTGGTGCGACCCTCGGCTTCCTCGGGCACAAATGGGTCAGGTATTGAATTGCGACATGTGTACTATCGGGGCAAACAGGTGCTGTATCGCGCCCACGTGCCGATTCTGAATGTTGAGTACTTTGATGCGGGCGCCCAAGCCGGTTGCGGGCCAACCTACCGCGATTGGCAGAATGAGGAAAATTGTTTTGAAGCGGTGGGTAGCGACTTCGCCCCGGGGTTCCGATTATGCACGGCAGCGCCGAAGACCATCCTGGATTCCGGTTCCGATGCCGGCAATTTTAAAGGCGTAGCCATTTATGTTTCTGGACAGGAAGTGGTGCTGGTCAGTGAAATGAGTGCCGGCTGGTACCGCTACATCAGTGAGTGGCGCTTGCACACCAATGGCACGATCCGCCCACGTTTTGGTTTTACGGCGGTGAACAATCCCTGTACCTGTAAAACTCATCATCATCATGCGTACTGGCGCTTTGATTTTGATATTCGTTCCGCTGGGAAAAACCTTGTCGAAGAATTCAACGATCCACCCTTGTTCGGTGCTGCAAACTGGCACCGGAAAATTTATGAAATTCGACGCCTGAAAGATAATCAGCATAAGCGTAAGTGGCGCGTCACGAATACCACAAGCGGCGAAGGTTATGAGTTGATCCCCGGAGCGAACGACGGTGCAGCGAGTAATTTTGGCGTGGGCGATGTCTGGATTTTACGTTACCACGCAGCGGAACTTGATGACGGCCAGGGGTTCACCACCGATCCGGCTAAATCTAAAGCACAACTTGATGGTTTTCTGAATGGTGAGGTGATTGAAAATCAAGATGTCGTGCTCTGGTACGCCGGGCACTTTCTCCACGATGCGCAACACGGTGGCAGCCATATCGTCGGGCCGGAGCTCAAGCCGGTGAACTGGTAGTTCTGTAGTGTGTTTCACGGCCGAAAAGCGGCGGATGCGCCCTGCTCAAAACGAGTCAAGACAGGGTTAAGCTGAAAAGAGCGCGCGGGTTTGAAACACAGAAGACGGCAACGAGACGCCAGCCACAGTGAGGCGTCGTTTCAGCACGAAGTCGAACAGCAAGGGATTGTGCGCGCGAATTTTAGACAACACCGCTACGTCGGCATGTGCGAGATAACCCTTGCGCACAAAGCCGCGCAGCGAGATCAGCGGCACGATTCCGGGCAGCGGATAGTCGGAGCCATTCACTAGGCGTGGATGCCAATCGCGTTCGGTAAAAATACGCCGCAGCGTAGCATCGCTGCGGTTCACCTGCGTGACGGCGGAGAGGTTCGCGAACAAATTTTTTTCGTAGCGTGCTTCGCGCATGAGGCGCGCAAACAGCTCAATATTGGGCGTTTGCGCGCCATGTGGCCCCTTGTCAACATCAATGCTTGTGCCCAGGCTGGCGCAATGCGCGATGATCACGCGCACGCCGTGATCGAGCGCGCGGCGCAACAGCAGCGGGTTGCCCAAGCGCTGCAAGTCGGCGGCATCGACCGCGTGTTCATGACCCGCATGGGTCAGCAACGGCAGGTTGTGGCGCGCGAGCGTGGCATAGAATGCATCGCAACGCGGCGACGACGGATCGATCCCCATCGCCGGCGGTAACCATTTCACCGCCCGCGCACCGCGCGCAACCGCGTCGTTCAAGGCATCCACCGCATCGCTGCGATACGGATGAATCGACGCCGTCCATTCGAAGCGTTCCGGAACCAAGCGCGCAAGCTGCGCTGCATAGTTATTCGGTGTGTAAAATGTGCTGCGTTGCAGATCAGGGCGCCCGGTATTGTCATGGAAGTAATCAAACGCCAATAGCATTGCCTTGGCGCCGTGAGGAAACTCGTCCACCAACATGCGCAGACGTACGACGAACTGATCATCGATATTTTTGCCTTGATTCGCACAGGCAGCATTCAAGTAAAACGCGAATTGAAGCCGCGATAGCGGATGCCGCATTGAGCGCAGGTTCGGATTGATCCAGGTACCGGCGTTGTCGTCGCCCACACCGATCAAATGCGTATGGCAATCCCGGATCGATACCATCCCACGCCGCGCGCACCAGCTCGTGCTTACGCAGTGCATCGGGCAGGCCGCCAGGTAAGCACGAATTGAAGAGCAGGTCAGCCGACCACGCACGGGGTGCAGCGCAACCGAGTGCGAGTGCGCCGCTGAATGTCAAAAACCTGTGTCGATTGAGAAGCATCGTAAATTATATCGCCAAGGACAACGAAGGCGATATTGCCGAGCGGGAAAAGTTTTTTAGCGATTTTGAAAATGCGAATATCAGCCCAAGGCTACGTTCAAATTAATGCACTAACGCAAGCCTGACTCATTTCACACGTCGGCTCTAATGTAGGGTTAGGTTTCATGTTTTTACGTGCAATTGTTTTTAGGGTATGGGCCGAGCTTGCGCCCGACCCAGGGCTTCAGAAGCGACGGAGGATGTATGCAATTACCACAACAAGCCCGGTTAGGGCCGTGATGATTTTTGCAACATCAACCGTCACCTTTGCCGGGATTTGCGCCTTCATGGTGTTTATTCCACTGGGGTGCAGTCGCAGCAGCGCTGCGCGACCGCCAAATATCCGTGGCCGTGCTGTGGAGGTTACGAAGAGCCCTCCCTCAGGTGGGATTCTTAGCCTCCTAACGACGTGGATGCCTCCACGTCAGGGATTACCAACCGTGGCCTTACGGCGGCGGAAGGTTCCCAAGCTGTGCGGCAGTGTTGTATTCACTGCCGGGAATTCCGTGGCCGGGGTAGTTTCTGCTACTTCGGCTACAGGTCACGATTTGAAACCTAACGTTTGCGTTAAGAGGTACGGCGCTTTTTGCCGCGTCCGCTTGAACGCGTTGTTAAGCCTGTTGGGGGTTCTACAAGGCGCCCTGTGACGTATTTGTGCAGCACGCTAGCCATTAATGTTTGATAGGGAATTGCTTCTTCTGCGGCCTTTGCTTGGATGTCGTCAAGGTCGCGAGATGATATGCGAATATTCACTCTCTTGTTTTTAGCAAGTGATGCGGAGGCAATTGCCGCAAAGCGCGCGATTTCACTCTTGAGTTTTGGGGCGGGTTTCCACTCGCCCTTCTCAAAAGATGCCAGAATTTCTTCCTCAAGCTTACGTTCTTTACTCATATTAATTATCCTCAGCTAAATATTGGCGTGTTGCTTTTCGGCTTGGAATGATTGTTTTTAGAAAGACCTCGTTTTCATTTTCTACAAACGGCACCAGATAGGCATAGCCTCGAATACGAACCACCAACATTTGTTGATTCGGATATTGATTTGAATTTGAGTGGTTGAGCACCGCAAGAAGACCACCATTTGACATGGCCGACAGTACTTCCTCAAAAGATACGCCGCGCTCTGCCTTGAGGAGGATATTTTTCTCGGTACTCCAGTTTGCTGGCTTCATGGGCCAATGTTACGCCTGTGTGCCTTATGGCATCAAGTAACTGGGCCTAACAACGGTGTAGAAAACCCAACTCTGAACCCCGTATCCAGAATTTTGGAAGTAATTTTTGCCGGTGTCGTGAGTCATGTTGTGGCACCGATTTCATTTTTGTATCGATACATGATGACCCATTCGCCCCCTGCGTTGATTTCATGCGGCGCGGATCGTCTCGCCCACAGTTGGTCCGTGCGTGTCGAACTTACCAACTGTGTGCCTGCGGCACACTTTCTACAGCCTCATTTGGGATAGGGAGAAGCCTCACGGCTCCCCCCTCCCACACCACCGTACGAACGGGTCACGTATACGGCGGTTCGGCAGATTAGGTCGGGGTGCACAGCATATCGTCTTGGCACACCAACCGGAGCGTCATTTCCGGCCG
>JANLTU010000188.1:0-11912 GCA_031363085.1 Gammaproteobacteria bacterium
CACATCGACAGCTTGCGCGGCCGCAACGCGCACCATATCGCCGAGACGATTTTTAAAGCCTTCGGCCGTGCGCTGCGTATGGCATTGGAGCTTGATCCGCGCATGAGCGGCATCATGCCGTCGACTAAGGGTAGTTTGTGAATCTTGTGTTAGCGATATCCAGGAGGGAAACATGCTTCTTCGAATTTTTATCTGCACGGTATTGATTGTATCTTCGGCTTTAACACTTGCCGATACATTGAAGTCTGAAAGTGATTTGCGACCATTCGTTGAATCGATTATGAAGGAGGCGGCGGCCAATAATCTTCAGAAAGCGTTTGAAATCATGCAGCCACTATCCGTGATCTCTGGCGCTGAATTCCAATCCGTTGCCCTGAAATCTCGGGCGCAGCGAGAACAGTACGGCGCGCGTTACGGAAATCCGGTTGGTTATGAGTTTATTGAGCAAACAAAAGTTGGGGAGTCATTGGTTCGGATCGTTTGCATCGAGAAAACGGAAAAGCATGTTATGCCTTGGAGTTTCTATTTCTATAGGTCGCCAAAGGGTTGGACACTCAACTCTTTCAACTGGAATGACCAACTTGAACCTGTGTTTAGATTAAAGCAATGAAGATTAATAGCCCGTTTAAGTACGTAGGCGGGGTTGGTAAACCCAGCATGGCGGGGATCATCGCTGGGTTTGCTAACCCAGCCTACGTTTCATTGTTTAGCGATTTTCTGTTCGCATGAGCACGGTAGCAGTTGTTGACTATGGCATGGGCAACCTGCATTCCGTTGCCAAAGCGCTGGAGCGTGTGGCGCCACGCGGCACGTCGGTGCGGGTGACGGCCGATGCGCAAGTGATCGCGGCGGCGGAGCGGGTGGTGTTTCCGGGCGTGGGTGCGATGCGCGACTGCATGGGCGAGTTGCAGCGTCGTGGCCTGGATGATGTGGTGCGTGAGCAGGCGCGTCGCAAACCGTTGCTGGCGGTGTGTGTGGGTATGCAAATTTTAATGGACTTCAGCGCTGAAAATAACGGCATTGCGTGCCTGGGAATTTTTGCCGGACGAGTGGAATTATTCGACGCGAACATGCACGCTGCCGGCAGCGGCGAACGCTTGAAAGTGCCGCATATGGGTTGGAATCAGGTGCATCAGCACGCACCGCATCCGCTGTGGCAAGGCATCGCGCAAGACGCGCGCTTTTATTTTGTGCACAGCTACTACACCGCGCCGGTGGAGGCGCGCGTGACTGCTGCGAGCACCGAGTACGGTATGACTTTTACCTCGGCGATCACGCGCGACAATATTTTTGCGGTGCAATTTCATCCCGAAAAAAGCGCTGCCGCCGGCTTGCAATTTTATAGTAATTTTTTACGTTGGAATGGAATGGCGTAGGGGTTGGATGCTTCTCCTTGCCGTCGCGTTTTTATGCCCCCCGCTTTGTCAGGTGGCTGTGCAGCCATCCGGCATTTCGCTTAAGAACTGATCGAGGTCGCTTATGTTGGTGATACCCGCCATTGATTTAAAAGAAGGCCACTGCGTGCGGCTGCGGCAGGGGCGCATGGAAGACAACACCGTGTACTCGGAAGATCCGGTGGCGATGGCGACGCGCTGGGTGGAGCAGGGCGCGCGCCGCATTCATATCGTCGACCTCGACGGCGCCATGGCTGGCAAGCGCATCAATCACGCGATTGTCGAGCGCATCGCACGCGCGCATCCGGATATTCCGGTGCAGGTCGGCGGCGGCATCCGCGACGAAGACACCGTGCAAGCCTATCTGGATGCCGGTGTGCAGTACGTGATCATCGGCACCAAGGCGATTAACGCGCCGCACTTCATCGCCGATTTGTGCGTGGAGTTCCCCGGCCACATCATCGTCGGCCTCGACGCGAAGAACGGCAAAGTGGCCATCGACGGCTGGTCAAAATTGTCAAGTCACGACGTGATCGACATGGCGCGCCATTTCGAGAACGACGGCGTTGAGGCCATCATCTACACCGACATCGGCCGCGACGGCATGCTCAGCGGCGTGAACGTGGAATCCACCGTGGCCCTGGCGCAGGCGATTCACATTCCAGTGATTGCCTCGGGCGGCATCAAGAGCGTGGAGGACGTGCGTCAGTTGTGCGCGGTCGCGCATCACGGCATCGTCGGCGCAATCACCGGGCGCGCGATTTACGAAGGCACGCTGGATTTCGCGCAGGCGCAACAACTGGCCGACGCGCTGTCGAACTAAAATGAGCCTCGCCAAACGCATTATTCCTTGCCTCGATGTCGACAACGGTCGCGTGGTCAAGGGCGTGAAATTTGTCGACATCCGCGACGCCGGCGATCCGGTTGAAATCGCCAAGCGTTACGACGAGCAGGGCGCCGATGAAATCACCTTTCTCGACATCACCGCCTCGGCGCACAACCGCGACACGCTGGTGCACGTGGTCGAAGCGGTGGCGGGGCAGGTGTTCATTCCACTGACGGTCGGCGGCGGCATCCGCACGGTCGACGATATCCGCCGCATGTTGAATGCCGGCGCCGATAAAGTGTCGATCAACACTGCCGCCGTCACGCGGCCGGAATTTGTCAAAGAAGCGGCGGAACGGTTTGGCTCGCAGTGCATCGTGGTCGCCATCGACGCCAAGGGTGTGAGTGCGCCGGGCGAAACCCCGCGCTGGGAAATTTTTACGCACGGCGGGCGCAAGGCGACCGGTCTTGATGCGGTCGCGTGGGCACAGCGCATGGTGCAGTACGGTGCCGGTGAAATTCTGCTCACCAGCATGGACCGCGACGGCACCAAGATCGGCTTCGACAACGCATTGAATCGGGCCGTCAGCGACGCCGTCGCGGTGCCGGTGATCGCCTCCGGCGGCGTGGGCACGCTCGATGACCTAGTCAATGGAGTCAAGCTCGGGCACGCCGACGCAGTGTTGGCGGCGAGCATTTTCCATTTCGGCACTTACACCATCGGACAGGCCAAAAGTTATATGGCGCAGCATGGGATTGAGATGCGGCTCTAGGCAAGGCACGCCTAGCAGCCTGTCGGACTTAGGTGGTGTGGAGCGAAACAGTGGGAGGGCGAGGACAGAACAGCGCAAATTTGAGGCGAATAGTCGATCTATTTAACGAACATTTGCGTTGTTATGGACCGCTCCTCCCGCTGTTGCAGTCCCGCGATCTTAAGTCCGACAGGCTACTAGCGTGTTGGTATAGCGAAGAATTCATTAGCGCAGCCGATAAACAAGCGTGAACAACATTCTGACATCCGGTACCAATGTCTTGGATTTAACAGGTGGCTGTGCGTGATGGTGATGGGTTGGGTACGACCGGTCTTGGTTCCGGCGCTATTGCTTTTCTGTTGCTTTGAGTTGGTCGCATGCAGTGCATCGAAAGAAACCAAAGTCGAGGAGGTCGTGCCCGTTCCGGCAAAGTTTGCCACCTTTACGTTGGGGCAGCTCAAGCTACACCTGCCGGTTTCGATGCTACAACCTACGGGCGTGTTTTCGGTTGGATCGAATAATTTAGCAATTCATTCGCAGAGCGCCAGCCACCCTAAGCTACGTGTCGAGACACTGGATAATTTCCAGGACCGTATGGCGCGGTATCTGGCGAGGGGAATTCTGGATGATTCCATCAAGACCTTCGACGGATTTTTTAGCGAGTTGGTCAATTTGGTGGGAACGCGGAATTATCTGAAACTACAGAAGAACATGGGGGTGAATGTCGCGATCAGCGCAAAAAAATATAAACGCGACAACCCTGCCGTGTATCAATTCGATTTTCTGGAAGCGAAACACATTTATATTGTTTTCAGTAACCCAAAAAACATCGCCGAAATATACTCCCTGAAAGGCGAGATCAGCGACGCCGATGTGGAAGCGATTATCTCTGGGATCAGGAATTGATGGAGACTTATAAGAGAGGTGAACATGGATCGCGCATGGCTAGATCAAATTAAGTGGACCCCCGACGGACTCGTTCCGGCGATTGCACAAGACGCCGACACCGGACGCGTGTTGATGTTCGCGTGGATGAATCGCGAGTCGTTGCAACTCACCGTCACCGAAGGGCGCGCTGTGTATTGGTCGCGCTCACGCAAAAAATTATGGCGCAAGGGTGAAGAGTCGGGGCATGTTCAGGTAATAAAGGAAATTCGCACGGATTGCGACAACGACGTGCTGCTGCTGCGTGTGGAACAGCTTGGTAACATCGCCTGTCATACCGGTAGGCACAGTTGTTTTTTTCAGCGCTTGCAGGACGGCGCCTGGGCGGCGGTGGACCCGGTGTTGGTAGACCCTAATCACATCTACAGCAAGTAATTGCCAAAATGAACGATATACTCACGCAGCTTGCCCTGATTCTGGAACAACGCAAAACGCAGAGCGCCGATCAGTCTTATGTGGCATCGCTGTATGCAAAGGGACTGGACACGATTCTGAAAAAAATCGGCGAAGAAAGCGCTGAGACGATTATTGCGGCAAAAGGCGGGAACCAGGAGCAGCTCGTGTATGAAATCGCGGATTTGTGGTTTCATACTCTGGTCTTGTTGGCGCAGCAGGGGCTGCACCCGGACGATGTACTTAAAGAATTGCAGCGGCGTTTTGGTACCTCGGGATTAGACGAAAAAGCGACGCGCAAAAAATAACGGAGGACGCTGTATGGGTTTTAGTATCTGGCAGTTAGTGATCATTCTGGCCATCGTGATGTTGCTGTTTGGCACCAAAAAGCTGTCCAACATCGGCAGCGATATCGGTGGTGCGATCAAAAACTTCAAAAAATCGATGCGCGACGGCGAGGAAGAAGGTAAGCCGCCCGCACCTGCCGAGCCGGCGAAAGTCGTGCACCAGGAGCAGCCTGTGGCAGGTCGCGTAATTGAAGGTGAAGCGACCAAGGAAAAAGACAAGACCTGATCTAGTAGTTCGTTTCACCAAAAGGCTGACATGAAATCGCGTCTTTTTTCGCCCTGCGTTGTTGCAGCCCCTTGCAATACGTACAGTATTGCGGCGGGTCTGCGCCTAGCAGTTGCGAAAAAATCCATCGGTTTCATTTGTCAGCCTTTTGGTGAAACGAACTGCTAGCAGCCTGTCGGACTTAGGTGGTGTGGAGCGAAACCGTGGGAGAGCGAGGACAGAACAGCGCGAATTTGAGGCGAATAGCCGGCCTATTTAACGAAAGTTCGCGTTGTTATGGACCGCTCCTCCCGCTGTTGCAGCCCCGCCATCCTAAGTCCGACAGGCTGCTAGCTTCCGGGATAACGGCGCGCACCCATGTTTGAGATCGGTTTTTCGGAAATTATTCTGGTCGCTATCGTGGCGCTGGTGGTGTTCGGCCCCGACAAGCTGCCCGGTTTGGCGCGCGATATCGGGCTGTGGACCGGGCGCATTCGCCGCATGATCAGCAGCGTGCAGCAAGATGTGCAGCGTGAGTTGTCGCGTGCCGATGAACTCAAGCGCTTGGTCGAAGAACAACAAAACATTCTGGACCGCCATATCATTCTCGATGACATTACACCGACCGTGCCGGTGACCGGCAAGGCAGCGGCGCCAGCGCCGGCTGAAATTTCCTCGCAACCCGCGTTGCCGGCACAGGTCACGGCCGCTGCGCCGAGTGTTCCTGCGCCGGCAAGTACGCTACCAAATCCCGAACCGATACCACAGCCGCAGGCGCTAACTTTCGGGAACCCCGTCGATGTCGAAACGAAACAAACCAAGTAATCCTGCCTACAGTGAATTGCCGCTGGTGGGTCACCTCATCGAGCTGCGCACGCGGCTGATTCGTGCGCTGCTGGTGGTCGCAGTGTTTTTCGGCATCATGTTTCCGTTCGCCAACGAAATTTACAGCTTCGTCGCCGAGCCGCTGATGCGCTACCTGCCCAAGGGCAGCACCATGATCGCAACCGAAGTCGCCTCACCGTTTTTAACGCCGTTCAAATTCGTTATGTACGCCGCGTTATTCGCCTCCATCCCGGCGATCCTTTATCAGTTGTGGGCGTTCATCGCGCCTGGCCTGTATCACGACGAGCGCGAGCTGGCGATGCCCTTGTTAATTTCCAGCGTGTTTCTGTTTTACACCGGCGTCGCATTTTGTTACTTCCTGGTATTTCCGCTGGTGTTCCAGTTCTTCACCAGCACCACGCCCGACGGCGTGTCGATGATGACCGACATCAGCAAATATCTCGATTTTGTACTGGGCATGTTCCTCGCTTTTGGTTTGGCTTTCGAGGTGCCGGTTGCGACCATTATTCTGGTGTTGATGGGAATTTTCACTCCACAGCAATTAGTCGAGAAGCGCTCCTATGTGATCGTCGGTGCATTCATCGTCGGCATGATTTTGTCGCCACCGGATATTTTTTCCCAGACGCTGCTGGCGGTGCCGATGTGGCTGTTGTTCGAAGTGGGTGTGTTGGTGTCGCGCGTCATCATGCGCCGCAAGGAGCAACGTGAACAACAGGCGGCCGCCGCAGGCAATCGCGTTGCTGAACCCGCTCCTGCATCCGCCACCGCAGCGGCGGTGGCGACCGATGCTAATTTTCGCCCGCTGACACCGGACGAAATGGACGCAGAGCTGGATCAAATCACGCAGCAACAAAAACGCGAACGCGAGGGTAGCGACAAACCAGCGTGATCCTAGACCGGTCGATATCTTTCGACAGTCGGCGGCGCTCCTACAAAAACAGCGGTGGTGATAGATGAGCGTGTGTATGACCCTACATCAGCGGTGCATGTGGTGTCTCGCACTGTGTCTGTTTGCCAGCGTGCCTGCGCAGGCCACGCTCGAAAACCAGTTAAAGCAACATCCTGCGCCCTACCTCGCCATGCACGGCGAAGACCCGGTGCTGTGGCAGCAGTGGAACGCCCAGACGCTGGAACGTGCGCGCCGCGAAAACAAACTGTTGTTCGTCTCGGTTGGGTTTTTTTCCTGTTACTGGTGCCACGTGATGCAACGCGAAAGTTTTCGCGACGCGGAAGTCGCGCGGCTGCTGAACGCGTCATTTATTCCGGTGATCGTTGATCGTGAATTGGACCCGGCGCTTGACGCGCAGTTGCTGCAATTCGTCGAACGTTTTCGCGGCTCGGCCGGTTGGCCCTTGAATGTATTTATCACGCCGCAGGGCCATCCGATCCTGGGTGGTGTGTATTTTCCGCGTCAGGAATTCCTGGCGGTGCTCGCGCGCCTCGCTGAGCACTGGAAAAACGAACCCGGGCAACTCAGCGCGTTGGCTGAACAGGCCGCACACGAACCGCCGCCGGCCACCATCGCACCGGCGCCGACGGGTGCCGTGGCTAGCGCCGCACTGGTACGTCAAGCCCTGGAACTTGCCGATCCGCTCAGCGGCGGGTTCGGCGAGCAAAGCAAGTTTCCGATGAGCGCGCAACTGCTGGCCCTGTTCGCAATCTACGACGCTCAACCTGACGCTCGCCTGGGCGAGCATCTGCAACTGACACTGGATCGCATGGCCGCGCTGGGTTTACGTGATCACCTGTCGGGCGGCTTTTTTCGCTACACCACCGATCCGACGTGGCGTACCCCACACTTCGAAAAAATGTTGTACGACAACGCACTACTGGCAATCGCATATCTGCGCGCCGCACGGATTTTTCAACGTCCGGACTATGAACGCGTGGCGCGTGAAACACTCGACTTTATATTGACGCGCCTGCGTGCGCCGCAAGGCGGATTTTATTCGAGCCTGTCGGCGGTCGATGCGCTGGGTGTGGAAGGTGCCTATTACCTGTGGAATGAACCCACGCTGCAAACGGTGCTGGATGAAAGCGACAGTGCCGCTGCGCGTGCGCTATGGAACATGCAGGGTGCACCTCCGTTTGAGTCTGGCTTCCTGCCGGTACCGGAGCGTGACTTCGAGCATGTGGCTGCGCAGCTCAAGCTGACGGTCGAGCAGGTGCGGCAGCGTGTGGAAAATGCGCGCAAGAGATTATTGGCGGTGCGCGAGCAACGGCAGGTGCCGGTCGACACCAAAGTCATTGCCGGTTGGAATGGTTTGGTACTGATGGCCTTGAGCGAAGCCGCGGCCTTGCCTAACGGCAAAGCTTACGGAGTTGCCGCACGTGAACTGCGCGACGAGGTGATGAAAAAATTAGTGCGCAAAGGCGAAGTGCTGCGCATGCACGCCAGTGTCGGCAACACCGTGGCCGGTGTGCTGGAAGACTATGCCTACCTCACGGCGGGGTTGTTGAGCTATGCCGCCTGGTCTAAAAATCCGGCCGACCGCGCCACGGCCAGCCAACTTGCCCGCACCGCATGGCAACGTTTTTATCGCCCCACGGGGTGGGTATTGACAGATCATTCCGTGCTGCCGGATCACAATGGCGAGCCGTGGCTTGCCGACGGTGCGCTGCCGTCACCGTCGGCATGGCTGATCGCCGTCTCGCTGCAATTAGCAAAAGAATCCGGCGATGCGGCGCTCAAACGCAACGCACTGGATGCGCTGGCGCGCGGTGGCTTCTTGGTGGGCACGCAAGCGTTCAATTTCGCCAGTCACGTTCCGCTACTTGCGCAGCTAGCGCGTTAGCGGTCTCTTGAAATAGTATCCTCGGTGTTATCAACACCAAGATTCAAAACCTGAGCTGGGAGAGCGGTACGTGAATTAAGCCGGCGTAGGGCTCGACTTTGCGAAAGATGTCGCCGAGTCTTCCTATTCGTTCCTGAGAAAGATTTTTTGTGGGGGGTGTCCAATAATGAAACTCTCGTGCGTCATTCCAATGAGATGCAATTGCACGCTCATAACCTAAGGAGAAACCCGATGTCACAACGCAAATACCTAGTTGTCTTGCGCAGCCAGCCCGGTCAAGGGCAGGCGCCGTCCCCGGAACAGATGCAGAAGATGTATACAGCGTTCAATGAGTGGAAGGAGAAATACAAAAACGAAATCCTCGACATGGGCGGCAAGCTCAAACCGGATGGCAAGGTGGTCAGAACCTCCGGCGTGGTGGATGGCCCGTTTGCGGAAGCCAAGGAAATTATCGCGGGGTTCATGATCGTGGGCGCCAACGACTATGACGGCGCTATGCGCGTGGCCGCCGAATGTCCTGGCGTGATCTCGCCTGGCACGTCGCTGGAAATTCGCGAGATAGCCACGTTCTGACCCCTTCGTCCGAGCCGCGCGGTGAACCGTGTTCGGTATCTCCGGCGGAACTCGTCGAGCATTATTTCCGGCACGCGTACGGCAAGCTGGTGGCGCTGCTGGTCCGCCGGGTCGGTGTCCGCAATCTTGGGCGGATTGAGGATGCCGTCCAAAGTGCGCTGATGGCGGCGCTCACTGCCTGGGTGGCCAAAGGCGTCCCGCAACAGCCGGAAGCTTGGCTGTACCGGGTTGCCCACAACCACCTGATGGGCGGACTGCGGCAGGAGGCGGGACGCGCCCGCATTCTGGAAAGTGTGGGCGACCCTGCGGAGGAGCCAGATGAGGACAATATTTCCGCGCACTTTGACGGCGAAGTGCAGGATGAACTGCTGCGCATGTTGTTCGTGTGTTGCGATGAGGCGCTCGCGCAGGAATCCCGCTTGGCGCTGGCGCTGAAGACCTTGTGCGGGTTTGGCGTCGGTGAGATTGCGCACAGTCTTTTCACCACCGAAGCCAACATCCACAAACGCTTGGCGCGCGCACGGGAGAAGCTGCGCCAGCTTCCCGTGAACACGCAGACGCCGCCGCTGGAAACGCTGCAGAGCCGCCTGCCCAGCGTGTACGCGGTGATCTACCTGCTGTTCAACGAGGGCTACCTCTCCACTCATCAAGAGCACGCTATCCGGCGCGAACTGTGCGACGAAGCGATGCGGCTGGCAACGCTGCTGGCGACGCATCCGGTGGGCGCCACGCCGGAGACCTTCGCGCTGCTGGCGCTGATGCACTTGCACGCTGCACGGCTGAGCGCGCGTCAGGACGCCAGCGGCGGCCTGCTGCTGTTGGAGGAGCAGGATCGTGCAAGCTGGGACCATGCGCGGATTCAACTCGGCCTTCAATGGCTGGTTCGTGCCGCCTGCGGGCAGACCTTCACGCGTTATCATGCCGAGGCCGGTATTGCGGCGGAACACTGCTTGGCACCGTCTTTCGCGCAGACCCGTTGGAGTGAGATCGCCGAGCTCTACGCCATACTGCAACGTATTGACCCCTCGCCGTTGCACACGCTGAACCGTGCCGTGGCCGTGGCCGAATGGAAAGGGCCAGAGGTTGCGCTTGAGCTTTTGGAGGGTCTGGTTCCGCCGAGTTGGTTGGCGGGCCACTACCTGTGGGCGGCGGTGCTTGCGGATCTGCACCGTCGTGCCAGCCGCACGGAACTGGCAGGCCGTTACCGGGAACAAGCACTTGCCGCTGCGCCGACGGAGCAGGTGCGTGACGTGCTGCGGCGGCGACTGAATCGAAGTTAAACATTGCCGTGGCCGCAGCGAATCATGTCTGACCGTTCACTATGCTTGGTCACGTTGCGGACGCTCGGCCAACTCATCCACCGGGACCGGTTTGGGCGCCAGCAGCTTCGCTGCCAGCACCACGCTAATGGCGCACATGGCCGGCAACACATAGTGCAGTGGCTGCGCCGAGTCGGCGATCCACTGCGTGACCATGGCCTCGCTGACCGCCATCTCGCCCGCGACATAGCCCAACAATGCACCGCCGAACGTGATCACGAGCGGGAAACGGCCCATCAACTTGAGGATGATGGTGCTGCCGTAAATGATCATCGGCATGCTGATCACCAATCCCAAAATCAACAACGCGAGGTCACCCTTGGCGGCCGCCGCGACGCCGATGACGTTATCCAAACTCATCACCAGATCGGCAATGATGATGGTTTTGATGGCCGCCCACAGATCGGCATGGTCATGCGCCTTGCCATCGTCCTGGTTCTCGGGCAACAACAGCTTCACCGCGATCCACAACAGCAGCAGGGCGCCGATCAACTTGATGTAGGCTTGATTGAGCAAGGCGGCGGCGAACCCGGTGAGCACCACGCGCAGCAGAATCGCGCCCAGGGTGCCCAGAAAAATTGCGCGCTTTTGCTGGTGTGGGGGCAGGTCACGACACGCCAGGGCGATGACCAGGGCGTTGTCGCCGGACAACACGATGTTGATGCCGATGATTTCCAGCAAGCCAATCCAAGTTTGGGAATCTGCCAACCAAGCCAACATAGTCTCCACCCGATTTTGGTGCGTGCTGAGCGTCAGCGCGCCTTTGATGACAAAGTATAGGAGGAATCGGCGCCGTCTGATCCAAAATAGCGGGACCCAAATCGGGCTATATCAGAAAACTGAAAATTGAAGCACTCTCAATGCAACCCCAAGCTGATCCATTCATTGTTCCGGTCTGTCACGAAGAAATAGAAATTCTTTTTCAAGATCCGTCGCTGTTGTTGATCAGCAAGCCAACGCGGTTGTTGACACTTTCTGGAAAACATCCGCTCAATATCGATTCAGCTCACTTCCGCTTAGTAAAAAACTTTCCCACCGCGACCATGATTCATCGGCTCGACTTCGGCACCTCCGGCATTCTGGTGGTGGCGCTGAATAAACAAGTGAATGCGCATATCGGCAAGCAATTTACAGCGCGGCAGGTCATTAAAACCTACACCGCAATGCTGCATGGCCATCTCGCAGATGATGCCGGGTGTATCGAGTTGCCGATCACCAACGACCAGCCCAATTTTCCGTTGCAGAAAATCTGTCATGACACGGGCAAAAGCGCATCGACACACTATGAAGTCATCGAGCGCTCGAACCATCCGCCGACGACACGCGTGCTGTTCAAGCCCACGTCGGGACGCACCCATCAATTGCGGATACACAGCAGCGAGATCGGTCATCCCATTTTGGGTTGTGACCTGTATGCAACCGATGAAGCATTCTTCATGGCCACGCGTCTGATGCTGCATGCAACCACACTTGAATTTGATCATCCGGTGACCGGCGAGCGGATCAAAGGATTTAGCC
>JANLTU010000086.1:0-2101 GCA_031363085.1 Gammaproteobacteria bacterium
TCCGGCGACTTGATGTAGTCGTCGGAGTCTGCGTTGATCACGCCGTCGCGGTCGAGGATGATGAGTTTCATTTGATTTTGAGTCGTGTGAGATGGGCAATGCCCACGCTACATTTGCAACCGTGAAATGTCTGCCACAAATAGAAATTGTTCGCGTACATCATGAAGCAATGCAATGCGGTTGGCGCGTAGCGAGTCGTCCTCAGCCATCACCATCACTTTGTCGAAGAACATATCCACGCTCGGACGTAGTCCCGCAAGCCCTTTCAATGCGCCTTCGTAGTCACGCGCGTTCAGGCACGGCTCGATATCGCGCTTCACGGTTTGCAGCTTGTCCGCCAGTGCGCGCTCGGCGTCATCGATAAACAAATTATCGTTAACTTTATTCACTGCTGCGGAGGCGATTACCTGCGATTGCACAACAATGTTAGCAATGCGCTTATTGGCCGCGCTCAGAGCCGCTGCTTCAGGCAGTTTGCGAAACGCGCTCACCGCGCGCACGCGGCGGTCGAAATCGTAAGGTTTTGTGGGGCGCAGTGCCAAAACCGCCTCGTATTCATCAACCCGCACACCGGCATCGGCGTAGTAGGCGCGCAGACGTTCCATCATGAAGTCGTACACGTGCGCAGCGACGTCCTGGACCACCAGTTTGTCGCCTAGCTGTTTATCTTTTACGTAATCGATCAATTCCTTCAGGTCTAAATCGAGCTCCTTCTCGATGATGATGCGCATCGCGCCCAGCGCGGCGCGGCGCAGGGCGAATGGGTCTTTGTCGCCGCTGGGCGCTTGGCCGATGCCGAAGATACCGACCAGCGTGTCGATCTTGTCGGCGAGGGACAAGGCTTGGCCGACCTGGGTGGCGGGCAACGCATCGCCGGCGAAGCGCGGCATATATTGCTCGTCCAACGCTTGCGCCACGTCCGGCGCTTCACCGTCGTGTTGCGCGTAATAGCGTCCCATGATGCCTTGCAGTTCAGGAAACTCGCCGACCATGTGCGTGAGCAAATCGCACTTGGATAACAACCCCGCTCGTCGACTCTCCTCCTGATTCGCACCTATGTAGGTGCCGATATACGTCGCCAAGCTTGCCACGCGATGCACCTTGTTATGCAGCGTACCCAGCTTGGCTTGGAACACTACGTTCTTCAAACCGTCCAGATGGTCAATCAACTTGCGCTTGCGGTCTTGATCCCAGAAAAACGCCGCGTCGGTGAAGCGCGGACGCACCACGCGTTCGTTGCCGGCGCGCACCGCATCCACGTCGCGGCTTTCGATGTTGGCGATGGTAATGAAGTGCGGCAGCAGTTTTCCGTGCGCGTCGACCACGTGAAAATATTTCTGGTTGGTTTTCATTGTCGAGATCAGCGCTTCGGAGGGCACGCTTAAAAAGCGCGCTTCGAAATTGCCGGTAACCGCCGACGGCCACTCGACCATGCCGGTGACTTCGTCGAGCAAGGCGTCGTCAATCACCGCTGTGCCATTAAGCTGCGCGGCGGCGGCCAGCACTTGCGCGCGTACGGCTGCGCGGCGCTGAGCGAAACCCGCAAGCACTTTCCCTTCGGTTTCGAGCAGCGGGGCATACGCAGCCGGCGCACTGAGATACAGCTTGGCAGGATGCAGAAAACGATGGCCGCGCGTTTCACGCCCGGCGCGCACACCGAGAATCTCAGCATCGAGCACCGCATCGCCGAACAACAACACCACCCAGTGCACCGGACGCACGAACTGCACACTCAGATTGCCCCAGCGCATGCGCTTGGGGATCGGCAACGCATCGAGCGCGGTTTGCACGATGCCGGGAATCAAAGTTGCCGCAGCTTGACCTTTTTCCAATCTGCGGAAAACCAGCCAAGCGCCTTCGGCGGTTTCGAGTTTTTCCAGAGCCTCGACTTTTACGCCATTGGATTTGGCAAACCCCAGCGCCGCCGGCGACGCGCCGCCGTCTGCCTTGAACGCGGCGGAAAGTGCAGGGCCGCGCCGCACGACTTCTTTGTCGGCTTGCGTCACGTTTAGATTCGACACCAACACTGCGAGGCGGCGCGGGCTGGCATAGCCTTGCACCGCCGCGTGTTGCAGACCGGCCTTGCTCAAGCCATCGACGA
>JANLTU010000212.1:0-27686 GCA_031363085.1 Gammaproteobacteria bacterium
CGGTTGGCGTTGGTTACCACCGTGACCGATGACATGGCCATCGCGGCGCCGGCGATCATCGGGTTCAGCAACACGCCGAACAGCGGGTACAAGATGCCGGCCGCCACTGGAATTCCCAGCAGGTTGTAGACAAACGCGCCAAACAGATTTTGCTTGATGTTGCGCACCGTGGCGCGCGACACCGCAATGGCGTCGGCCACGCCATGCAGCGAGCCGCGCATTAATGTCACGTCCGCACTCTCCATCGCCACGTCGGTGCCGGTGCCAATCGCAAAACCGACGTCGGCTTGCGCCAGCGCCGGGGCGTCGTTGATACCGTCGCCGACCATGCCAACGATTTCGCCGCGTTGTTGCAACGCCACCACCTTGGCGGCTTTGTCTTGCGGCAACACGTCGGCGATGACTTCATCGACACCCACTTGCGCTGCCACCGCACGCGCGGTGGCAAGCTGGTCGCCGGTCAGCATCACGACTTTTAAACCAATCGCGTGCAGCCGCGCGATGGCCGCCTTGGAATCGTCTTTCACCGGATCGGCCACCGCGACCACGCCGGCAAGCGCGCCGTCGACCGCCAGATACATCGCCGTCTGCGCTTGCGCCGCCAGCTCAGCGACGCGCGGTGCAAGCGCGGCGACATCAATGTGATGCTGATCCATTAGCTTGCGATTGCCAAATAACACGCTGGCAGCTTCCCGCCCCGCTTGCATGACACGTGCGCTGATGCCATGACCCGCCACCGCAGCAAACCCTTCGATACGCAGCAACTCCAATCCGCGCGCTTGCGCTGCGTCGAGCAGCGCCTGCGCCAGCGGATGCTCCGACGCCGCTTCCACGCTCGCGGCGATGTGTAACAGGGAAATTTCGTTCCATGCCGGCATCGGCAGCAGCGTGGTCACCACCGGGCGCCCGAGCGTGACTGTTCCGGTTTTGTCGAGCACCACGGTGGTGAGCTTGCCGGCTTGTTGCAGCGCTTCGCCGTTGCGGATCAGTACGCCGTACTCGGCGGCCTTGCCGACGCCGACCATGATCGAGATCGGCGTCGCCAGCCCCAGCGCGCACGGGCAGGCGATGATCAGCACCGTCATGGTCGCCACCAACGTGTAACTTGCGACCGGTTGCGGGCCGAAGTTGATCCATGCCAGAAACGTGAGCACCGTGATGATCAATACGCTGGGCACGAACAGCGCGGAAATCTTGTCGGCGAGGCGGCCGATGGCCGGTTTGGAATTTTGCGCCTGGCGCACCAGCTCGACGATGCGCGCCAGTGCCGTGTCTTTACCAATGCGTTTGGCCTGAAACAAAAACGCGCCGGTTTTGTTGAGGGTGCCGCCGGTGACGTGATCGCCGAGCTTTTTTTCCACCGGCATCGGTTCGCCGGTGAGCATGGCTTCGTCCACGCTCGAATGGCCGTTGATAACGACGCCGTCGACCGGAATTTTTTCGCCGGGGCGCACGCGCACCGTGTCGTCCAGACCGACCTGTGAAATGTCAATATCAAGCTCCTTGCCGTCACGGATTACGCGCGCGGTTTTGGGCTGCAAACCGATCAGCCGTTTGATCGCCTGCGAAGTCTTGCCGCGCGCACGCGTTTCCAGCGCTGAGCCGAGATTAATCAACGCGATGATGATGGCGGCCGCTTCGAAATACACGTGGCGCGCCTCTTCGGGAACCATTTCGGGGAAGAACGTGAGCAGCGTCGAGTACACCCAGGCCGCACCGGTCCCCAAGCCGATGAGCGTGTCCATGTTGGCGTTATGCGCCTTGAACGACTTCCACATGCCGGTGTAAAAACGCGCGCCGGAATACACCATCACGCCCAGCGTGATCGCCGCAACCGCCATCCAGAAAACTTGCCCACCAGCCCGCAGATGCGGCATCACACCCAGCCAGTCCATGAACATCAACGGAAAACCCAGCAACGCCGCGACCGCCGACTGGCGCAGCAACGCACGATAGTGCTCCGCCTCAGCGGCTTCTTTATCCTGCTCAGCCTGCGCGCCGATCATTTCGGCGGCGTCATAACCTGCGCCCTTCACGGCGGCAACCAGCGCGGTTGTCGCCGCCGCGCCGCGCACTTGCGCCGTGCGCTCAACCAGATTGACCAACGCCTCGTCAACTCCCGGCACGTTTTTCAGTGCACTTTCCACGCGCGACACACAGCCGGCGCACGTCATGCCGGAGATGGACAGTCGGGTGGTGTGGCTTGAAATCGTCATGTTGTCAGCCTCGTTTACATGCTATGGCCTAGCTTGCCACAGAACGGGGCAACGAATAATGACTACGAATTATTAGCAGCAGCGACCCTCGCCAAGCCTGCCGATACCTTTGCCTGATTGCGGACTAACGCCGGGCGCCCGGCCTTTTTTCTTCCGCCGCCTTCGGCGTTCCAACTCCGCTAGCTTTGGATTCAGCCGGGGCCTTGCCTTGACCGTCCATGCTCGTGATCGTGACGTTCAGCATGTTTATCTGCGCGTCGCGCGCGGCGATCACGCCGTTGGCCTGCTCCAGATTTTCGTTGGCCTCTTTTAGTTTTTTCTCCAGCTCTTGAATTTTATCGCCCTCCGCCACCGGCTTGGTGTTTGCCCTTGCTTGCGCCTCGTTCGCTTGCAGCAACTGACTGGCTGCAACCGCAAGCGCTGCCGCCTGTTGTTCGATGGGTTGGTCGCGCAGGTCTTTGCGCCCCAGGCCATTTGCGATATCAAGCAAATGGCCTTCATGCTGCAACGCAATCGACTCGACCGATATTTTAAATTGACTCTGCAACATCATCACGTGCTCGTTGACATTGCGCGCATGGCGGGCGGCGAACAGCGCCTCTTCACCGACGCGCTGGACGGTCTCTTCATCGTGCGGCGTCTGCGCGATCTGATTTTCAGCATTTTTATAGGCTTCCAGCGCAAACGCCAAGGTGGCCGGCGCCTGTTTGTCGCCGTTCTTGTTCTTGGTCTCGATATTGATCAGTTCACTGGCATGTAACGCCGTGTATTGCACCGCCTTAATGTCCAGCGCCTGCATCGCCTTGATCAAGTCGTCTTTATCCTTGTCGATTTTATCGGCTTTTTCCAGCTCCACTTTTTCGATCAAGCTGGTTAAATCGCCAAGGATTTTTTCGTAGTCCTTCGGGTAGATTCCCGCCGCGTTATATTTGTCCAGCAAGCCTTTGAGTTCGATCTCCTTGGCAAAGCGGTTTTGCACAATTGCCATCATCGCCTCGCCCTTGTCGAGAATCGCATCGCCTTTCGCAACGTCGCTGATCAACTCGTTTTTGGACTTTCTTGCGGCTGATTTCTGCACCTCGCTTAACGCCTCGGAGGCTTCCAGAAAATAGTTGGGGGCAAACAACGGCATGTTGGCTTGCTTCGCTTCGCGCAGGCGCTTTTCCAGCGACACAATCGCATCGGTAACCGACAACGCATCGTATTTGGCGCGTTGCTGCTCGGAAACTTTGACGGCTTTTCCGACGTTGGCCGCGCAGCCCGCCAGCAGCAAGGCGAGCAATCCTGCGAGGGTCATGATCCAAATACGCTGTTGGTTGTTACACATTAGTTATGTCCTGATACAAAGGTTCCGCCATGCTTTAACTTCGGCCGAATCATAGCGATATTTAGGTGTATTCTTCGACCCATTGTAACGCGTTGCGGTTCGCAATCATTTTCCAATCCTTAAGATTGACTTCACACTGCCCATGCTGCTGCTTGCCCTGCTCACTGTTGTTTGCGTCATCACCTATATTTTTGAAATCGTGTTTGGACTGGCCGGCACCATCCTGATGCTGGTGATCATGAATTACTTCATGGATGCCAAAACCCTGGTTATTTTTTCGGTGCTGCCACAAATTTTGGTTGCCGTCATCGGCCTGTGGCGCGCGCCGCGCAATATCAACCCGGCAGAATTCGGCAAGATGGTCGTGTTCGCCAGTGTCGGCGCGGTGCTGGGTCTTTACTTATTCAGTCGATTTTCGCTGGAGCTGTTCCGCACCGCGCTGGCGGTCGCCATCCTCGCCTTCGGCGCGTTTCTGGTGATCACGCCGCAGCGTATCCGTATGCCCGCACCGGTGCAGCGCCTGCTCGATGTCGCCGCCGGCACCTCGCAAGCTTTATTCGGTATCAGCGGCCCCATCGCCATGACGCGCCTACTGTCGACCTACGACGATAAATTGCTGATTCGCAATTACGCGCTGGCGTTTTTTCTCGCCACCAACGTAATACGCACCGGCAGCTACCTCGTCAACGGCGCCTTCACCCCCGACATTTTGGACATGATGGCCGTCTCCGCGCCCTTCCTGATCGTCGCGCTGTGGAGCACCAGCCACTGGCACGCCAAAGTGAACAACCTGTGGTTTCGCCGCGTGGTGTCGTGGGCTATTCTGCTGGGTGGTGTAATGATGATCGTGACATAAGAGCCGGTTCAAGATCGTCCTGGCGGGATGCAGTGCTAGGCAAAATCGAACTCAAAAACGCAGCCTACACGCAGTAGGTGAGTATTTTCGGCAACTGCTCCTGCGTTGCTCTACCTCCTGCATCCATGCCGTCGTGAGTTCGATTTTAACGCCGCAATACGCCCGCCAGGACGATCTTGAACAGGCTCTTAGGCAAGCAATCCAGGCGGATTCTACAAAGGCAAACCCGCGCCCCATCCGGCCGCCATCGCCGCAATGGTTTTCTGCGCGTCGGCGCGGCGTGCTTGTTGGTTGCGCTGCCGGCAAGTTTCCGCATCGAGACTGAACAGCGCGCGCGCAAACTGTCGCGCCGCGTCGGTGATGGCGCGGGTTTTTTCCAGTCGAAGTTGCGTAAACGCGCTCAGCGCGGCAGGCAGATCGAGCGGCTGCGCAGTTAAGCATTGCGCCAGATGCCAAGCATCTTCCAGCGCTTGGCAAGCGCCCTGGCCCGAGGTCGGTAACGGCGCATGCGCGGCATCGCCGATCACCAGCACGTTGTCTTTGTGCCAGCGCTCTATCGGTTCCAGGTCGTGAATATTTATTTTGCGAATGGCATCTGCGTGGCTATGCGCGATAAGCTTCGCAACCGGATCAGCCCAGCCGCCAAACAGGGCGCTCAACTCGACTTTTAAATCAACACGGCCGACGGCTTCACGCACCGGCACGGCCAGCGCCCCGGCCCAATAAACTTTGCCTCGACCAACCGGCACGATGCCAAAGCGCTGACCACGACCCCAATAATCCTGAATCGACATATCCGCGACCAAGTCGGTGCCTCCCGCCGCCGTCCCCACCCAGTTAACAAACCCTTGGTAGACGGGCGTGTTGTCGCCGTGAACGTAACGTCTGGCGATGGAATTCATGCGGCCCTCGGCCCCCACGATCAGCTCGGCGCTGTGGGTTTGACCATTCTCAAAGCGCACCTGCGCGTTGCCGCTGCGCGCATCCCGCACCATATCAAGCGCCGCAAATCCGTACTGGACGGGGATGGCGAGCTGCGCCATTTTTTCTAAAAGAATAGCCTGAAGGTCACGGCGCAGAATCGCGTGGCTGGCAAAACCCATCGCGCGATCCAACGCGCTGATGTCCAGCGCGCTGAGAAGCTCACCCGCCTGACTGAAGCGCTTCATGCAGGGAGGCACTGCGCTGACCTTCGCCACCTCCGGCAACAACCCTAACTTCGCTAACACGAAGCTGGCGTTGGGCCACAACACCACACCGGCCCCAATATCGTTGGCTTGCTTGCGGCGCTCAAATACCCTGACCGCGTGTCCGCGTTGCGCAAGCGCGATGGCCGTGGCGGCACCGGCGGTGCCCGCGCCGATAATCACGATGTTCATGGTGTTGCTCGGCCAGCGACTTGGTCCGTCATGCTGTTGACCGCCTTGAAGGCGAGACCTGGCGCCCAGCGCGCAAAGCTTTGTAGTCGACCTGCCTGGCCAATGGCAATTTCGGCCACATCGTGCTCGATTCCGCGCATTAACGCCTGGGCCACATCTTCCGGTTGCAGCTTGGCTCCGGGGAAATTTTTCGACATCGCCGTTTCCACCGGCGGCGGGATCAGCTCGATGACGCGCACATTGGTGTCTTTGACTTGCCAGCGCAGCGCACGCGTGAAAGCGTGCAGACCGGACTTGGACGCACTATATGCAGGTAGGGCCGCAGCGGGCACATAGATCAATGCTGTCGTTACGTTGATAATCGCCGCCGCCTTGCGCGCGCTCAAACGCGGCAACAGCCGCGTGGACAACTGCATGGGCGCGACCAGATTCGTCATGATTTCTTCGTTGAGCAGTTCTGCGGCTCCGGCCAACCTGAGACTAATCGGACGCATTAACCCGGCGCTATTGACCAGGATACTCAAGTCGCCGAGCTGCCGTTCAACGTGCTCCAGCAACGCCGCCCGGCCGGCGGGAGCCGCCACATCCGCCGCCAGAAACTTCAGCCCCGGATGGGCGGTGACCGCAGCGGCGAGTCTGATCGGGTCGCGTCCGATGAGCGTGACTTGGTTTCCCGCCGCGAGCAGCGCACGTGCAATCGCCAGCCCGATTCCTGATCCGCCGCCGGTGACTATTGCCTGATGGCCGGTTGTTTTCATGTGGTTTCCATCTCTTTTAGAGTTGATCAACACAGACTACACAGGCAACAAAATGGGCATAAGATAGAATTTCTGAAATGGTCAGTTACCGATACTGGGATAATCATGCGCAGCAAGCTGGATTTGAATCAGGTGCGAACCTTCGTCGCGGTCGTCAAGCAGGGGAGCTTTGCGGCTGCGGCGCGCGCCTTGTCCATGCCCACCTCCAACGTCAGTCGTTACGTGTCACACCTGGAAGCACGCTTGGGCACGCGTCTGCTGGTGCGCACGACCCGCCATCTGCGCATCACCGAAGCCGGGCAACTGCTGTATGACCGGGCGCACGCGCTGATGGACAACCTGTTGCAATTCGAGGCCGAGTTACAGCACGCCCAGACCCACTTCAGCGGCGTGTTGAAACTGTGCTTACCCAGTGAATTTGGCCCGCGCTTTCTGGGCGCGGTGATTTCCGAATTTTGTGCTGCGCATCCACACCTGCAGGTCGAGTGTCACACGCGTTTGGGCGATCTGAGCATGGCCCGCGATGACGTCGATGTTGCGATCAGCTTGCAGCGCGGGGCCGCTGCCGACAGCTCCATGGTCATGCAGCCGTTGCTCTCAATGCCCAGTTGCGTGGTAGCCGCGCCCCAGCTTTTGGATCGACACACGCTGCCCCGTAGCGTCCAACAATTAAAAAAATTGCCCTGCATCTCGACACTTTCCGCGCTGCATGGCAACCCGTGGATTTTTGTGAACGCTGCGGGCCAAAGCCTGCGGATTCCGGTGTCTGCGCGTTATCGCGTCGATAGCGGTGAGATGGCGCGTTCGGCTGCAAAACAAGGCGTGGGCTTTGCGATTCTGGCGGAAGGCAGTTGTAAAACCGAACTCGCCGAGGGGTCGCTGATGCGGATCACACTGGATCTGACACCGGCGCCGCTCGACTTAATGGCCGCCTACCCCAGCCGCCAGCACGCCTCGGCCAAGGTGCGTGCATTACTGACGCTGATCCGGCAACGTTTGCGCCCGCTGTCGTGCTGGCTCCGGCGCGAGGTTCCCGCAGCGCCCTTGCTCGCCGCGTCTGCTGGCCGTCCGTAACACACCCACCATTTGATAACGGAGCCCCACACCATGACCGAAAAAATCCAAAAATCCGACGCTGACTGGCAACAACAACTGACTGCCGAGCAATATCATATTTGCCGTAAAAAAGGCACCGAACGTGCCTTCAGCGGCGCTTTCCACGACTGCCACGACGCCGGCGTGTACCACTGCGCCTGCTGTGGCAACGCACTGTTCGACGCCAATTCAAAATTCGACTCCGGCACCGGCTGGCCCAGTTACTTCCAACCCATACGCCCCGACGCCATCAGCACCGAAGAAGATCGCGGCCTGTTCATGCGCCGCACCGAAGTGTTATGCCGCCGCTGCGACGCGCACCTGGGCCACGTGTTTCCCGACGGCCCGGAGCCGACCGGGCAGCGCTACTGCATTAACTCGGCGGCGTTGAAACTTGAACCTAGAAACGGCAGTTGACCGCTCCAAGGCAGAATCAAGCGCATGGAACAGTTGAAGTTTATGGTTCGAGCGGACTTTACCCGCAGGGTGAGGTCCGCTACGACGCGCAGAGCACACCCCGTTAGGCGCATGGCAGCGTTGCACCTCGTCGGAATAGCGCGCTATTCCTCCTCGTTGCGCCTTGCCCTACACCTAACGGATCGCACTCCGCACGCCGTTCAACTGCCGTTTCTAGGTTGAAAAAAAGTAGCGGATTGCTAACCCGTG
This sequence comes from Gammaproteobacteria bacterium, assembly GCA_031363085.1. Classification (GTDB taxonomy): domain Bacteria; phylum Pseudomonadota; class Gammaproteobacteria; order SG8-11; family SG8-11; genus UBA6921. The sequence goes on from JANLTU010000212.1 coordinate 8,298, forward strand.
GTGCTTTGTTGCAGTAGCGCCGAGCCCAAAAATTCCCGGCATTCGCTGTTATCAATACCTGGCCCATTGCGCTTGACGCGCATGACCAATACTCCCCGCACCACGCAACATGCCACGGCAGGCTATTTTCAAAAAGTGGGTTTTTCTGCCAGCGTGTTGGGTTCATAATGCCGGGAAACGGCATGGCATGATTTCTTTTGGAGAGTGAGTATTTTTATGGATGCTGCGCAGCGCAATATGAACATCACGATAAAAAACGCCGCCGAGCGCGCGGCTATGCGCGCAGCCGGTCGTGCGGCGGCGCAAGTGCTGATCATGATCGAAGCCCACGTCAAACCGGGCATCACCACCGCTGAGCTTGATCGCATCTGCCGCGAATATATTCTTGGTCCGTTAGCCTGCACCTCCGCCACCATCGGCTATACCGCAGGCGATTCAAAGCCACCGTTTACCGGGGCGATATGCACTTCGGTGAACCATGTGGTATGCCACGGCATTCCAGGACCCAAGCTGCTGAAAAACGGCGATATCCTTAACATCGATGTCACCGTCATCAAGGAAGGTTTTCACGGCGACACCAGTCGCATGTTTTACGTGGGTGAACCGAGCGTACTGGCGCGGCGCTTGGTTGAGCTCACGCACGCGGCAATGATTAAAGGCATTCAGACGATACGCCCTGGCGCGAAACTCGGCGACATCGGACATGCCATCCAACAGCTTGTCGAAGCCAATCAGTTTTCGGTGGTGCGCGAGTATTGCGGTCATGGCATTGGACGCGTGTTCCACGAAGAGCCGCAAGTGCTGCACTACGGCCAGCGCGGCACGGGAATCGAACTGGTGCCGGGCATGTGTTTCACGGTCGAGCCGATGGTAAACGCCGGCAAGGCGGGCATCCGTGAACTGCCCGATGCGTGGACCGTGGTCACCAAGGACCACTCGTTATCGGCGCAGTGGGAACACACGATTCTGGTGACCGAAGACGGCTATGAGGTGCTGACGCTGCGCGACGGGAAAATGTAGCATGGCGCAATGACCCCCGATCAATACTGCGAACAACGTGCCGCCAAAAGCGGATCGAGCTTTTATTACAGCTTTTTGTTTTTGCCCGACGCGCAACGCCGCGCGATCACCGCGCTGTACGCGTTCTGTCGTGAGGTCGACGACATCGTCGACGAAGTACGCGAAGTCGCGGTCGCGCGCACCAAGCTGGCGTGGTGGCGAGACGAGATCGCGCGCATCTACGACGGCGTGCCGCAACACCCGGTGGCACGCGCGTTGGCCGACCACATTCCGCGTTTCAAACTGCCGCAGGAACACCTGCTCGACATTATCGACGGCATGGCGATGGACCTCGATCACGTCGGCTACGCCTCCTTCGACGCGCTGCGCGTGTATTGTCACCGCGTCGCCGGCGTGGTCGGCATTCTTGCCGCGCACATCTTTGGCTACGACGACCCGCGCACGTTGGACTACGCCGAACAGCTCGGCCTCGCCTTTCAGCTCACCAACATCATCCGCGACGTGCGTGAAGACGCCGCCCTCAAGCGCGTGTATCTGCCGCGCGATGAACTTGCGCGCTTTAATGTCAATATCGAAGACTTGCACGCGCAGCACAGCAGCGACGCGTTGATTGCGCTGCTGCGCTTCCAGACGCAGCGGGCGCGCGATTATTACCAACGCGCATTTGCCGCGCTGCCCGAAATTGACCGCTATAAACAGCGCAGCGGACTGATCATGGCGGCGGTCTATTCAGCCACGCTCACGGCGATTGAACGCGACGGCTTTCATGTGCTGGAACAGCGTGCGCGCTTGTCAGGAATGCGCAAGTTCTGGATCGCATGGTCCACCGCACGGCGCGAGAAACAACGCTATCTGGCAGGACATCTGTAGATGTGGGCACCGCTCACCCTACGGTGTTGAAAAATGACTAACGTCACCGTCATCGGCGGCGGCTGGGCCGGGCTTGCGACCGCGATTGAATTGTGTCAACACAAGATACCCGTGACCGTGATCGAAGCCACCCGGCAACTGGGCGGACGCGCGCGTTGCGTGGCCTTCGATGCCGAGCGCGTCGACAACGGCCAGCATTTGCTGATCGGCGCGTACCGCGAAACTTTGCGTTTGCTTGCCGTGGTGCGGGCGCCACAGCCGGTGCGACGGCGTTTGCACCTGCGCATGCATACCGCTGCCGAAGAATTTTCACTCACCGCACCCTCTCTGCCGGCCCCGCTACATCTGCTCGCCGCCTTGCTCAATGCGCGCGGCATCCCTGCCCACGAGCGCTATTGCGCATTGCGCTTTTGCATCGCGTTGGCTTGGCAACGGTTTCAACTGGCGCAGGACATCAGCCTGGCGCAGTTGCTCGCGCAACATCGCCAAACACCGCGCTTGATCGAATGTCTGTGGGAGCCGCTGTGTCTGGCCACGCTGAATACCCCTTTAAATGAAGCCTCTGCGCAGGTATTTCTGGCGGTATTGCGCGACGCCTTCGCGCAGCGGCGCGCCGACAGCGACCTGCTGTTCGCCGCAACTGATCTGGGTCAAACATTTCCGGCACCCGCGCTGGAATTCATCGAGCAACACGGCGGCCGCGTCATCCTCGGTGAGCGCATCAACACATTGCGCTTCGCCGGCAACTGCGTCGAAGCGTTCGCCAGCACGCACCAACTGCACAGCAGCGAGCACGTCGTGCTTGCCACACCCGCCTACGCCACTGCGCGGTTACTCGCACCGCATGCGCCTCTGCAAAGCATCGCGCGCAAGCTGGAGCAACTGCACTACGAACCGATCTGCACCGTGTATTTGCGCTATCCCGCGCACATCACGCTGCACACCGACATGGTCGGCTTCACCGGCACGCTCACGCAGTGGCTGATCGACCGTGCACACTGCGATCAACCCGGTTTGATGGCAGCGGTGATCAGCGCGCGCGGCGCACATATGGATTTAAGCAACGAGGAATTAACGCAGCGCGTGCGCGACGAAGTCGCCCGCTGCTATCCCACATGGCCGGCCGCTTACAATACGATGGTGATCCGCGAAAAACGCGCGACGTTTGCGTGCCGTGTCGGCATTAACGCGTTGCGACCTGCCAACGCCACAGCGGTGCGCGGCCTGTGGCTGGCGGGCGACTACACCGCCACCGGCTACCCGGCAACGCTCGAAGGCGCAGTGCGCAGCGGTGTCAATTGCGCAAGACAAATCCTCACCGACCTCAAATCAAAGCCGATTTCCAATTGATGGCGCGTTCACTACAATGAACGTTCCAATTCGACGGAGGAAAGTCCATGGGTTTCATGCAGGGCAAACGCGCACTGATCGTCGGTGTCGCCAGCAATCGCTCGATCGCCTGGGGCATCGCCCACGCCATGCATCGCGAAGGCGCGGAACTGGCGTTCACCTATCAGAACGACAAACTCAAACAGCGCGTGGAAGGCTTCGCCCGCGAATGCAACTCCACCCTCACCCTGCCCTGCGATCTCGCCAGCGACGCACAGATCGCCGCCGTGTTCACCGACCTGAAACAACATTGGGACGGTCTTGACATTATCGTGCACTCGGCTGCGTTTGCACCGCGCGAAGAGCTGGAAGGCGATTATATCGAGCATGCCACCCGCGAAGGTTCGCGCATGGCGCACGACATCAGCTCCTACAGCTTTGTTGCGTTGGCCAAAGCGGGCCGTGCCATGATGCAGGGCCGCAACGGCGCGCTGCTGACGTTAAGTTATCTGGGCGCCGAGCGTGCGCTGCCAAACTACAACGTGATGGGCCCGGCCAAAGCCAGCCTCGAAGCCAACGTGCGCTACATGGCGCAATGTTTGGGCCCGGAAGGCATACGCGTCAACGCCGTCTCGGCCGGACCGATCCGCACGCTGGCGGCGTCAGGCATCAGCGACTTTCGCAAACTGCTCGACTACGGCGCACGCAACTCACCACTGCGCCGCAACGTCACCATCGAAGAAGTCGGCAATACCAGCGCCTTCCTGTGCTCGGATCTCGCCAGCGGCATCACCGGTGAAGTGCTGTATGTTGACGCCGGCTACCACATCACCGCGATGGGGATGCCAGAACCGGCGAGCGGAAATACTTAACAACCACAGGAGCAGGTCATGATCAATGGAAGCTGTTTATGCGGCACGGTGAGCTACGAACTCCAGGGAGAAATCAGCCAAATTTTGCTCTGCCATTGCTCGCGCTGCCGTAAAGCGACCGGCTCGGCGTTTGCGGCAGTCGCCCTGGTGCGCGCCGAAGACCTGCATATTGTTACCGGTGCGCAGGCGATCAAGAAGTTTGACTCGGCGCCCGGCGTCGGGCGTCATTTCTGTCAAAACTGCGGCTCGCCGCTGTTCAGCAAACGAGAACATGCCCCCGAGCTGCTGCGCCTGCGCGTCGGCACGTTGGACACAAAACTTCCCACGACGCCGATTGCACATGTGTTTGTCGCGTCAAAATCCGAATGGTTTGAAATTTGCGACTCAAACCCACAGTACGCGGAACGGCCGTAAGCGGGGCGGGCATTCCGGCATCGAGAACGCTCAATTCACCTGCCCCGCCAGATCACGTTCGGCGAAGACTTCCTTGGCGGCAAAGACGCCATTCAGCGCAGCGGGAAAGCCGGCATATACGGCCAGTTGAATCATGATCTCCACCACCTCTTGTCGGCTGCAGCCGACATTCAGCGCCCCATGAATATGAATTTTTAGCTGCGGCTGCGCATTGCCCAAGGTCGCCAACGCGGTCACCGTGACTATTTCACGCTCTTTGAGTGACAGCACGCCGCGCGAATAAACATCGCCAAACGGAAACTCGACGATGTAGCGCGCAAAATCGGGAGCAATATCTTTGAGCGCTTCAATAACCCGCTCTCCGGCAAGACCATCGATTTCTTTTAATTTTTCCAGGCCGCGAAGATAGCGCTCTGATTCCACCTAAGACTCCCTGTTGTGTACTGCGCGCGATAGCGATGCCAGAACCCACCGCCGGCACCACGCGCTGCTGCGGCGGCGGACTTCAGCGCCCGGTTATTTTATATTCAGCAAGGCGCTGTTGGATACGTCCGACGGATTGCCGCTAGCATCGACGCTTCGCACTGCGATGTAAAGTTGGGAATTTGCAGTAACTGATAAATCACTCATCGCTTGGCTCCAAGCGGTAGCCAATGATGAGGTGGAACCTACGGCGGTATCGACCAGCTTGTTTACGGTACTGCCGTTGGGAAACATCGCACTTTTAGACACCAGCAGTTGATACTTGGTGGTTGGTGCGGCGTTGCTGTAGGTAATTACCGGGGGCACACTGAGCGTTGCGTTGCTCCCAGAAATGGGAGCGGTTAACGTCACACCGGATGTCCCCCTGCCCGCTGCGTTGATAGTGTCGATCTTGAGTGCAAGATCTGCTCCCAATTTAATGATGTCTTTAGATGCCTGGGTCTGCGAGTCGATCACCTTAACGATGTTGTCCGCCATTACCAGTATTCTGTCTGCCATTATTCCTATCTCACGCGCCATGGCTAATATTCTATCGGCCATGATGCCAATATCATCGGACAGCTTGCTTGTTAAAGCGATCAAACTACCAGGTGTTGACTTATCACCCAGTTTGGCATCGTGCGCCTTGAGTAAATCAGCGTGATCAGTATGGGCCTGGTCGGACGAGCCGGCGGGGGCGGCCTGCGCCGCTGCGTTGCCGCTGCAACTCGTGATGGCGGTGCTGATTACGCCAACAGTAATAAGCATTAATGTTGATAGCACGATACGTTTGAACGTTGACACAACTCTTCTCCTTAAAAAATGGCTTGCCTGAAAAGCTCGACCAGGGCTGTGACGGATAAGCACCACAATGGTTTCACTGCGAACTACACCAAACGATGATGGCGACCATGACGTTTAAAAATTTCCATCAGTGCGCCTTGCTTACGGTAAATCGGCAATATTATGCGAACATTAAAATGTTAACGATTTCTAATGTATTGGTAAAGACAATATCAATGCACGCTTGTTATTCGGGGCGCTCAGTCCACCCCTACTTCGTGGCGAGAACAACCAGCAAAGTGATCAGCAACACCACTGAAATCAATTGCCAGAACAACACCGGATTGCGTTCGAGCAGGGCACGTTTGACGTGCGGGACATTGCCGCCGCCGCGCGCTAAACCGTTTTCCAGCTCGAAGGCAAGCTCCATGGTGTCGGCGTGGCGCGCGGCCTTGTCGATATGCACGGCTTTGCTCACGGTGTGACCCAGCCACGCCGGCAAGTCGGGACGATGCTGTGCCAACGGCACGCATTTATTAAACCGCGGCGTGGAGAATGGCTCGACTTCGCCACAGGGATAGTGGCCGCCGCTGAACAGACGGTAAAGCGTGACCCCCAGCGCGTAAACATCGGAGCGTTCGTCACCGCGCTCACCGGCAAACAGTTCCGGCGCCATGTAGCTGGGCGTGCCGGGAATGTCTTCATCTGGCGCCTCATGCATGCTGGGCAGGCGCGCGACGCCTAAGTCCAGCAGTTTCACGCCGCCGTTGGTTTCCAACATGATGTTGTCGGGCTTGATATCGCGGTGCACGATACGCAAGCGATTCAGTGCGCCGACCGCCTTGCATAATTTAATGCCAAGCTCCACACCCTCAGTCAGATTAGTTTTACTGCCACCGCTGATGCGTTGCTCCAACGTCTTGCCGGCATAGTACGGCAGCACTGAATACAAACGCGTTTGGCGCCCTGGCGGCAGCTCCAGCAGCTTGATCACGAACGGGCTGTGCACACGTGCCGCGATCCATGCTTCACGCACGAAGGCACGCCGATAAGCGGCGTCGTCCGCCACGCGCGGCTGCGGAAACTTCAGTGCAACAATGCGTTCGTCGCGCGTGTCGCGTGCCTTGAGCAGGCGGCTGTAACGTCCGTTGAAGATTTCTTCCAGCATCTCGAACGCGTCGACTTGGTCGCCCACCTTGGGGGGTTCCATTAACGGCAGCGCTTCGATCACGCGCTCCAGATCGGCCTGATCCGAGTCCGGCAAGCCGATAATATCAAGCACCAGCGCCGTGGCATTGTCGTTGCTGCCCGCATCCAGCGCCGCTTGTACCAGTCGTTGCGCGTCTTCCTGCGGATCGCTGCGGCGCGCGAGCAGAGAAAGAAATTCGCGACGTGGCAACGCCTCGTACACGCCGTCGCAACACAACACATAGCGGTCGTGAACTTCCAGCGCGTGCACCTGATAATCGGCGCGGAGGTTGTCTTCCAGACCCACCGCGCGGTACAGCACATGATTAAGATTGGGATGTTGATGGGTGTGGTCTTGCGTCAGGCAATCGAGCTGCCGGTCGCGCAGGCGGTACACGCGCGTGTCGCCAACGTGCAGCACGTGCGCCCGCCGTCCGCACAAAATCAGCGCGCTAAAGGTGCTGGCCATAGCCTTGAGGGCCAGGTCGTTGCGACCTTGCGTCACGATCCAACGATTGATGCTGGACAACGCGCGTGCCGCCGCGTGTTCCACACCCAGCGTTTCCGGCAAGCTAAAATAGGCATCGAGAAAACTGCGCACCGACAGCTCGGCGGCCACGCGCCCGCCGGCGTGTCCGCCCACACCGTCGGCGATCACGCACGCAATGCCTTGCGTCAGCAGCCGGTGATTGTTTGGTTCGTAGACCGCGACGAAATCTTCGTTGCGGTCGCGCTTGCCGGTGCTAGTGAAAAAACCGATGTGGGTCTGGAGAGGCATAGCGCTCTATATTTTGAATGTTGAATATTGAAGTATAACGCGCGTTGCACCTGCCCCTGCATGCGCGCTTCAGCATCCACAATTCAGCATTTATACCCGCGCCCCCGACACTGCACCCCAGGTCGTGCGCCAGCGTTGTTTTACGCGCACCATGCCGATCAGTCCGACAAGGGCCAGTGCGCTGAAAATCCAAAAGCCCAGGGCAAAGTCACCGGTTGTGGCTTTTGACCACCCCATGGTTTTTGCCAGCACGAATCCACCTAACCCGCCGGCCGCACCGACCAGCCCGGTCATCACGCCGATCTCTTTACGAAAGCGCAGCGGCACAAGTTGAAACACTGAACCGTTGCCCATGCCCAAGGCCATGGCGCCGACAAAAAACAGCAGCACCGCAAACCACGCGATGCCGGGCATGTCCCATAAACCCCAGCCGCCAACTTTCGCCGCCGCGAGCAATTGCGCATCGGGCGCCGCGCCCTGCGGTAAAAATGAAATGGCGAGATAGCTCAGCGATACGATCATGAACAAAATTTGCAATGCCCGGATACCGCCGATGCGGTCGGCCACCATGCCGCCGACCGGACGGAACAACGATCCGGCGAATACCACCAGCGCAACCATCAGGCCCGCCGTGACGCCGGACACGTGATACCAAGCACTGAAATACAAGGGCAGCGCATTGCCCAGGCCGACAAATCCGCCGAAGGTAATCGAGTAGAAGAACATGAACCACCACGTGTCTGCGTCCTTGAGCACCACGGCGTAATTGGCGAAGGTCACGGGGGTGGGACGATCCGGCGCGTCTTTCGCAAGCCAGGTGTACAACCCAAATACGATGGCGATGGGAATCAGCAACGCGCCAAACACGGATTGCCAGCCGTAGTGTTCCGCAATCCACGGCACGAACAATGAGTCAAGCACCACGCCCATGTTGCCCGCGCCCGCGATGCCCATCACCATGCCTTGATATTTGGGCGGATACCAGCGGCTCGCCTGCGGCAGCGCCACGGCGAAACTGCCGCCCGCGATACCTAAGAAAATTCCGAACACTTCCACCTCAAATTTGCTGTGCAGGCCGAGCAGCCACGCATAGGCAAGCGCCCAAGCAACGATGAGCTGTGCAAGCTGACCGGTGCGTTTTGGTCCGATATGATCGGCAAGCGCACCCAGCAGCAACCGCGAAAAAGCACCGGTGAGAATTGGAATCGCAACAATGGTGAACTTGTCCTCAATCGGCAGGTTCAGTTCTTGCGTGATATACAACGCCAGTGGCCCCAACACCACCCACACCATGAAGCTGATGTCGAAATACAAAAATGCCGCCAGCAAGGTCGGCCAATGGCCAGCCTGTTTGAACTCGCGAAAATTCATTTGCGCAACTCCTGTTTCCGCGCGCACCACTGCGCCGCGTGTGGCCAGCCATTCAGCAAGCCATGTGCCAGCGCGCAGGAAAAATACAAAATACCTATAAAATCAGGGAAAAACTCAAGCGGAGATGGCGTACACATACACCGCCGCTGCGCCAAATTGAACGCATCAATGCCCTGTACGCGCTGCATTGGTGCGCGCCATGCCGCCGATGCTTCAAGAGCGCTCGTGCGCGGGAAATCTTGGTGCGCTAAAAAATCGCGCGTGGTGCAGCCCATGCTGGAGCGGTGACTGCGGACACCAATTTAATGTAATGTCTGCGCGTCCAGAAAAATCCGCCGGACGTATTAATCAACACACCGCAACACTTAGGGGGCAGCATGGAACGCACAATTCGGAACCCGTTGTTACAAAATTTGTATGTACGCAGTTGGAAGGAATCGCTGCGACACGCTGCACATGCGGTTATGGTCATTGGCGTTGTCTTGGCCACCGGCTGTTCCGGCGGCGGCTCAAGTAGCGATAAGCCACCGGATGATTTGGTGACAGGCCCGAACGACACGCAAACAATCATCACCCCGACCCCACAGCCCACGCCCACGCCGACCCCACAACCGACACCGACGCCACTATCGGTCAAGATCCTCCCCGTCAATGCAGAAGTGGTTTCCAAAAATGTCATCAGTAACGCATCGCACCTGATGCCACAGATCGCATTTACCAATCAAGGTGCCGGGATCGCAGCATGGTCGGTACACACCGGAAGCGGCTATCGCGCGCTGTATTCTGTGTACGACGCCGTCGCGAAGACGTGGTCTGCAGAGGAAACGCTGGTGGTTTCGGATAGGATTGATCCACATCCGCGCGTGATATCGAACGGTAGAACGCTGTTATTGGTATGGAGCCAAGAACTTGAACTGTACGCGCGCGTCTACACCCCCAATGTGCCACAGCCGTGGAACACCGCACGCCGGCTGAACGATGATCAGCCAAGTTCTTGGGCCTATTCGAACGATGTCGGGATTGCCACCGATGGACAGACGTACTTGGTCAATTGGCATGGCGATGCTATTTATGCACGGATGTTCTCCGGCAATGATTGGTCTCCCCGACCAGAATTGATCGGCCTTTCGAACGATGCCAGCGGATTCATCCGCAGCCTGGGGTACACCGACAACTATGTGATGGGTGGAGCGAGCGGTTACGTTAGCGCGTGGATTGATTCTGGCGACGGAAAAAGCGTGCCTCGAAGTTCCTTTCGTATTCGAGCCAACGTTTATCGCAACGACACCCAAACCTGGAGTGGCCCGCTCCCCATCGCTATCGAGGATGGCAATCTGCGGAATTTAGAGATGGCTTCGAACGATATCGGGCATGCGCTGTCTTGGACGTTCCATCCCGCCGGATCAACCAGCCCCTGGCCTGAGCAAATCCGCGTTAGCGTCTTCGATATGCGCACCACGCCCACGCAGTGGAGCACTCCTGTAACGCTGACGACGACTAACGAGAATCCGCCATCAACACCTGGCCCCAAGACGTCACTCGCCGCAAAAAAATCAGAGTTCGCCGCAGTATGGATCACGAAAAACGATACCAGCGCTGCCGTTGAACTGCTGGCGAGCCACTATTCCGTAGATGCAACCGGTACCGCCGCATGGCGTACCGCGTCGCCGCTCGCATCGGCCCAGTATTCATTTGGCAGCGCCGAAATCATTGGCAGCGACAATGGATTTGCCTGTGCCTGGGTTAACAATACTGGTGTAATTCGCGCAATCTATTCTGCCGGCGCGTGGTCAGTCGACACACCTCTCCCCCTCCCGTCCGCACAGTATCAAGGCGCTTCGTGGTACAAGCTTGCGGCCCGCGCGAATGAATACGCACTCGCTTACAGCGTCTCCGGATATACATCTGGTGTATTTCAGGAACAATCGTTCGCGACAGAGACCTCCGGGAGTCGATGGAGTACCCCCGTCGCCGTATTACCACTGCGGCACGGAAATATGTGGCGTATACCGCTTACTATCGCCACCAGCCCATCGGGATTCTGGTACACAGCACCGCAAAGCGCGGCCAACGCCGCCGATCACTTGTCAAATGTCGTGATCAGGCGCCCTGGTGCAGCGCCCAACACTACGGAAAAACTTGCCGTGAACCAGTATCGCGGCAGCGCGGATACGCCGGTTTTGGCATCGAACTCCAGTGGTGACTTGCTCGTGGTCTGGCCACATTACGACGATGGTCACACGGTCTTGTATGGCGCTATTCGCCAGACGGGCACTTGGTCAACCGCAACGCGTCTCGATCTTGCGGACCCAGGAGTGGACAACAACAGCATCAGCAAGGCATCGATTCGCGTTGCGTCCAACGGCACTACGTTCGCAGTCTTGTGGGGCGACCAATGGGGAGTGAATTTGCGCACCTTCGACGGCAGACAGTGGGATCCTTCGCCGCGTCGCGCTAACGATAATAATATCCACCTGGGTGACTACAACGCAGCGCTCACCGCCTATAAAACCGGCTATGCCCTCACCTGGATTCAAACCGCCTCGTCGCCGTTTGGCGATATCCGCTCGGTTGCACTTGCCACAATGCTTAACGGTGTCTGGCAGAAGTCGGTCGCCGATTCTGTCATCGCACATAATACTTATGGCCCTGCATTTACTGAAATCGCTACCGGTAAAAACAACTCGCTGCTGGTCGCTTGGAACACCTCCGATACGCCAAACTCCGCAAGCTTGATGACAAAGACATGGAATGATGGCACATGGGCAAACACTATTCCCATTCCCACTCCCATTCCCACTCCCATATCGACCACGAACCCAATGCTTATCAATTTGTTGAAACTTCAGGTCACAACCTCAGGAAGCTTTGCGTTGTACTGGAGAATCAATAATGGGCAGATGTACTCGGCTGTGCTTCCACTGGGCGCCACAACCTGGACACCGCCCCAGCAGCTCGCCGAGCGTAGCGTTGAATTTGCCAGCATCGGCGGTGAGAGCGAGCACTCAGCCGCTTGGTTCGCATCGAATGCGCTTGTGGCTGCACAGACACAATCAAACCAATGGCAATCTTTGACCGCAGTAAAACAAAACTGGCAGGCAGGCACTTACTACTACGATGATTTCATTCAACCACGCATGGTTGCGGCCGGCGGGTCCATCCTGTACGCATGGAATGGCACTAGCTACGGCGGTAATTACGTGAACCACGCCCTTGGCCTTGGCAAACTGGTCAACGGCACGTGGACTGAAGCCTTCGCAATCGGCGGTTTCGGCACTGACTCCATCCAACGCCACGGTCCAAGTCTTGCCCGTTTTGGCGACAGCGCCGCCATGGCCTGGGTGCAATACGAGCGCAGCGTCGACGCGAGTGTTGCCGATATCGTGGTGCAGCCTGCGTTGTTTTGACCAGCTCTGGCTACGAAACTGGAAGCAATGCGTGGTCAAAGGAAGAAACACTGACGGCATCGGACAATAACAACCCCGATCCACACGTTGCCACCCATGAACAAAGCTTTGCAGGCACATGAACTGAGCGCGTCAGTCACCTGTTGCTGGCAACAACACTGCCTATCGCCTGTCGTCGACGCGCGGTAACGCAGAGCCCATGGCATGATCAATGATGTAGAGCCAAGTACCGTCGGCCTGTTGGCGTAGGACTTCGGCGGAGCTGCCGGAAAAAATTATTGCTCCGTCGGCATCCACGATGGCGTGGTCGGCGCGGAGGAGCGCGATGTTGCCATATTCGATACAAAAATTATTGTGCGACAACATTTTGCCCGGCATGCTCAACAGCTTCGCAAGCTCAGCAGAAATGGCTGCCTTGCCTACGAAAGTTTTCTCAGTATCAATGCGCAACAGCGCCTTCTCTTCGTACAGCGCCATAAGGTTGTTGATATCCCGCGTATTAAAGGCGCGGGCAAACGTTTGGTTCATGTCCTGCGGCAGGTTAACTTTGAACATGGAATTCTCTCCTGAATGACGTCATGATCGAAGCGTATAAAATCACGCCGCGTCAGTCCTAACCAAATGGTAAGAGCTAGATCATGCGCACCCGCAACAAACATACCCGCATTGCACTGGATATTCCCAGGCGGCTCAGTCCACGCGACTGTCCCGTTGAAGACTGGCTGACTTTTCTTGGCCATCGCTGGAATGCGCTCGTGCTGTGGCACCTCTTGACTGCGCCAAAACTCCATGGGGAACTGGTCACATTATTACCAGGCATCAGCCCAAAAGTGCTCACAGAGCGCCTGCGCGCTCTTACGCAGCGAGGGCTAATCGATAAGTCGCCGCTTGCCACTTATCCACGAACGGTAAGCTATGCGTTAAGTCCGCGTGGGGTCCAGATTGTGAACATTCTTAATCAAATCGAAGTGTGGTCAAGAACTGGCTCTCCAGGTGTTTTGCTCCGATTAACCGGCTTTAGTGCCGCCTGAATCAGATCTCTGCCGAAGCGGCTGCGACTCGTGCCGCCGAATATTTTTTACGGCACCACCTGCGGATAATCCCGGGCACTTGCGCTCAGGTACACCAGTGCGCCGCTGCCGGTGTGTGCGTCGGGGTGCTGTGAGCCGCGTGGGGCGAAATGGAAATCTCCGGCCCGCAGGGTCAGGTCGCCCATGCTGAATTCGCCTTCGAGTACGATGCATTCTTCGTCGCCGGCGTGCGTGTGGCCGGGGAATGCGCTGCCGGGCGCGGCGCGCAGCAGGAAGGACTTATTGTCGGCGTGTTCGTCGTAGGCGAGCAGCTTGTAATCAAGCCCTGGCGCCAATATGCGCCAGCCGTCGCTGCCACGCAGCGTACGGAAATCCGGCACGCTGCCGGTTTGTGCGACGCGCGCCAATAGCCGTGCGCGCAGGCTGTCTGGTGGCGCGACCGGCGCGAGCGCTTCCAGCAGCGCGTCGGTGAGCGCATTCGGCAGAATCGTCTCATGCAAATCGCGTTGACCCATTTCAGCTTCCTCCATCGACTCGGGCGTTCCGCAACACATCCTGCAATGCGGCAAGCGCCTTGCGAATATGCGTTTTTACCGTTCCAAGCGGCATTCCGAGCTGCTCCGCAATCTGTTGGTGACTGAAGTCGCGCAAGAAGGCGAGTGCGACCAGTTGCCGCTGCACGCCGGTTAATTGAGACAGCGCCGCGTGCACCGCGCTGTCACGTTGAAACAGCGCCATCAGTTGCTGCGGGTCGGTGGCTTGCTCATCGCCTGATTCAGCCAATGCACCGGGATCATCGTGCAGCTCGGCGTGATCGCGGCGGCGCAACAAGTCCAGCGCGCGGCTGCGGCAAATTGTCAATACCCACGCCAGCACGCGGCCGCGCTGCACGTCGTACTGGTCCGCACGCTGCCAGATTTGGAAATAAGCTGCTTCGACCACGTCTTCGGCATCTTGTGCGTTACGTGTGACGCGCAACGCCAGTACATACGCGCGACCGGCGGTAGCGTCGTACAACTGCGCCAACGCGCGTTGGTCACCTTGGGCGATACGCGCGATACATTCACGATAACGTGCGTCGTCCACCTCGTTGCCGGGCAATGCACAGGGCGCGACGGGCGCAGCGGGTTTAGTTTCAAGTTGTTGCATGGCGCGATTATAACAAACGTGACTCACATAGGTATCACGCGGCGCGTACGCAACATTGGCTACAAATTCCATCGTTCCCGACCTCGACTGACAAACGCAGTGCCTCACATCTACTACGCAGCCATCAGCGTTTTGGATGTCGGAAATTTTCACGCCCACTGCCACATCCAGCGGCGCGGCGCGCTGCGTAGTACTCCTCGAACACACGTTCATTCCATTCCACAGGAGATCAACATGAAAGCTTTTAGACGTTTAGCCATTCCCCTGGCCATCGCGGCCTTGGCGGCACCGATGCTTGGCGCACACGCCTCCAGCCATCGCGAAGCACCCTTCATCGCCGAGATGCCGAAGGTCGACGGCACCGACTTTTACATGTTCAACAGCTATGAAAAAAACCGCAGCGGCTATGTCACGCTGGTGGCCAACTACGTGCCATTGCAAGACGTTTACGGCGGGCCGAATTACTTCATGCTCGACCCCGACGCCCTCTACGAAATCCACGTCGACAACAACGGCGACGCGAAGGAAGACCTGACTTTTCAATTTCGCTTCAACAACACGCTGAAAGACACGCAGCTCGACATCGGCGGCAAGAAAGTTTCGATTCCGTTGATCAACTCCGGCGCCATCGGCGTCGGCAACACTGCGGCTTTAAATGTCGAGGAAAGCTACCGCATCAGCCTGGTGCGCGGTGATCGACGCAGCGGCAAACACGCTGCCGTCGTGAATGCGGACAGCGGCGCGAGCAGCTTTGCAAAACCGGTCGACAACATCGGCAATAAATCCATCCCCGATTACGCGGCTTATGCGAAGGCGCACACTTATAATGTCAAGCTACCTGGCTGCGACCTGCCGGGGCGCGTGTTCGTCGGCCAGCGCAAAGACCCGTTCGTGGTGAATCTCGGTGAGACCTTCGACCTGATCAACACCAATCCACTGGGGCCGGTCAACGGTGAGCGCGATTCTTTGGATGACAAGAATGTCACTTCCCTGATTCTGGAAATCCATTCCAGTTGTCTGACCAACGGCGACCCGGTGATCGGCGCGTGGACCACGGCGAGCGTCCGTCAAGGCCGCCTGCTGCGTAGCACGCCCGACTTCGACAAACCCGCGCTCGAAGGCGGACCCTGGGTGCAGGTCTCGCGTCTGGGCATGCCTTTGGTGAACGAAGTCGTCATCGGCCTGAAAGACAAAAACAAGTTCAATGCCTCGAAGCCGAAAGACGATGCGCAGTTCGCCGACTACGTGACCCATCCCACGCTGCCGGCATTGATCGAAATCTTGTTCCCCATCGCCAAAGCGCCGACCAATTTCCCGCGCAATGATCTGGTCGCCGTGTTCCTGACCGGGGTGCCAGGTTTAAACCAGCCTAAAAACGTGGTGGCGTCGGAACTGTTGCGGCTCAATACCACCACGCCTATCGCAGCGAAAGGCGCGCAAAACAATCTGGGCGTGATCGGTGGCGACGCCGCCGGATTCCCCAACGGCCGACGCCCCGGTGACGATATCGTCGACGTGGCGCTGCGCGTGGTCATCGGCAAGCTGTGCATACTCGGTGTGGGTTGTGTTGCGGCCGATGCTCCGGCCGGCGATGCAGCGCTGACAGACGGCGCCCTGGTGAACGACAGCATGTTCACCGACGCATTTCCGTACTTGCTCGACCCACTGCCCGGCGCACCCAACTAAGCTCAAGGAGAACGCTCATGTTTAAAGTCAAGCTTGTGTTTTTTTTGGGCGTCGCGTTGACGCTGGCGGCTTGCGGGGATCGCACTAATCGCGACACCAACGCCACCGCCCTAATCGACGAGGCGGTCGCACCCACGTACTTGGCGTACGTGCAAAAGATGATCGCCGCGACCAGCGAAGACGGCGAACCGTGGGACATCGACACGGTGCGCGTCGAGCAGTCCGACGTGGCTGAAGTCACCGACGTGATGTGATGAAAAAGCTCACAGGTGGCTGGACCTGCTGGGTTCAGCCGCCTGTCCGAGCACGCACTTCCAACCCGAACCCCGAGAACACCCGCATGCACATCGCCTTGCACTTATTGATCGCGCTACTTTGCAGCAACACCGTCCGGGCGGAACCCTTCCTGCCAAGCGACGACGCGCAGGTGCTCGAACGCAGTTCCGTGCGCCGCCACAACCCCGACGATGCACGCTTGCTGGCCTTGCGTGCGCGACTTGCGCAGCGGCCCACCGATGCGGTCACCGCAGCCACGCTCGCGCGCCTCTACTTGCAGCGCGCACGCAGTCAAGCAGACCCGCGCTATCTGGGCTACACGCAAGCGGTGCTGGCGCCGTGGTCAAAAACAGCTCAACCGCCAACAGAAATTCAACTGTTGCGCGCGACCGCCGCACAGAGTTTGCACGACTTCGATGCTGCATTGCTCGATCTTGACATTATCTTGCAACGCCAACCGCAGCACGCGCAGGCGCGGCTCACGCGTGCCACCGTCTATCAAGCGCGCGGCGAATTACCGGCCGCACGCGCGGACTGCGAGCAACTCGCAGCGGCCGCCAGCGCCGTGATTGCGGACACCTGCATAGCGACGGTGGACAGCTTAAGTGGTCATGCTGCACGCGCGTATACGCAGGTGGCAAAGTGGCGTGCGCAGCGTGCCGAACCCGCACTCGTGCCGTGGCTGGACGGCCTGCTCGCCGAGTTCGCGCAGCGCACCGGCAGCAATAACGCCGCCGCCGAACAACACTATCGCGACGCGCTCGCGGCCACGCCCAACGATGCCTATCTGCTCGCCGCATTCGCGGATTTTCTGCTCGATCAGGCGCGCGCTCACGAGGTCGTCGCGCTGCTGCGTGACAAAACTCGCGCTGATGGATTGCTGCTGCGCTACGCGCTCGCCCGGCAACAACTGCACGCCACCGACAGCGCGCAAACGATTGCCACGCTCAGCGCGCGCTTTGCCGAAGCGCGCGCACGCGGCACTGCGCTGCACGTGCGCGAAGAAGCGATATTTACATTAAAACTGCTAGGCAACGCCGCGCGCGCACTGACCTTGGCGCAGGAAAACTGGCAAGCCCAGCGCGAACCGGCCGATGCGCGCATCCTGTTCGAAGCCGCGCTCGCCGCACATCAACCTCAGGCGGCGGCGCGTGTCGTGCAGTGGCTGGAGCACACACAGATCGAAGATCCGTGCTTGCGTGCGCTCGCAGCACGCCTTCAAGCGATCACGGTATGAACCGCACGCCGCCACGCCACTGCTTCCGACAACTGTCAGGCGCACTGCTGTTGTCGCTTCTGAGCCTGCCGGTGTGCGCGCACAAATCCAGCGACAGTTATTTGCGCATCGACGTGAATCAAACACAGCTCACCGGCACCTGGGACATCGCGTTACGCGACCTCGACTTTGCGCTGACACTCGACACCGATGGCGACGGCGCGCTCACCTGGGGCGAAGTGCGCGCTGCCCGCACGCGCATCTTCGACTACACATTCGCACGGCTGCAATTTCAGTCGGCGGACGCGACGTGCCAGATCGATGCACATGACGTGTTGATCGACCAGCACAGCGACGGCGCCTACGCGGTGCTACGTTTTAATGCCATCTGCGCGCGCGCCGTCGACGCGCTGACTATCGACTATCAACTGCTATTTGAACTCGACGCGCAACATCGCGGACTGCTGCGCCTGAACGCGTATGGCAGCACGCAAAGCGCCGTGTTCGCACCCGACACGCGCGCGCAAAAATTTTCGCTGGGGACCGCCACGGCGCTGTCGGGGTTCGGCAGCTATATTGCGCTTGGCATGCACCACATCGTAGCCGGCTTCGATCACCTGCTGTTTTTGTTTGCGCTGCTGCTGCCTGCCGTGCTGCGGCGGGTTGATAACACATGGCGCTACGTGGAACATTTGCGACCTGCGCTCATCGACATCGCTAAAGTTGTCACCGCATTCACGCTGGCGCATTCGCTCACCCTGGCACTGGCGGTGTTTAACCTGCTGCAACTGCCTTCGCTGCTGGTGGAGTCCGCCATCGCGGCGTCCATCATCGTCGCCGCGCTCAACAACGTGTGGCCGCTGTTCACCGCAAAACGCTGGACGCTCGCCTGCGTGTTCGGCTTGATGCACGGCTTTGGATTTTCCGGCGCGCTCACCGACTTAGGCTTGGCGCGCGAACCACTCGCCACCGCGCTATTGGGCTTCAATCTGGGCGTCGAACTCGCGCAGCTTGGATTTATCGCACTGCTCGTGCCCGCCCTGTTCGCGTTGCGTCGGCGCGTGCCGTATGTGCGCGGCGTGCTCGCCCCCGGCTCGGCCTTGATTGCGCTGCTGGGCACAGCCTGGCTGCTCGAACGCTCGCTCGGCATCCCGTTACTGCCGTAACCGCGCTGCTCCTGAAAAATGGATGCCACACTATCGGATCGAGGTCGACATCACTCCGACCTCTCCACGCCGCCCTCGCCTTCGCAGGTTACCGTGAATCGGGTCTAAAAATAAATAAGCGCCATGGCATGACAAACGATGGCTACAAAAATATCATTGCCAATCCTGGGCGCCGGATTCAGTGCTGGGCTTTGCTATACCATCGCTATGCCGCCATAATTATTCCATCCGTGTTAGAAGCAAATAGATCTGTCCGGTTCTGTAGCACATGAATTGTCCGCTGAGTAAGCTCGGGAGCCCCGCGCGGAGGGCGTAGCCCGAAGCGTGGTGCTCCCGCCGGTGTCGCGCAGCGGACTTACGCGACGGCCTGG